>NZ_JBHVDH010000003.1:409383-527691 GCF_042802855.1 Streptomyces sp. NPDC057445 | reverse complement strand
CGTCGTGAAGATTGCCTCCGTGGAGGGGGCTGTGACGGCGCGTGCGAGCCAGTGGCGCAGGATCTCGGGGTCGGTGCACCCGGTGATCCGGTCGCGGGCCGGCTCGGAGACGTCCAGGCCGCGCTGCTCCAGGACGAGCAGGACGTCCTCGGCTCGGCTTTCGGTGCGGCCTTCCGCTCGGCCCTCATCCCGGATTTCTTCCGAGATGGGTGACGTGAAGAAGGACAGGTCCACGGCCATCAACTGCCTCCATTGTTGTGCGGCCGGGCGCCTGCCCAGGCCTTGTGCGATGAGTTCGGCGAGGGTGTACGAGAGGTCTTGAGGTGTGTCGCGCAGGGCGCCGGAGACTGCCTTGAGTATGGCACCGATGTCCGGGTCTTCCACGTGCGTGATCGCGGCCAGCGTCGCCATGGCGGGGTCCTTGCGGGCATCGGCGATGTTGGTGATCACCGGCATGTTGTGCGGGCCCACCACGAGCGGGCGCAGGGTGAGCGCGGGCCACTGCGAGGGGCCGATGTGGGTGGGCCGGGCCGCCCATTCGGCTGTCGCGCGGTCCTGGCACACGACGAGCAGCACGGGCGGCAGACGGTACTTCGTGTGCAGATACGACACGTAGTACGCCCAGCTTGCGGGCTTGGCCGGGTCCTTCTTGCCCTGCGCCTCGACCGCGAGGAGAAAGGCCCCGTCGTCCTCCGTGTCGAGGCGTAAGAGGGTGTCGACACGGCGCTCGACGGGCTGGGTCTCGGTGAGGTCGGTGGGGAGGACGGTCACGGAGGTGGGCGGGGCGAAAGCGACGCCGAGCACCTCGGAGACCCGGGAGAAGAGCCCTGGGTACTCCTGGAAGATGCGGTGCATCGCCTCGTGGGGCGAACTGACCATGTGAATCCCTGTGGCTGTGCGGACTGAGCACGGCATATGCCTGATGCGTATGCCGAGACGTGTCTCGTGGCGAGGGTAGGCAGGCAACACGGCTGAAAATGCGGTCGAGTTGAAGATGTTCACCCGCATGGGTGAGCGCGTCCGACGGGTCGGCCTGCCTCCCTCGGCGAGGGATCCGGACCGGTCCGGCACCCGCAGTCGGCCGGCGCAGCCGGACGCGCAACGGACTGACGCCGCGAGGCGGGCGGGCAAGGACGCGGGCGGGAGGAGCGCTGCTGGTGGAGTGGGCGTACGCGACCGTCATGAGGTGGGCCAGTGACCGGCGGGTCGTGCGGCGAAGAGACGGCGCGAAGGCCACGTCGGCCTGCTCGTCCTCATGAGCCGCCCGGGCTCAGTCGGCCGTGCCGGGCTCGGCGACCCGTCGTGTCCACCGGCCGGTGATCCCGGTGATCAGGTCGAGGTCGCAGTCGTGGTGGAGGGTCGTCCGGCCCTCATGCTGGGCGAGGGCCGCGATCCGCTGGTAGGGCCGCGCGCACAGCGGCTGCCTTGCTGGTGACACCGCGGGGACGCACGGGGACGCACGGCCTCGCCGACGATCCCGTCATCCAGGTCGATCACGGTCGATCACGCGACATCGGTCATGGGCGTGACGAAGGCATCGCCGCGCGGGTTGCGGGACCGGTGGGACAAGCGGATGGGCGGGAGTGCCGCCCTTGTCGGACGCTTCCGCGCGCCGCCGTTTGACAGGCAAACCCGGCCGGGTACGCTCTTCGGCTCGATTGGCGTGCTCCGTGCCCCGTATGGCAGACTGTCCGGGTTGCTCGGTTGAGTGTCGATGCTGCGCGCCTCCCGTCGGGAGGACCGGAAGCGAGTCCCACAGTACTCGTCACCCCTGATCAGGGGTGGACGTACGGGAATCTTCCGGGAAGTGTCAGCGGGGCGCCGACCAGGCACCCGGTGGGTGTTCGCCCCCGGCTCGCGGTCTTCAGGCCCGCAAACCCTTGGTTGGGAAATCCTTCGGGAGATCTTCGTAGAGGGGATGCGACACGCCCGACCGCGGGGGTCGGAGGAGAACGCGAACGCATCGGGTTCCAGAGCGTTACGAGACTAGGAAGACAGGAAGCCATGGCGGGACAGAAGATCCGCATTCGGCTCAAGGCCTATGACCACGAGGTCATCGACTCCTCGGCGAAGAAGATCGTCGAGACGGTGACCCGCACTGGTGCGTCGGTCGCGGGCCCGGTGCCGCTGCCCACTGAGAAGAACGTGTACTGCGTCATCAAGTCGCCGCACAAGTACAAGGACTCGCGCGAGCACTTCGAGATGCGGACGCACAAGCGCCTCATCGACATCCTCGACCCCACGCCGAAGACGGTTGACTCGCTGATGCGTCTCGACCTGCCGGCGGGCGTCGACATCGAGATCAAGCTCTGAGGTGACGCGCGAGATGGCTAAGCAGATCAAGGGCATCCTGGGCGAGAAGCTCGGCATGACTCAGGTCTGGGACGAGAACAACCGTGTCGTCCCGGTCACCGTCGTCAAGGCCGGCCCCAACGTCGTCACCCAGGTCCGCACGAACGACACCGACGGCTACGAGTCGGTCCAGATCGCCTTCGGCGAGATCGACCCGCGCAAGGTGAACAAGCCCCTCAAGGGCCACTTCGCCAAGGCCGACGTGACCCCGCGCCGCCACCTGGTGGAGCTCCGTACCTCCGACGCCAGCGAGTACACGCTCGGCCAGGAGATCACTGCCGAGGTGTTCGAGTCCGGCGTCAAGGTCGACGTCACGGGCAAGAGCAAGGGCAAGGGCTTCGCCGGTGTCATGAAGCGTCACAACTTCAAGGGCCTCGGCGCCGGTCACGGCACCCAGCGCAAGCACCGCTCGCCCGGTTCCATCGGTGGCTGCGCCACCCCGGGCCGTGTGTTCAAGGGCCTCCGCATGGCGGGCCGTATGGGCAACGAGCGGGTCACCACCCAGAACCTGACCGTCCACGCCGTTGACGCGGAGAAGGGCCTGCTGCTCATCAAGGGCGCAGTTCCCGGTCCGAACGGCGGCCTCGTCCTGGTCCGTACCGCGGCCAAGGGGGCCTGAGGTAACGATGAGCACCATTGACATCCTTTCGCCCGCTGGCGACAAGGCCGGTAGCGTCGAGCTCCCCTCGGAGATCTTCGATGCCAAGGTCAGCGTTCCGCTGATCCACCAGGTCGTCGTCGCGCAGCTGGCCGCTGCCCGTCAGGGCACGCACAAGACCAAGACCCGCGGCGAAGTCCGTGGTGGTGGCAAGAAGCCTTACCGCCAGAAGGGCACCGGCCGCGCCCGCCAGGGTTCGACCCGTGCGCCGCAGTTCGCCGGCGGTGGCGTCGTCCACGGCCCCGTGCCGCGTGACTACTCGCAGCGGACCCCGAAGAAGATGAAGGCCGCCGCCCTGCGCGGTGCCCTCACCGACCGGGCCCGTCACTCCCGCATCCACGTCGTCTCCGGCGTGGTCGAGGGTGCGGCTTCCACCAAGGCCGCCAAGACGCTGTTCGGCAAGATCTCGGAGCGCAAGAACCTGCTCCTGGTCGTCGACCGCGCCGACGAGGCCGCGTGGCTGTCCGCCCGCAACCTGCCCCAGGTGCACATCCTGGAGCCGGGCCAGCTGAACACGTACGACGTGCTCGTCTCCGACGACGTGGTCTTCACCAAGGCCGCCTTCGAGTCCTTCGTGTCCGGCCCCAAGGCCGCCAACGACACTGAAGGGAGCGAGGCCTGATGTCCGAGGCCACGATCACCAGCAAGACCTTCTCGGACCCGCGTGACATTCTGGTCAAGCCGGTCGTTTCCGAGAAGAGCTACGCGCTGCTGGACGAGAACAAGTACACGTTCGTCGTCGACCCGCGCGCGAACAAGACCCAGATCAAGCAGGCCGTCGAGGCGGTCTTCTCGGTCAAGGTCACCGGGGTCAACACGATCAACCGCCAGGGCAAGCGCAAGCGCACCCGCACCGGTTTCGGCAAGCGCAAGGACACCAAGCGCGCCATCGTGACCCTCGCCGAGGGCGACCGTATCGACATCTTCGGCGGTCCGACCTCCTGACGGAGGTCCGGATCGTCCGAATATCGGACGAGGACTGAGAAATGGGTATCCGCAAGTACAAGCCGACGACTCCGGGCCGTCGTGGCTCCAGCGTCGCCGACTTCGTCGAGATCACGCGGTCCACGCCGGAGAAGTCGCTGGTCCGCCCCCTGCACAGCAAGGGCGGCCGTAACAACGCCGGTCGTGTGACCGTTCGCCACCAGGGCGGTGGCCACAAGCGCGCCTACCGAGTGATCGACTTCCGTCGTCACGACAAGGACGGCGTGCCGGCCAAGGTCGCGCACATCGAGTACGACCCGAACCGCACCGCGCGTATCGCCCTTCTGCACTACGCGGACGGCGAGAAGCGCTACATCATCGCGCCGCGTGGCCTGAACCAGGGCGACCGTGTCGAGAACGGCCCGGCCGCCGACATCAAGCCCGGCAACAACCTGGCGCTGCGCAACATCCCGGTCGGTACGACCATCCACGCCATCGAGCTGCGGCCCGGCGGCGGCGCGAAGTTCGCCCGCTCCGCGGGTGCCTCCGTGCAGCTGCTGGCGAAGGAGGGCTCCATGGCCCACCTGCGTATGCCGTCCGGCGAGATCCGCCTGGTCGACGTCCGCTGCCGCGCCACTGTCGGCGAGGTCGGCAACGCCGAGCAGTCGAACATCAACTGGGGCAAGGCCGGCCGCATGCGCTGGAAGGGCGTCCGCCCGACCGTCCGCGGTGTCGCCATGAACCCGGTCGACCACCCGCACGGTGGTGGTGAGGGCAAGACCTCCGGTGGTCGCCACCCGGTCTCGCCGTGGGGTCAGAAGGAGGGTCGTACTCGTTCTCCCAAGAAGGCGAGCAACAAGTACATCGTCCGCCGCCGCAAGACGAACAAGAAGCGCTAGGAGCGGGTTTAGATGCCGCGCAGTCTCAAGAAGGGGCCCTTCGTCGACGACCACCTGATCAAGAAGGTGGACGTACAGAACGAGGCAGGCACCAAGAACGTCATCAAGACCTGGTCCCGTCGCTCGATGATCGTCCCGGCCATGCTGGGCCACACGATCGCGGTGCACAACGGCAAGACCCACATCCCGGTGTTCGTCACCGAGTCGATGGTCGGCCACAAGCTCGGCGAGTTCTCGCCGACTCGCACCTTCCGCGGCCACGTCAAGGACGACCGGAAGTCGAAGCGCCGCTAACGCGGGGTGGAACGACTATGACGAACGTGTCAGACACTGAAGGGACAACCATGGAAGCCAGGGCCCAAGCGCGGTACATCCGCGTCACGCCCATGAAGGCCCGCCGCGTGGTGGACCTTATCCGTGGCATGGACGCCACGGAGGCTCAGGCGGTCCTGCGTTTCGCCCCGCAGGCCGCGAGCGTGCCGGTTGGCAAGGTGCTGGACAGCGCCATCGCCAACGCCGCGCACAACTACGACCACACGGACGCCTCTTCGCTGTTCATCAGCGAGGCGTTCGTCGACGAGGGCCCGACCCTGAAGCGGTTCCGTCCGCGTGCCCAGGGCCGTGCCTACCGGATCCGCAAGCGGACCAGCCACATCACCGTGGTCGTCAGCAGCAAGGAAGGAACCCGGTAATGGGCCAGAAGGTAAACCCGCACGGGTTCCGGCTCGGCATCACCACGGACTTCAAGTCCCGGTGGTACGCCGACAAGCTGTACAAGGACTACGTCAAGGAAGACGTCGCCATCCGTCGGATGATGACGTCCGGCATGGAGCGCGCCGGTATCTCGAAGGTTGAGATCGAGCGCACCCGTGACCGCGTGCGGGTGGACATCCACACCGCGCGTCCCGGCATCGTCATCGGCCGCCGTGGCGCCGAGGCCGACCGCATCCGCGGCGACCTCGAGAAGCTCACGGGCAAGCAGGTCCAGCTGAACATCCTCGAGGTCAAGAACCCCGAGGTCGACGCTCAGCTCGTGGCCCAGGCCGTTGCCGAGCAGCTGTCCTCCCGCGTCTCCTTCCGCCGCGCCATGCGTAAGAGCATGCAGTCGGCGATGAAGGCGGGCGCCAAGGGCATCAAGATCCAGTGTGGTGGCCGTCTCGGCGGCGCCGAGATGTCCCGCTCGGAGTTCTACCGCGAGGGCCGTGTGCCGCTGCACACGCTCCGCGCGAACGTCGAGTACGGCTTCTTCGAGGCCAAGACGACCTTCGGCCGCATCGGCGTGAAGGTCTGGATCTACAAGGGCGACGTCAAGAACATCGCCGAGGTCCGCGCCGAGAACGCCGCTGCCCGTGCCGGCAACCGCCCGGCCCGTGGTGGCAACGACCGCCCGGCCCGTGGTGGCCGTGGTGGCGAGCGTGGCGGTCGCGGTCGCAAGCCGCAGCAGCAGTCCGCGCCGGCTGCCGAGGCCCCCAAGGCCGACGCTCCCGCCGCCGCTCCGGCTGCTGAGAGCACCGGAACGGAGGCCTGACCGAAATGCTGATCCCCCGCAGGGTCAAGCACCGCAAGCAGCACCACCCCAAGCGCCGCGGTATGGCCAAGGGTGGTACGACGGTTGCGTTCGGCGAGTACGGCATTCAGGCCATGACTCCGGCGTACGTGACCAACCGCCAGATCGAGGCGGCTCGAATCGCGATGACCCGCCACATCAAGCGTGGCGGCAAGGTCTGGATCAACATCTACCCGGACCGTCCGCTGACGAAGAAGCCTGCCGAGACCCGCATGGGTTCCGGTAAGGGTTCCCCCGAGTGGTGGGTCGCGAACGTGCACCCGGGCCGGGTCATGTTCGAGCTGTCCTACCCGAACGAGAAGATCGCACGTGAGGCTCTGACTCGCGCGGCTCACAAGCTGCCGATGAAGTGCCGGATCGTCAAGCGCGAGGCAGGTGAAGCGTGATGTCGGCCGGTACCAAGGCGTCCGAGCTGCGCGAGCTGGGCAGCGAGGAGCTTGTCGCCAAGCTCCGCGAGGCCAAGGAAGAGCTGTTCAACCTCCGCTTCCAGGCGGCGACCGGTCAGCTCGAGAACCACGGCCGGCTGAAGGCCGTCCGCAAGGACATCGCGCGGATCTACACCCTGATGCGTGAGCGCGAGCTGGGCATCGAGACGGTGGAGAGCGCCTGATGAGCGAGAGCAACGTGACTGAGAACAAGACCGACCGCGGCTTCCGCAAGACCCGCGAGGGTCTGGTCGTCAGCGACAAGATGGACAAGACCGTCGTCGTCGCCGTCGAGGACCGCGTCAAGCACGCGCTGTACGGCAAGGTCATCCGCCGTACGAACAAGCTCAAGGCGCACGACGAGCAGAACGCCGCGGGTGTCGGCGACCGTGTCCTCCTCATGGAGACCCGGCCGCTGTCCGCGACGAAGCGCTGGCGCGTCGTCGAGATCCTCGAGAAGGCCAAGTAATCACTTGAAGGGGTAACCCTTCAGGTTCGTTCCGCCAGGCTCGGCAGGGGCCGCACCTCGACAGAGGGAAGCCCCTGCCGGGAACCGGCAGACAAACAGGAGATAGACGTGATCCAGCAGGAGTCGCGACTTCGCGTCGCCGACAACACTGGTGCCAAGGAGATCCTTTGCATCCGTGTTCTCGGTGGCTCGGGTCGCCGCTACGCGGGCATCGGTGACGTCATCGTCGCCACCGTCAAGGATGCGATCCCCGGTGGCAACGTGAAGAAGGGTGACGTCGTCAAGGCGGTCATCGTTCGCACCGTCAAGGAGCGCCGCCGCCAGGACGGCTCGTACATCCGCTTCGACGAGAACGCCGCCGTCATTCTGAAGAACGACGGCGACCCTCGCGGCACCCGTATCTTCGGCCCGGTGGGCCGTGAGCTGCGCGAGAAGAAGTTCATGAAGATCATCTCGCTCGCGCCGGAGGTGCTGTAAGCATGAAGATCAAGAAGGGCGACCTGGTACAGGTCATCACCGGTAAGGACAAGGGCAAGCAGGGCAAGGTCATCGCGGCCTTCCCCCGCGAGGACCGCGTCCTGGTCGAGGGTGTCAACCGGGTCAAGAAGCACACGAAGGCCAACCAGCCGGGTCGTGCCTCGCAGGCCGGCGGCATCGTCACCACCGAGGCCCCCATTCACGTGAGCAACGTTCAGCTCGTCGTGGAGAAGGACGGCACGAAGGTCGTGACCCGCGTCGGTTACCGCTTCGACGACGAGGGCAACAAGATCCGCGTTGCCAAGCGGACGGGTGAGGACATCTGATGGCTACCACCACCACTCCGCGTCTCAAGACGAAGTACCGCGAGGAGATCGCGGGCAAGCTGCGTGAGGAGTTCTCCTACGAGAACGTCATGCAGATTCCCGGCCTCGTGAAGATCGTGGTCAACATGGGTGTGGGCGACGCCGCCCGCGACTCCAAGCTGATCGAGGGTGCCATCAAGGACCTCACCACGATCACCGGCCAGAAGCCGGCCGTCACCAAGGCCCGTAAGTCCATCGCGCAGTTCAAGCTGCGTGAGGGCCAGCCGATCGGTGCCCACGTCACGCTTCGTGGCGACCGCATGTGGGAGTTCCTGGACCGCACCCTGTCGCTCGCGCTGCCGCGCATCCGCGACTTCCGCGGCCTGTCCCCCAAGCAGTTCGACGGCCGTGGCAACTACACCTTCGGTCTCACGGAGCAGGTCATGTTCCACGAGATCGACCAGGACAAGATCGACCGCGTCCGGGGTATGGACATCACCGTGGTCACCACGGCGACCAACGACGACGAGGGCCGTGCCCTTCTGCGTCACCTCGGCTTCCCGTTCAAGGAGGCGTAAGCGAGATGGCGAAGAAGGCTCTCATTGCCAAGGCTGCTCGTAAGCCCAAGTTCGGTGTGCGTGCGTACACCCGCTGCCAGCGCTGCGGCCGTCCGCACTCCGTGTACCGCAAGTTCGGCCTGTGCCGCGTGTGCCTTCGTGAGATGGCTCACCGTGGCGAGCTGCCGGGCGTGACCAAGAGCTCCTGGTAATCCCGGGTTTTCCCGGAATTACCGGAGGCTCTCGGTAAGCAACGGGTCGGCGGGGCCCTCCCTCACATGCCGTAGGCTTGTGGGGTTGGGCGCCCGCCGCCCTGATCGACTTACTACGCCGTAGGTCCCCGCGCCGCACCCGTCCCGCCCATGTGTGGGGAGAGGGATGGCGCATACAGGAAACCCCGGCGAGAGAGGCCGAAGGCCAATTCATGACCATGACTGATCCGATCGCGGACATGCTGACTCGTCTGCGTAACGCGAACTCGGCGTACCACGACTCCGTGACGATGCCGCACAGCAAGATCAAGTCTCACATCGCGGAGATCCTCCAGCAGGAGGGCTTCATCACGGGCTGGAAGGTCGAGGACGCCGAGGTCGGCAAGAACCTCGTCCTCGAGCTGAAGTTCGGCCCGAACCGTGAGCGCTCCATCGCGGGCATCAAGCGGATCTCCAAGCCCGGTCTCCGGGTTTACGCGAAGTCCACCAACCTGCCGAAGGTGCTGGGCGGCCTGGGCGTGGCGATCATCTCCACGTCGCACGGTCTCCTCACGGACAAGCAGGCCAGCAAGAAGGGTGTGGGCGGGGAAGTCCTCGCCTACGTCTGGTAGTCGGGAACGGAGGAGAAGAAACATGTCGCGTATCGGCAAGCTCCCCATCTCGGTTCCCGCCGGCGTGGATGTCACCATCGATGGCCGTACGGTCCAGGTGAAGGGTCCCAAGGGATCCCTGAGCCACACCGTTGCCGCGCCGATCGAGATCGTGAAGGGTGAGGACGGCGTTCTGAACGTCACCCGCCCGAACGACGAGCGTCAGAACAAGGCCCTGCACGGCCTGTCCCGCACGCTGGTGGCCAACATGATCACCGGTGTGACCCAGGGGTACGTCAAGGCGCTCGAGATCAGCGGTGTCGGTTACCGCGTTGCCGCGAAGGGCTCCAACCTGGAGTTCCAGCTCGGCTACAGCCACTCGATCCTGGTGGAGGCCCCCGAGGGCATCTCCTTCAAGGTCGAGTCGCCGACCAAGTTCTCGGTCGAGGGCATCGACAAGCAGAAGGTCGGCGAGGTCGCCGCGAACATCCGCAAGCTGCGCAAGCCCGACCCGTACAAGGCCAAGGGCGTGAAGTACGCGGGCGAGGTCATCCGCCGCAAGGTCGGAAAGGCTGGTAAGTAAGCCATGGCATACGGCGTGAAGATTGCCAAGGGCAAGGCCTACAAGGGCGCTTCCCTGAAGCGTCGCCACATCCGCATCCGCAAGAAGATCTCGGGTACCCCGGCGCGTCCGCGTCTCGTGGTCACCCGGTCGAACCGCGGGATCACGGCTCAGGTCATCGACGACCTCGCGGGGCACACCCTCGCGTCGGCGTCCACCCTGGACTCGTCCATCCGCGGCGGCGAAGGCGACAAGTCGTCGCAGGCGAAGCAGGTCGGCCAGCTTGTGGCCGAGCGTGCCAAGGCTGCCGGCATCGAGGCTGTCGTGTTCGACCGTGGCGGCAACCAGTACGCCGGGCGCATCGCCGCCCTGGCGGACGCCGCCCGCGAAGCCGGCCTGAAGTTCTGAGCCGGTTCCGTAGCTCAGCGGAAAACGAAGAGAGGTAATTCCAATGGCTGGACCCCAGCGCCGCGGAAGCGGTGCCGGTGGCGGCGAGCGGCGGGACCGGAAGGGCCGTGACGGCGGCGCAGCTGCCGCCGAGAAGACCGCTTACGTTGAGCGCGTTGTCGCGATCAACCGTGTCGCCAAGGTTGTGAAGGGTGGTCGTCGCTTCAGCTTCACCGCGCTGGTCGTGGTGGGCGACGGTGACGGCACCGTGGGTGTCGGTTACGGCAAGGCCAAGGAGGTGCCGGCCGCCATCGCCAAGGGTGTTGAGGAGGCCAAGAAGCACTTCTTCAAGGTCCCCCGTATCCAGGGCACCATCCCGCACCCGATCACGGGCGAGAAGGCTGCGGGCGTCGTCCTGCTCAAGCCGGCTTCCCCCGGTACCGGCGTTATCGCCGGTGGCCCGGTGCGTGCCGTGCTCGAGTGCGCCGGCGTTCACGACATCCTGTCGAAGTCGCTCGGCTCGTCCAACGCGATCAACATCGTCCACGCGACCGTGGAGGCCCTGAAGGGTCTGCAGCGTCCCGAGGAGATCGCGGCTCGCCGCGGTCTGCCGCTCGAGGACGTCGCTCCCGCGGCTCTGCTGCGTGCGCGTGCCGGTGCGGGAGCGGGTGCGTAATGGCCCGCCTCAAGATCACGCAGAAGAAGTCGTACATCGGCAGCAAGCAGAACCACCGTGACACGCTGCGTTCGCTCGGCCTCAAGAGGGTCAACGACGTGGTCGTCAAGGAGGACCGCCCTGAGTTCCGCGGAATGGTGCACACCGTCCGCCACCTCGTGACGGTTGAGGAGGTCGACTGATGGCGGAGCAGAACCCGCTGAAGATCCACAACCTCCGTCCCGCCCCGGGCGCCAAGACCGCCAAGACCCGTGTGGGTCGTGGTGAGGCGTCGAAGGGTAAGACGGCCGGTCGTGGTACCAAGGGTACGAAGGCCCGCTACCAGGTTCCGGAGCGCTTCGAGGGTGGGCAGATGCCCCTCCACATGCGTCTTCCGAAGCTGAAGGGCTTCAAGAACCCGTTCCGCACCGAGTACCAGGTCGTGAACCTGGACAAGCTGGCCGCGCTCTACCCGCAGGGTGGCGAGGTCACGGTGGCCGATCTGGTCGCCAAGGGTGCGGTGCGCAAGAACAGCCTCGTCAAGGTCCTGGGCCAGGGCGAGATCTCCGTGGCGCTGCAGGTTTCGGTTGACGCCGTTTCCGCCTCCGCCAAGGAGAAGATCACCGCCGTCGGCGGTACCGTCACTGAGCTCGTCTGACACGAGCCGATGGCCTGAACACCCACCGGGGATGCCTCACAAACGGGGCATCCCCGGTTGGTCGTTCCAAGCGGGGCACACTCGCCGGTAAGGTGGCGTGCGTCGTTGCTGTATTTACCGGGGGGTGACCCCCGGGCTCACCCCCCCTCACCGGGGGGACCCCAGGCCGTGAAGGGCTGCCCCCACCGGGCTCCGAGCGGCTCTTGACTTATTCGTATTCGTCGAACCTCAAGACCGTCACCTCTGACGCTTTGCGCGGGGGTCGCAGGAGGCACCGTGCTCACCGCGTTCGCCCGGGCGTTCAAGACGCCCGACCTGCGCAAGAAGCTGCTCTTCACGCTCGGCATCATCGTGCTGTACCGGATCGGCGCACACATCCCGGTACCCGGCGTCAGCTATGAGAACGTCCAGATCTGTGTGGACCAGGCATCGAAGGGCAACAACAGCCTCTTCGGTCTCGTCAACATGTTCAGTGGCGGTGCGCTGCTGCAGATCACGATCTTCGCGCTCGGCATCATGCCGTACATCACGGCGAGCATCATCCTGCAGCTGCTGACAGTGGTCATCCCGCGCCTGGAAGCCCTCAAGAAGGAGGGCCAGGCCGGTACGTCCAAGATCACGCAGTACACGCGTTACCTCACGGTCGCCCTGGCCGTGCTGCAGGGCACCGGTCTGGTGGCCACCGCCCGCAGCGGCGCGCTCTTCCAGAACTGCAGCGTCGGCAGTCAGATCGTCCCCGACCAGTCGATCTTCGTGACCGCCACCATGGTGGTCACCATGACCGCCGGTACGGCCGTCGTCATGTGGCTCGGTGAGCTGATCACCGACCGCGGCATCGGCAACGGCATGTCCATCCTGATGTTCATCTCCATCGCGGCCGGCTTCCCCGGCGCGCTGTGGGCCATCAAGGAGAGCGGCAAGCTCGCCAAGGGCTGGATCGAGTTCGGCACGGTCATCCTGATCGGCTTCGTGATGGTCGCGCTCGTCGTCTTCGTCGAGCAGGCCCAGCGGCGGATCCCCGTGCAGTACGCGAAGCGCATGATCGGCCGCAGGTCCTACGGCGGTACGTCCACATACATCCCGCTGAAGGTGAACCAGGCGGGTGTGATTCCCGTCATCTTCGCGTCGTCGCTGCTCTACATCCCGGCGCTGATCGCCCAGTTCTCCAACTCGAACGCGGGCTGGAAAACCTGGATCGAGACGCACTTCGTCAAGGGTGACCACCCGATTTACATCGCCACCTACTTCCTTCTGATCGTTTTCTTCGCGTTCTTCTACGTGGCCATCTCGTTCAACCCCGAGGAAGTCGCGGACAACATGAAGAAGTATGGTGGCTTCATCCCGGGTATCCGGGCTGGTCGACCTACCGCCGAGTATCTGAGCTACGTGCTCAACCGGATCACCTGGCCGGGCTCGCTGTATCTGGGTCTGATCGCTCTCGTGCCGACAGTGGCGTTGGCAGGCTTCGGCGGGGCCAACGCGAACTTCCCGTTCGGTGGCACCAGCATCCTCATCATCGTGGGTGTCGGTCTCGAGACCGTGAAGCAGATCGAGAGCCAGCTCCAGCAGCGCAACTATGAAGGGTTCCTCCGCTGATGCGAATCGTCCTCGTTGGACCGCCCGGTGCCGGCAAGGGAACGCAGGCCGCGTTTCTCGCCAAGAACCTGTCGATCCCGCACATCTCCACGGGCGACCTCTTCCGCGCCAACATCAGCCAGGGCACGGAGCTGGGCAAGCGGGCCAAGGCGTTCATGGACGCGGGCAACCTGGTGCCGGACGAGGTCACCATCGGGATGGCCCGGGACCGCATGGCTCAGCCGGACGCCCAGAACGGCTTCCTGCTGGACGGCTTCCCTCGCAACGTCTCGCAGGCGGAGTCGCTCGACGCCGCGCTGGAGGCCGACGGCGTGAAGCTGGACGCGGTGCTGGATCTCGAGGTCCCCGAGGACGAGGTCGTACGCCGGATCGCGGGCCGCCGCATCTGCCGCAACGACAGCTCGCACGTCTTCCACGTCACGTACAGCCCGGCGCAGCAGGAAGGTGTCTGCGACATCTGCGGCGGCGAGCTGTACCAGCGTGACGACGACACCGAGGAGACGGTGCGCACGCGGCTCGAGGTCTACCACACGCAGACCGAGCCCATCATCGACCACTACAAGGCCCAGGGCCTCGTGGTCACCATCTCCGCGCTCGGCAAGGTCGCGGACGTGACCGAGCGGGCGATGGAGGCTCTCCGTAGCGGCGACCGCGCCGCGAAGGCCTGAGCCGGTCATTCACTGAGCTGTACGCGATACGGCCGCGGTGTCCACGGGACACCGCGGCCGTATCGTTGATTTGATTACCCACGACCACTCTCCGACCCGGAAGGCGCCGTCCCTCATGGTGCAGATCAAGACTCCCGAGCAGATCGCGAAGATGCGCGAGGCGGGACTGGTCGTCGCCGCCATCCATGCGGCGACCCGTGAGGCAGCGGTTCCCGGCGCGACCACCAGGGATCTGGACGAGGTCGCCCGCAAGGTGATCGCGGACCACGGTGCCAAGTCGAACTTCCTGGGGTACGGCGGATTCCCCGCCACCATCTGCACCTCGGTGAACGAGGTCGTCGTCCACGGCATCCCGGACGAGAAGACCGTCCTCAAGAACGGCGACGTCATCTCCATCGACGCCGGCGCGATCGTCGACGGCTGGCACGGCGACGCGGCGTACACGGCGTTCGTGGGCGACGGTCACGCGCCGGAGCTGATCGAGCTCTCCCGGGTGACCGAGGAGTCCATGTGGGCCGGGATCGCGGCGATGAAGAACGGCAACCGGCTGGTCGACATCTCCCGCGCCGTCGAGACGTACATCCGCCGCCAGCCGAAGCCGGGCGGCGGCCGGTACGGAATCATCGAGGAGTACGGCGGCCACGGCATCGGCACCGAGATGCACATGGACCCCCACCTGCTGAACTACGTCTCGCGCAAGCGTGGCAAGGGCCCGAAGCTGGTCCCCGGCTTCTGTCTGGCCATCGAGCCGATGGTCTCGCTGGGCACCCCGCACACCGAGGTCCTGTCGGACGACTGGACCGTGATCACCACGGACGGCACGTGGTCGTCCCACTGGGAGCACTCGGTGGCGCTGACGGAGGAGGGTCCGCTCGTCCTCACCGCCGTCGACGGCGGCCGGGCGAAGCTCGCGGAGCTGGGTGTCACGGCGGCCCCGGACCCCCTGGCCTGAGGCCCGGACCGATCCGGACCTTTCGCTTAACGATCTCCTGCGATGGGCAAACTCCCTGGATTCGTCTTTTCCAGGGGCCTGACGTAGACTGATGCGTCGGCTCTCGTGTACCCGTATGTCCGCATGCGGCGACGAGAGTCGATCAAGGTAGCCGATTCGAAGGGCGAAGCGTGGCCAAGAAGCAAGGTGCCATCGAAATCGAGGGCACCGTGATCGAGTCCCTCCCGAACGCCATGTTCAAGGTGGAACTCCAGAACGGTCACAAGGTCCTCGCGCACATCTCCGGCAAGATGCGGATGCACTACATCCGTATCCTTCCGGACGACCGGGTCGTCGTGGAGCTTTCCCCGTACGACCTGACGCGTGGCCGGATCGTCTACCGGTACAAGTAGATCTTGCCCTCACCCCCTCCCGTGGGGTGCTGGCACTGACCCGGAGAACCTCACATCCCATGAAGGTCAAGCCGAGCGTCAAGAAGATCTGCGACAAGTGCAAGGTGATCCGCCGTCACGGCCGGGTCATGGTCATCTGCGACAACCTGCGCCACAAGCAGCGCCAGGGCTGACGTACGACCTCCTGCACCTCGCAGTTACTTCGCGCGACGCAAGCAGTACATGTAGATACGCAGAGCCCGTCCAGCCCGACCAGGGTCGGCGGCACCTCCGGCGGGGGCCGGGGACCCGGACGTACCACCTCTCCTTCAGGAGGGTCGGCGGCCGGGAGTGGTTCTGCGGAAGACCCCCGAACACCACAGGAGCCATTGAATGGCACGCGTTTCCGGTGTTGACATCCCGCGCGACAAGCGTGTGGAGGTCGCACTCACCTACGTCTTCGGTATCGGCCGCACCCAGTCGAAGGCGACTCTCGCCGCGACCGGTGTGAACCCGAACACCCGCGTTCGTGACCTGGCCGAAGAGGACCTGGTCAAGATCCGCGAGTACGTGGACGCCAACCTCAAGACCGAGGGTGACCTCCGTCGCGAGATCCAGGCCGACATCCGCCGCAAGGTCGAGATCGGTTGCTACCAGGGTCTGCGTCACCGCCGCGGTCTGCCGGTCCACGGCCAGCGCACCAGCACGAACGCTCGTACCCGCAAGGGCCCGCGTCGCGCCATCGCCGGTAAGAAGAAGCCGGGCAAGAAGTAGTCCTCAGCAGGACGCTCATCAGCGGTCTTCGCTGTAGGACCGACCACCTCCACGGGAGAAATACATGCCCCCCAAGGGACGCCAGGGCGCTGCCAAGAAGGTGCGCCGCAAGGAAAAGAAGAACGTTGCGCACGGCCACGCGCACATCAAGAGCACGTTCAACAACACGATCGTGTCCATCACGGACCCGACCGGCAACGTGATCTCCTGGGCCTCCGCCGGCCACGTCGGCTTCAAGGGCTCGCGCAAGTCCACCCCCTTCGCCGCGCAGATGGCCGCCGAGTCGGCCGCCCGCCGCGCGCAGGAGCACGGCATGCGCAAGGTCGACGTCTTCGTCAAGGGTCCGGGCTCCGGCCGTGAGACCGCGATCCGCTCCCTCCAGGCCACCGGCCTCGAGGTCGGCTCGATCCAGGACGTCACCCCCACGCCGCACAACGGCTGCCGTCCCCCCAAGCGTCGTCGCGTCTGACGTCCGCTTGACCTGAGTGTCCGGGCGGTACGGCTCCTCTGGGTCGTGCCGCCCGTACCCTTGCAGTACGCAGTACTTTGGAATATCGGGCTACTACTGCCCGGTGAGTCGGGCGTCAAATAGCGGGCGCCCACGACTGAAGGATCACAGACATGCTGATCGCTCAGCGCCCTTCGCTGACCGAAGAGGTTGTCGACGAGTACCGCTCCCGGTTCGTCATCGAGCCGCTGGAGCCGGGCTTCGGCTACACCCTCGGCAACTCGCTCCGTCGTACGCTCCTGTCCTCGATTCCGGGTGCGGCGGTCACGTCCATCCGTATCGACGGTGTCCTGCACGAGTTCACCACCGTGCCGGGCGTCAAGGAGGACGTCACCGACCTCATCCTGAACATCAAGCAGCTGGTCGTCTCCTCGGAGCACGACGAGCCGGTCGTGATGTACCTGCGCAAGCAGGGTCCGGGTCTGGTCACCGCCGCCGACATCGCCCCGCCGGCCGGTGTCGAGGTGCACAACCCCGACCTCGTCCTCGCCACGCTGAACGGCAAGGGCAAGCTGGAGATGGAGCTGACCGTCGAGCGCGGTCGCGGCTACGTCTCCGCCGTGCAGAACAAGCAGGTGGGCCAGGAGATCGGCCGTATCCCGGTCGACTCCATCTACTCGCCGGTGCTCAAGGTCACGTACAAGGTCGAGGCGACCCGTGTCGAGCAGCGCACCGACTTCGACAAGCTGATCGTCGACGTCGAGACCAAGCAGGCCATGCGTCCGCGCGACGCCATGGCGTCGGCCGGTAAGACCCTGGTCGAGCTGTTCGGCCTGGCGCGCGAGCTCAACATCGACGCCGAGGGCATCGACATGGGCCCGTCCCCGACGGACGCCGCCCTGGCCGCCGATCTCGCGCTGCCGATCGAGGAGCTCGAGCTCACGGTCCGCTCGTACAACTGCCTCAAGCGTGAGGGCATCCACTCCGTGGGTGAGCTCGTCGCCCGCTCCGAGGCCGACCTGCTCGACATCCGCAACTTCGGTGCGAAGTCGATCGACGAGGTCAAGGCGAAGCTGGCCGGTATGGGCCTGGCTCTCAAGGACAGCCCGCCCGGATTCGACCCGACCGCCGCCGCGGACGCCTTCGGCGCCGACGACGACGCGGACGCCGGTTTCGTCGAGACCGAGCAGTACTAGTCGCCTCCGGCGGGGTCACGGGGATGGTGGTGCCCTGCACCACCGGCCCCGGCTCCGCCGGACCGACAACCCCTCCGGCCTTCGGGCCGGGGGACCCCTCGGGGCTTCCCCCTGGCCCGGTTCCGGCCGGATGCACATGGGGCCTCGCCCCGGCCTCCGGGCCGTAGGGCTTCCGGGGGCGGTTGTTCCGGGAAGCACAGGGGCTCCGCCCCGGCGGTACCGGCTGGTGCGGGTGACCTGGGGACGCGTTCCCCTGACCCGGCTCGCACCGGGCAGCAGGACATGGGGCTCTGCCCCGAGGACCTCGCGACCGGCCCGGGCCTCGGCCCACGGCCGTGATGCGGGACCACCGGGGTTTCGCCCCGGTTCTCGGCTTCGGCCGGGGATGCAGGACCAGCGGGGCTTCGGCCTCCGACCCGGTTCCGGTCGGGACGTACGGGTCCGGAGCCGGTGCTTCGGTTCCCCGGGCTCCTGCCCGGATCCCCGGCCCACGGCCGGGACGCATGGCCCCGGCTCCGCCCGGGTACCGGGCCCAGCCCGGAAGACAGGACTTCCCCCGGGCCCCCGGGGGGTGCGCGAGGGGCGTATGCCGCTCGCACAGGCTGACACCGGTACCTGATACGGCCGGTGCAGATCATGAGGAGAAACACCATGCCGAAGCCCGCCAAGGGTGCCCGTCTGGGCGGCAGCGCCGCGCACGAGAAGCTGCTTCTCGCGAACCTCGCGAAGTCGCTGTTCGAGCACGGCCGCATCACCACGACCGAGGCCAAGGCCCGCCGCCTGCGTCCGGTCGCCGAGCGTCTGATCACGAAGGCGAAGAAGGGCGACATCCACAACCGTCGCCTGGTGCTGCAGACGATCACGGACAAGGGCATCGTCCACACGCTCTTCACCGAGATCGCTCCGCGCTACGCCGAGCGTCCGGGTGGCTACACCCGGATCACCAAGATCGGCAACCGTCGTGGTGACAACGCCCCGATGGCCGTGATCGAGCTCGTCGAGGGCGAGATCGCGAAGAAGGCGACCGTCGCCGAGGCCGAGGCCGCCGCCAAGCGTGCGGTCAAGGAGTCCGATGAGGCCAAGGCCGCTGAGGCCGAGGTCGTCGAGGACGCCAAGCCGGCTGACGAGGCCAAGGACGCCTGAGCGTTCTGACGGCTGACGGACGGGCCCGTTCCCCTCGTGGGGGCGGGCCCGTTCCGATGAAAGCCTGAAAGGGATGTGAGACGTGAGCGATGACGTGAAGCCCGGCTTCGTACGGGTGCGGCTCGACCTGTCCTACGACGGCAAGGACTTCTCCGGCTGGGCCAGGCAGACCCGTGGGCAGCGCACCGTACAGGGCGAGATCGAGGACGCGATCCGTACGGTGACCCGGTCGGCGGAGACGTACGAACTGACGGTCGCCGGGCGGACGGACGCCGGGGTGCACGCGCGCGGACAGGTCGCCCATGTCGATCTGCCGCAGGACGTCTGGGACGAGCACCGCGAGAAGCTGCTCCGGCGCCTTGCGGGGCGGCTGGCCCATGACGTCCGTGTGTGGAAGGCCGAGGAGGCGCCTGCGGGGTTCAACGCCCGCTTCTCCGCGATCTGGCGGCGGTACGCCTATCGCGTCACCGACCACCCCGCCGGTGTCGACCCGCTGCTGCGCGGCCATGTGCTGTGGCACGACTGGCCGTTGGACGTCGGCCTCATGAACGCCGCTGCCGAGCGGCTGCTCGGGGAGCACGACTTCGCCGCGTACTGCAAGAAGCGCGAGGGCGCCACGACCATCCGGACGCTGCAGGAGCTGCGTTGGGAGCGCGGTGCGGACGGGATCCTCACCGCGACCGTGAAGGCCGACGCCTTCTGCCACAACATGGTGCGCTCGCTGGTCGGCGCGATGCTGTTCGTCGGGGACGGGCACCGGCCGGCGGACTGGCCGGGCAAGGTGCTGGCAGCGGGCGTACGCGACTCGGCCGTGCACGTCGTACGGCCGCACGGGCTCACGCTGGAGGAAGTCGGCTATCCGGCCGACGCGTTGCTGGCCGCCAGAAACCTGGAGGCCCGCAACAGGAGGTCGTTGCCGGGTGCGGTGTCCGGGACCGCGGCCGGCTCACTGTCCGTCGGGAGCGGCGGCTGCTGCTGACGCCTGGCGCTCACCGCGCGTCACGATCTGGCGGAAGGTGAACTCCGCCAGGTCGTCGCCGGGCCGGAAGGCCTTGGTGTCGCCCTTGGTGACGGACTTTCCGTTGAGATAGCCGGTCGCGGTGAAGTAGGCGTACCGGCCGTAGGAGTTGCCCACGAAGCGGCAGACCGGGCCGCCCTTGCAGAAGCCCTTCACGCCCGAACCCGCGAGCGGGGCGATGTTCCTGGCCGAGCGCTTGACCGCCTCCTTGGCCTGGGCCTCCGTCGGGAAGACCGCGACACCTATGGTGACGGCCACGCCGTCCTTGGTGTACGTGGCGCGGATGACCTGGTCGCAGCCGTTCGCCGTGAGGGCCGCGCCGAGCGAACCCTGGGTGGCGGTGGCGCAATTGGTGGTGCGTGCCGTCGGGCCCTTGGCGTAGACGCGGTCGCCCATCGTGAGCTTCTTGCCAGGGAAGAGGGTGTCCGCGCCGAGGGGCGCCTTGTCCTTCTCCGCGCTGGAGATGAACTCCTTGGGGTTCGGCGGAGGCGCCGGCGCGACCGATGAGAACGAGGGCTGCGGCCGGCCCGTCTCGTTCGGCAGGTCGGGGGCCGTGGGCAGCTCACTGGCGTCGCCTGTGGCCACGGAGTCACCCTTGTCCGTCGAGACGACGGCCGTGGCCACGATCGCGGCTATCGCCGCCGTCGCGAGCGCACCGCCACCGAGCAGCAGCCACTTCCGGCGCCGGGTGCGGGTGGCCGAGGCATCGGCGAGCGCGGCCCAGTCGGGCGTCTGCGACTGCCGACTCTCCTGTCGGTACGGCGACTCGTACTCGTACTCGTCGTACTGCCGTTGCGGCTCCTGCGGCCACCGGGGTCCCCCAAAGCTCATGCCGCGCATCCTAAACCTGTTGGGCATGAGCGTGTCGGGCGGTGAGAATGCTCGCCATGGGACATCTCGAGGCCGCGCATCTGGAGTACTACCTGCCGGACGGGCGGCCGCTGCTGGGCGACGTCTCCTTCCGGGTGGGGGAGGGGGCGGTGGTCGCCCTCGTGGGAGCCAACGGTGCGGGCAAGACCACGCTGCTCCGGCTGCTCTCCGGAGAGCTCAAGCCGCACGGCGGGACCGTGTCGGCGAGCGGCGGGCTCGGGGTGATGCAGCAGTTCGTGGGCTCGGTACGGGACGAACGCACGGTCCGGGATCTGCTGGTCTCGGTCGCCCAGCCGCGGATCCGCGAGGCGGCACGGGCGGTCGACGAGGCCGAGCACCTGATCATGACGGTGGACGACGAGGCCGCCCAGATGCGGTACGCGCAGGCGCTGAGCGACTGGGCAGAGGTGCAGGGCTACGAGGCCGAGACCACCTGGGACATGTGCACCATGGCCGCGCTGGGGGTGTCGTACGACAAGGCGCAGTGGCGGCTCGTACGCACGCTGTCGGGCGGCGAGCAGAAGCGGCTGGTCCTGGAGGCACTGCTGCGCGGGCCCGACGAGGTGCTGCTGCTGGACGAGCCGGACAACTATTTGGACGTGCCAGGGAAGCGCTGGCTGGAGGAACGGCTGGGGGAGACCCGCAAGACGGTGCTCTTCGTGTCCCACGACCGGGAGCTGCTGGCCCGGGCCGCGCAGAAGATCGTGGCCGTCGAGCAGGGTCCGGCGGGCAGCGACGTCTGGGTGCACGGCGAGGGCTTCGGCACGTTCCACGAGGCGCGGCGTGAGCGGTTCGCGCGGTTCGAGGAGCTGAAGCGGCGCTGGGAGGAGAAGCACGCGCAGCTGAAGAAGCTGGTGATCAATCTGAGGCAGGCGGCTTCTGTCAGCCATGAGATGGCGTCGCGGTACGCGGCGGCGCAGACGCGCCTCAGGAAGTTCGAGGAGGCGGGCCCGCCGCCGGAACCGCCGCGCGAGCAGGACATCCGGATGCGGTTGCGGGGCGGGCGCACCGGGGTACGGGCCGTGACCTGCGCGGGGCTGGAGCTGTCCGGGCTGATGAAGCCGTTCGACCTGGAGATCTTCTACGGGGAGCGGGTGGCCGTGCTCGGGTCGAACGGCTCCGGCAAGTCCCACTTCCTGCGGCTGCTCGCCGGGGAGGACGTGGCGCACGAGGGTGAGTGGAAACTGGGTGCGCGGGTCGTGCCCGGCCATTTCGCCCAGACCCACGCCCATCCGGAGCTGCTGGGGCGCAGCCTCGTCGACATCCTGTGGACGGAGCACGCCAAGGACCGGGGCGCGGCGATGAGCGCCCTGCGGAGGTACGAGCTGGAGCGCCAGGGCGACCAGACCTTCGACCGGCTCTCCGGCGGCCAGCAGGCGCGCTTCCAGATCCTGCTGCTGGAGCTGCGCGGGACCACGGCGCTGCTGCTGGACGAGCCGACGGACAACCTGGACCTGGAGTCGGCGGAGGCGCTGCAGGAGGGGCTGGAGGCGTACGAGGGGACGGTCCTGGCGGTGACGCACGACCGCTGGTTCGCGAGGTCCTTCGACCGCTATCTGGTCTTCGGTACGGACGGCCGCGTCCGCGAGACGACGGAGCCGGTGTGGGACGAGCGCCGCGTGGAGCGGGCGCGGTAGCCGCACGGCGCGTCCCGGGCCCACGGGCCGGGTCGCGGGACGCTCGTCCCCGGACGGGGCAGCACTCCTCGCCCCGGTACCGAGGCCTGAGCCGGATCGCGGCCGCGCCCGCCGTCACTCCCCGCCCCGGCTCGAGGCCGGTGCCCGGGCCCGCCGGGCCGGACACGACAGTGTCGCCTGGGCCGGACCGGGGGATGCCGGGACGGTCCGCGGCTGCCGGTACTCCTGGCCCTGGGGCAGCGGCCTTGAGCGGCGCGCGGACCGGATCGCGGTCCTCACCTCCTGCAGCGCAGAGCTGTCTGCGTGGGCACGCGTTCCCGACCTTGGCCCGAGGCCTGGGCCGGATCGCGGCGGGACGGCGGTGCGGTCCGCCCGCCGTCACTCCCCGCCCCGGCCCGAGGCCGCCGCCCGGGCACGCCGGGCCGGACACGACCGTGTCCGAGCGGCGCGCCCGGGCCGGGTCGCGGGACGCTCGTCCCCGGACGGGGCAGCACTCCTGCCTTGGTGCTGAGGCCTGAGCCCGGAGCGAGGCCGCGCCTGCCTGCCCTCCCCGTCCGGGGCCGAGGCCTGAGCGGTGCGAGGAGGATGGCGGTCCTCATGCGCGGCGCCGGGACCGAGAGCCAGGGGCGCCTGCGTGGTCGGGTCGCAGCTGAGCCGCTCCGGTGGGCGTTCTGGGCGTTCCGGGCGTCCGGGGGTGCTTGGGTGGACCGTACGAGGGACACCGCGGGACCTCGTCCCGCGCGCCGCGGGGGCCGGGTCCACGGTCGGCCGCGCCCCGGGCGTTTTGACCCGTGCGGGGGAGCGCGGGTATTCTGCTGGTTCGTTATGCGTATTGGCTTGCTCTATCTCACGTGAGGGGCCCTTACGCCGGTCCACCGGGCCGATGACCAGCGGCATGCACTCGGGTTGCGTCCCCGATGTGCTGCCAGGGCTGTCGTGATCGTCCGGGTGGCCTTGTCAGGACCCCGTCCTCTGTGCCCTCACGGGCCGGAGGATCCCCATCACTGAAGAAGCGAAGGCTACGACCGTGCGTACGTACAGCCCCAAGCCCGGCGATGTGACGCGCCAGTGGCACGTCATTGACGCCCAGGACGTCGTCCTGGGTCGTCTGGCCACCACCGCTGCCACCCTCCTCCGGGGCAAGCACAAGCCGATCTACGCGCCGCACGTTGACACTGGTGACTTCGTCATCATCATCAACGCCGACAAGGTGCACCTGTCCGGCAACAAGCGGACCCAGAAGATGGCGTACCGCCACTCCGGCTACCCGGGTGGTCTGCGTTCCGTCCGCTACGACGAGCTCCTTGAGAAGAACCCCGAGAAGGCCGTCGAGAAGGCCGTCAAGGGCATGCTCCCGAAGAACTCCCTCGGCCGTCAGATGCTCTCGAAGCTGAAGGTCTACGCGGGCGAGAACCACCCGCACGCTGCCCAGCAGCCGGTTCCGTTCGAGATCACCCAGGTCGCGCAGTAAGTCCGGCCACCCCCTAAGACGAAAAGAATCTGAGGAGCATCGTGGCCGAGACCACCGCTGAGACCCCCGTCGAGGGCGAAGAGACCTACGCCGAGGTCACCACCTTCGAGTCGGACGCGCCCGTTGAGGGCGAGTACACGTCCGAGTCCCTCGCGTCCCGTTTCGGCGACCCGCAGCCGGCTGCCGGCCTGGGTCGTCGCAAGAACGCCATCGCCCGCGTCCGGATCGTTCCGGGCACCGGCAAGTGGAAGATCAACGGTCGCACCCTTGAGGAGTACTTCCCCAACAAGGTGCACCAGCAGGAAGTCAACGAGCCCTTCAAGGTGCTCGAGCTCGACAACCGCTACGACGTCATCGCCCGCATCTCGGGTGGCGGCGTCTCCGGCCAGGCCGGCGCCCTGCGCCTCGGTGTGGCCCGCGCGCTGAACGAGGCGGACGTGGAGAACAACCGCGGTCCGCTGAAGAAGGCAGGCTTCCTCAGCCGCGACGACCGTGCGGTCGAGCGCAAGAAGGCCGGTCTGAAGAAGGCCCGTAAGGCCCCGCAGTACAGCAAGCGCTAAATCGCCTGCTGGCCTGTACGGCATACGTTCGCCCCGGCGGCACTCAGTGCCGCCGGGGCGTTCCGTTTATCGGACTCGGGGTGACCCCCCGGGGTGACACAACTCGATGCCTCGGGCGTATAACGACAAGAACAGCGCAGAGGCTCGCACTCTCGGAGCATTTTCGGAGGACACCAGTGGGACGACTCTTCGGCACGGACGGCGTGCGCGGTGTCGCCAACGCGGATCTGACGGCGGAGCTCGCGCTCGGCCTGTCGGTCGCGGCGGCGCACGTTCTCGCCGAGGCGGGCACGTTTGAGGGCCATCGGCCGACGGCGGTGGTCGGGCGTGATCCCCGCGCGTCCGGGGAGTTCCTGGAGGCCGCCGTCGTGGCGGGTCTCGCGAGCGCAGGCGTGGACGTCCTGCGCGTCGGTGTGCTGCCCACCCCCGCGGTGGCGTACCTCACCGGCGCGCTGGGTGCCGACCTCGGCGTGATGCTGTCCGCGAGCCACAACGCCATGCCCGACAACGGCATCAAGTTCTTCGCGCGCGGCGGCCACAAGCTCGCCGACGAGCTCGAGGACCGTATCGAGGGCGTGTACGAGGAGCACCGCACAGGTGCCCCCTGGGACCGGCCGACGGGCGCCGGAGTCGGCCGCGTGCGTGACTACGACGAGGGCTTCGACAAGTACGTCGCCCACCTCATCGCCGTCCTGCCGAACCGGCTCGACGGGCTGAAGGTCGTCCTGGACGAGGCGCACGGCGCGGCGGCCCGCGTCTCGCCGGAGGCGTTCGCCCGGGCGGGCGCGGATGTCGTGACGATCGGCGCCGAGCCGGACGGGCTCAACATCAACGACAAGTGCGGGTCCACGCACCTGGGCCTGCTGAAGGCCGCGGTCGTGGAGCACGGCGCGGACTTCGGTATCGCCCACGACGGTGACGCCGACCGCTGCCTCGCCGTGGACGGGCAGGGCAACGAGGTCGACGGCGACCAGATCCTGGCCGTGCTGACCCTGGCGATGCGCGAGGCGGGCACACTGCGCGGGGACACCGTCGTGGCGACCGTCATGTCGAACCTCGGCTTCAAGCTGGCGATGGAGCGCGAGGGCGTGAAGCTCGTGCAGACCGCGGTCGGCGACCGGTACGTCCTGGAGTCGATGAAGGCCGAGGGATACGCGCTGGGCGGCGAGCAGTCCGGCCACGTCATCGTGCTCGACCACGCGACGACCGGCGACGGAACCCTGACCGGTCTGATGCTGGCGGCGCGGGTCGCGGCGACGGGCCGCTCGCTGGCAGAGCTGGCCGGTGTGATGGAGCGCCTGCCCCAGATCCTGATCAACGTCCCGGACGTGGACAAGTCGCGTGTCGCCTCCTCCGCGGACCTGTCGGCGGCGGTGGCCGACGCGGAGCGCGAGCTCGGCTCCACCGGCCGGGTCCTGCTGCGCCCCTCCGGCACCGAGCCCCTGGTGCGGGTGATGGTCGAGGCCGCTGACATCGAGCAGGCCCGCTCGGTCGCGGAGCGGCTCGCCGACGCGGTGAAGTCGGCTTTGGGCTGACGGGGATCCCGCGCAGCGCCGTTCGGGGGAACGGCGGGTGTCGCGGAAGGGGGCCCGGACGCGCGGCTCGTACGTTCGGCCGGTATGACGTACGTATACGCAGACCGCGCATCCGGCCCCACCCGGCGTGGAGCCCTCGCCGGGCTCGTCGGTGGGGCCGGCGCCCTGATGGCCGCCGGCTGCACCCCGTCGGGTGCGTCACCCGCGCAGGCCCCCACCACGGCGTCGGCCCCGGCGGGCGGCCCCACACCCGGGGTGATGACGCTGTTCAAGGACCCGGGGTACAACTTCAGCGCTCTCCTCGCGCTGGGTGGGGCCGGCCAGCGCTCCGCCGAGGTCGGCGAGGTGCTCACCGCCGTGAACACGATCAACAGAGCCGGTCTTTCCGCGCAGACGTATGTCGAGACCTTCAGGAAACTCGGCGATCAGCTGACCAAGGCGCCCGAGGGCAGCAAGCCCGATCAGGAGACCAGGCGTTTCCGTGCCCTGCGGGCCGCTCAGTACTACGGTCAGGCGCTGTTCTTCGTCCTCGGCTCCGACGACCCCGGCAGCGAGGAGCAGCTGTACAAGGCGGGTCGAGGCGCCTGGGACACGTTCTGCGAGCTGTGCGACCCGGCACCGGTGAAGGCGAACGTCCCGTACGGCAAGACCCCTCTTCCGGTCTGGTTCTTCCGGCCGGACGAGTCCGAGCAGCGCCGTCCCACCGTGATCCTCACCAACGGCAGCGACGGTCAGAACGTCGACATGTGGACGTACGGCGTCCAGGCCGCTCTCGACCGCGGCTGGAACGCCCTTGTGTACGACGGGCCCGGCCAGGGGCAGCTTCTCTTCGTGGACCAGGTGGTCTTCACGCCGACCTGGGAGAAGGTCGTCACCCCGCTCGTCGACTGGCTGGTCGCCCGCTCGGACGTGGACCCCGGGAAGATCGGCCTGACCGGACTGAGCATGGCCGGCAACCTGGCGCCCCGCGCCGCGGCCTTCGAGCAGCGGATCGCCGCCCTGGTGGCGATGCCCGGCTGCGTGGACCCCTGGCTGGGCTTTCCCGCGGAGATCCGGGAGATCCTCACCCCGGACAAGGAGGAGACGAACAACATCTGGAACAAGGAGGTCGTCCCCGAACTGCCTCCGGACGCTGCCGCCACCTTGAAGAAGCGCTTCGAGCCCTTCTCCGTCCCGGCGATGCTCGCTGCCCGCGAGGGCAGGATGTTCACCGACTTCTACACGCCCGCCAAGCGCATCGAGGCGCTGGCGATCAAGGATGTCGTGGGGCGTATCAAGATGCCCACGCTGGTCCTCGACTACGACTACGAGCAGTTCTATCCCGGCCAGCCGCGCCAGATGTTCGACAAGCTGACCGCTCCCAAGGACTACGTGAAGCTCACCACCGCAGAAGGCGCGCAGCTGCACTGTTCCCCGATGGCTCCGCAACTGCACTGCGAGGTCGTCTTCGACTGGCTGGACGGGACGCTGTCAGGCGGCTGACCTCCTCGCCGTCCGCCTCCGGTGGCTCGTCCACAGCCACTTCTGGACGAGCAGCGTGAGTGTCCCGGCGAGGATGATGCCCAGCAGGTTGAGCAGCAGTTGCTCGCTGGAGCCCAGGGCCTGGCTGTACTCGCCGTAGCTGAAGGCCACTGCCGCGTTGGCGGCGGCGGGGACCGTCGTCACCGAGATGGCCACGCCGACGAGTGCGCCCGATTTGGCCGAGGTCAGTGACAGCGTTCCTGCCGCGCCGGCGAGGACGGCGACCACGAACGAGAACGCGTCCGGGTGGTAGATGAAAGCCGTGTTGGGCCGCTCTGCCGCCAGCATCTGGCGTTCGAAAAGACCGATGCCGGTCATGAAGTAGCTGAAGAGCACGGTGATCAGCATGGCCATCGCGAAACCGGCGACCAGCGCCACGAGCGAGCGCCAGGCAAGTCTCGGCAGGCGCTGCACCACCGCGGTGCTGAACCCGGCGAGCGGGCCGAACTCGGGGCCGACCGCCATCGCGCCCACGATGAGGATCGCGTTGTCGAGCACCACACCGCAGGCGGCGATCATCGTCGCCAGGGTCAGGAACGCGATGTAGGTGACGGAGAGCGTCGACTCCTCGTGGGTCGCGTCGGTCAGCTGCTCCCACAGCACCGCGTCCGCGCCCTCGCCCGGGGCTTCGTCCTCCGCCTTGTCCGCACGCCTGGACAGGGACAGATCGATGCTCTCGACGGCGATGGAGCCTTTTGCGTCGAGGCCCAGGGCCCGCAGGCGCCCGATCAGTTCGTCCCCGGCCTCGCGCGCCGCGTCGCACAGGACCAGATCACCCGGGGGGTTGCGGGCGGCCCCGGAAAGGACGGCGAGGTGGGTCGTGCCAACGGTCTTCTCGATCGTGTCGACGACCTGCTCGGTGAGGTCGGACGGCACGATCAGACGCAGGTGCAGCAACGCGGCCCTCCTCAGAGTTTGCGCAGTGACAGGCGCTGGACCTTGTGGTCGGGGCCCTTGCGCACGACGAGGGTTGCACGACCGCGGGTCGGTGCCACGTTCTCCAGCAGATTGACCCTGTTGATGGTGCGCCACATGGTGCGGGCGTAATCCAGTGCCTCCTCCTCGGAGACCTGGGTGTACCTGCGGAAGTACGAGGACTGCTTCTGGAACGCCGTCTCACGGAGCTTGCGGAACCGGTTGAGGTACCAGCGCTCGATGTCCTCGGGCCGGGCGTCGACGTACACGGAGAAGTCGAAGTAGTCGGCGAGTCCGACGCGGGTGCGGCCGTCCTTGCCCGGCAGGGCCGGCTGGAGGACGTTGAGCCCTTCGACGATCAGGATGTCGGGGCGGCGGACCGTGAGGCGTTCACCCGGCACGATGTCGTAGATGAGGTGGGAGTAGACCGGGGCGGTGACCTCGTCCTTGCCCGCCTTGATGTCGGCGACGAACCGGGTCAGGGCCCTGCGGTCGTACGACTCGGGGAAGCCTTTCCGCGACGTCAGGCCACGCGCCTGGAGTTCCTTCATCGGGTACAGGAAGCCGTCGGTCGTGACGAGCTCGACACGAGGGTGCTCCGGCCAGCGGGCGAGCAGGGCCTGGAGCAGACGGGCGACCGTCGACTTGCCGACGGCGACGGAGCCCGCGACGCCTATGACGAAGGGTGTGCCGCGCTGGGTGCCGTGGCCGTTGCCGGCCTCGCCGAGGAAGGTGTTGAGCGCGCCACGGAGGTTGGCGGTGGCGCCGACGTACAGGTTGAGCAGCCGGGAGAGCGGCAGGTAGATGTCCCGTACCTCGTCGAGGTCGATGACGTCACCGAGCCCGCGCAGCTGCTCGACCTCGGCGGCGGAGAGGGGAAGGGGCGTCCTCTCGCGGAGGGCGCTCCACTCCTCCCGGGTGAGGTCCACGTACGGGGACGTCTCCGCCCGGTCGGGCTTGCGGCTTCGTGGCGGCGAAGTGATCACATGCTCATTGTCGGTGCAGGGCGGGCGGAGCGCGGCGTGGCGTCGCTCACGCCAGGGGTGCCCACCGGGACAACGTGGGGCAGGAAAGTCAGTGGCGTATGTCACAGTGGCCGGAAGGTGTTCGTCGGCCGGTGAAGGTCCCAGCAGGGTCCGGGCCGGGGCGCGGCGCACGCCGTAGGCTGCCGACATGTGCGGAATCGTGGGTTACGTGGGAGCGCAGTCCGCGCTCGATGTCGTCATCGCCGGACTCAAGCGGCTCGAATACCGGGGCTACGACTCGGCGGGTGTGGCCGTCCTCGCCGACGGCGGGCTGGCCGCGGCCAAGAAGGCGGGCAAGCTCCTCAACCTGGAGAAGGAGCTGGTCGACCGGCCGCTCCCGAGCGGGTCGACGGGCATCGGCCACACCCGGTGGGCCACCCACGGCGGCCCCACGGACGCGAATGCCCACCCGCACATCGACAACGCGGGCCGGGTCGCCGTCGTCCACAACGGCATCATCGAGAACTTCGCGGCGCTGAGGGCGGAACTGACGGAGCGTGGGCACGACCTCGCGTCCGAGACCGACACGGAGGTCGTCGCGCATCTGCTCGCAGAGGAGTTCTCGTCGTGCGGTGAACTGGCGGAGGCCATGCGGCTGGTGTGCGGGCGGCTGGAGGGCGCGTTCACGCTGGTCGCGGTGCACGCGGACGAGCCGGACGTGGTGGTGGGTGCCCGCCGCAACTCGCCGCTGGTGGTCGGCGTCGGGGACGGGGAGGCGTTCCTGGCGTCCGACGTGGCCGCGTTCATCGCGTACACGCGGTCGGCGATCGAGCTGGGGCAGGACCAGGTCGTCGAACTGCGGCGCGACGGAGTGACGGTCACGGACTTCGACGGCGCGCCGGCCGAGGTGCGGTCGTACCACGTGGACTGGGACGCCTCCGCCGCAGAGAAGGGCGGCTACGACTACTTCATGCTCAAGGAGATCGCCGAGCAGCCGAAGGCGGTCGCCGACACCCTGCTGGGACGGATCGACGCGGACGGGTCGCTGACGCTGGACGAGGTGCGGATCCCCGGGGCGGTGCTCCGGGAGGCGCACAAGGTCGTGATCGTGGCGTGCGGTACGGCCTTCCACGCAGGGCTCATCGCCAAGTACGCCATCGAGCACTGGACGCGCATTCCCTGCGAGGTGGAGCTGGCGAGCGAGTTCCGTTACCGGGACCCGATCCTGGACCAGCGGACGCTCGTCATCGCGATCTCGCAGTCCGGCGAGACCATGGACACGCTGATGGCGCTGCGGCACGCGCGGGAGCAGGGGGCGAAGGTTCTCGCCATCTGCAACACCAACGGGTCGACGATTCCCCGTGAGTCGGACGCGGTGCTGTACACGCACGCCGGGCCGGAGGTGGCCGTCGCCTCGACCAAGGCGTTTCTGACGCAACTGGTCGCGTGCTACCTGGTGGCGCTGTACCTAAGACAGGTGCGGGGCACGAAGTGGGGCGACGAGATCCGTGCCGTCATCCGCGATCTGTCGCAGATCTCCCGCGAGGTCGAACAGGTCCTGGAGACCATGGAGCCGGTGCGGGAGCTGGCCCGGTCCCTGGCCGGCAAGAACACCGTGCTGTTCCTGGGCCGCCATGTCGGGTATCCGGTCGCGCTGGAGGGTGCCCTCAAGCTCAAGGAGCTCGCGTACATGCACGCGGAGGGCTTCGCCGCGGGTGAGCTCAAGCACGGGCCGATCGCGCTGATCGAGGAGGACCTTCCGGTGGTGGTGGTCGTGCCGTCGCCGCGGAGCAGGTCCGTGCTGCACGACAAGATCGTGTCGAACATCCAGGAGATCCGGGCGCGGGGAGCGCGGACGATCGTGATCGCGGAGGAGGGGGACGAGGCGGTGGTCCCGTACGCGGACCACCTGATCCGCATCCCGCCGACGCCGGCGCTGCTCCAGCCGCTGGTCGCGACCGTTCCGCTGCAGGTCTTCGCCTGCGAGCTGGCGACGGCACGCGGCAACGAGGTGGACCAGCCCCGGAACCTGGCGAAGTCGGTCACCGTCGAATGATCATCGGGGTGGGGATCGACGTCGCGGCGATCGACCGCTTCAGGGACGCGTTGGAGCGGACGCCGGCGATGGCGGACCGGCTCTTCCTCGACAGCGAGCTCTTCCTGCACAGCGGCGAGCGACGCGGCGTCGCCTCCCTCGCGGCGCGGTTCGCCGCGAAAGAGGCGGTCGCGAAGGCGCTGGGCGCGCCGGGCGGCCTGCTGTGGACGGACTGCGAGGTGTACGTCGAGGACTCCGGGCAACCGCGTCTGCGGGTCAGCGGCACGGTCGCCGCGGCCGCGGCGGCGCGGGGGGTGCGGTCGTGGCACGTCTCGCTGAGCCATGACGCGGGTGTGGCGTCGGCGGTGGTGATCGCGGAGGGGTGAGGGCGTGCGGTCGTGCGAGTGCGGGTGCGGGTGGTGTAGCCAGGTACCGCCTGGTGGGCCGGGGTGTCCGCCCCCTAACGCCGGACGGTGGCCGGGTCCGGTACCGCTCCGGGGCTCGACCCGCTGGCTTGGTTCCACGCCCCGCCACCCACCGGCGGGCATCTCAGCCCCGTCCGGCGTTCGAGGACGGACACGGGAGCTGCGCCCGCGGTACCGGCGCGTATGTCGGCCCCGTCCGGCGATTTGAGGACGGACGCACCGTCCTGACCAGCGGTACCGGGCACACCGTCACGAAAGGCGCCCCCGCCGGGAACCGCGGCGTGGCCCGAGGCGGCCAGGCACGGCAGACTTCTGAGCATGCGTCATGCCTACAGCGTGGAGACCGTACGGGCCGCAGAGGCCGAACTGATGGCCCGGCTGCCGGAAGGCGCGCTCATGCAGCGCGCGGCCGCCGGGCTCGCCGCGGCGGCGGCAGGGCTGCTCGGGCGGGTGTACGGGGCCAGGGTCGTTCTGCTCGTCGGAAGCGGGGACAACGGGGGCGACACGCTCTACGCGGGGGCCCGGCTCGTGCGGCGCGGCGCCCGGGTGGACGCGGTGCTGCTCGCGCCCGGACGTGCGCACAGGGCCGGGCTGGCGGCGCTGGAGAAGGCCGGCGGGCGGGTCGCCGACGACCCGTACGAGGCGCTCGCCGTGGCGGACCTGGTGCTCGACGGCATCACCGGCATCGGCGGCCACGGCGGGCTGCGGCCCGACGCCGTGCCGGTCGCCCGTGCCGCGCGGGGGTCCGGTGCGGCCGTCGTCGCCGTCGACCTGCCGAGCGGCATCGAGGCGGACACCGGTCAGGTCGTGGGGGAGGCGCTGCGCGCCGATGCGACGGTCACGTTCGGCACGTACAAGCCGGGCCTGCTGATCGACCCCGGCAGGGGGTACGCGGGTGCCGTACGACTCGTGGACATCGGCCTGGAGCCCCATCTGCCGTCCGTGCCGGACGTGGAGGCCCTGCAACATGCCGACGTGGCTCAGCTGTTGCCCGTGCCCGCCGCGGAGAGCGACAAGTACCGGCGCGGCGTCGTGGGCATCGTCGCGGGCTCCGCGCGCTATCCCGGCGCCGCGGTGCTGGCGGTCGCGGGCGCGCTGCGCGGCGGGGCGGGGGCCGTGCGGTACGTGGGTCCGGGCGCGGACGCGGTCATCGCCCGCTTCCCGGAGACCCTGGTCCACGGCTGGCCCCCCTCGAAGGCGGGCCGGGTCCAGGCCTGGGTCGTCGGTCCGGGGCTCGGCGACGGCCCCGGCGTGGACGAGGTGCTCGAGTCCGATGTGCCGGTGCTGGTCGACGCGGACGGGCTGCGCGGCCTCGACCCTGCCGCTGTGCGGGCCAGGACCGCGCCGACCCTGCTCACCCCTCACGCGGGTGAGGCGGCCGCGCTGCTGGGTGTGGCGCGCGAGGAGGTCGAAGGGGCGCGGCTCGCCTCCGTACGGGCGCTGGTCGCGAAGTACGGGGCGACGGTGCTGCTGAAGGGCTCGACCACCCTCGTCGCCGGTCCCGACCCGCGCTGCGCGGTCCGGGTGAACCCGACCGGCACGCCCTGGCTGGCAACCGCCGGCAGCGGCGACGTGCTGTCCGGGCTCACGGGCTCGCTCCTGGCCGCGGGGCTCGAGCCGTTCGACGCCGCTTCCGTGGCCGCGTATCTCCATGGCCTCGCGGGCCGCCTCGTCTCCCGCGACGCCCCGGTCTCGGCCCACGACGTGGCCACGGCGATCCCCAGGGCGTGGCGCGACACGACAACCCCCTGACACTCGTGGCCTTTGCCACGGGCAATCACGCCCGCGCCGACGCGTCACGCGGGTGACCAGCACCACTCGTGCTCGTTGCCGTACGAACTATGCCGGGGGCCTCTGAGAGACTGGCCGCGATGACTCAGAACGCTGCCCTTCGAGCCCGCGCGGAGATCGACCTCGCCGCGCTGCGCGCCAACGTCCGCGCACTGCGCGCGCGGGCGCCCCGCGCCGCCGTCATGGCCGTGGTGAAGGCCGACGCGTACGGGCACGGATTGGTGCCCTGCGCGAAGGCCGCGCTCGCCGCGGGCGCGACCTGGCTCGGCACCGCCACGCCCGACGAGGCGCTCGCGCTGCGGGCCGCCGGGATCCGGGGCCGGGTGATGTGCTGGCTGTGGACGCCCGGCGGGCCCTGGCGCGAGGGCGTCGAGGCGGACCTGGACATGGGCGTGAGCGACCTGTGGGCGCTGCGCGAAGTGACGCGCGCGGCCCGGGAGGCGGGCCGCCCGGCCCGTATCCAGCTCAAGGCCGACACCGGCCTCGGGCGGGGCGGCTGCCAGCCCGCCGACTGGGCCGAGCTGGTCGCCGCCGCCCGCGGGGCGGAGGAGGCGGGGACCGTCAAGGTCACCGGTCTGTGGTCGCACTTCGCCTGCGCCGACGAACCGGGTCACCCGTCCATCGCCGCCCAACTGGCCGTCTTCAAGGACCTGGTGGCGTACGCCGAGAAGGAGGGCATCGAGCCCGAGGTCAGGCACATCGCCAACTCCCCGGCCACCCTGACCCTTCCGGAGACGCACTTCGACCTGGTGCGCACGGGCATCGCGATGTACGGAATCTCGCCCAGCCCCGAGCTGGGCACACCCGCGGACTTCGGTCTGCGGCCCGTGATGACGCTCAAGGCGTCCGTCGCGCTCGTCAAACACGTACCTGCGGGGCACGGGGTCAGCTACGGACATCACTACGTCACGGAGGACGAGACCACGCTGGGCCTGATCCCGGTCGGTTACGCGGACGGCATTCCCCGCCATGCGTCGGGCCGAGGCCCGGTGCTGGTCGGCGGCGCGTGGCGGCGGGTGGCCGGACGGATCGCCATGGACCAGTTCGTGGTCGACCTCGGTCCGGAGGGGGGCGGCACGGTCCGGGAGGGGGACGAGGCGGTGCTGTTCGGACCGGGGGACGGGGGCGAACCGACCGCCGAGGACTGGGCCGAGGCGGCGGGCACGATCGCGTACGAGATCGTGACCCGGATCGGGACGCGCGTCCCACGCGTCCATATCGACGAGCGGTAACGAGACCGGGCGCGGACGAGACCAGCAGACGGCGCCGACGAGACCAGTAGGAGCGGGCACGGTGAGCGAGAACAGCGCGGGGGACGTGGCGGCGGCGGTGACCGACGCCGCCACGGGCAACTGGCGCCGGGCGGGCTTCGCCGGCGCCGCCATAGGGGTGATCGCCGCCGGTGCGGCGGCGGGCGTCGCGATAGAGCGGATGACCGTGGGCCGCGGTATGCGGCGCAAGGCCCGGCTCGCCCTGGACGCGTCGGGGCCCTACGGTTCGCTGCGCGGCACCCCGGGCCGCGCCACGTCGGACGACGGCACGGCGCTCTACTACGAGATCGACGAGGTCGACCCGGAGGCGGGCGGCGCAGCGCCGCGCAGGCGCCGGCTGTTCGGCCGCCGGACGCCCGCGCCGGTCACCGTCGTGTTCAGCCACGGCTACTGCCTCAGCCAGGACTCCTGGCACTTCCAGCGAGCCGCCCTGCGCGGCCTGATCCGTACGGTTCACTGGGACCAGCGCAGCCACGGCCGCTCCGGCCGCGGGGCCTCCCAGTCGGGTCCGGACGGTGTGCCGGTCTCCATCGACCAGCTCGGCCGCGATCTGAAGGCGGTCATCGACGCCGCCGCGCCCGAAGGCCCGCTGGTGCTGGTCGGGCACTCCATGGGCGGTATGACGCTGATGGCCCTGGCGGACACGTACCCCGAGCTGATCCGGGAACGGGTCGTCGGCGTCGCCTTCGTCGGTACGTCGGCGGGCAACCTCGGCGAGGTGAACTACGGCCTGCCGGTAGCGGGTGTGAACGTGGTCCGGCGTGTGCTGCCGGGCGTCCTGAAGGCCCTGGGCTCACAGGCGGAGCTGGTCGAGCGGGGCCGCAGGGCCACGGCCGATCTGTTCGCGGGCCTGATCAAGCGGTACTCGTTCAGCTCGAAGGACGTGGACCCCGCGGTGGCCCGTTTCGCGGAGCGGATGATCGAGGGCACTCCGATCGATGTGGTGGCCGAGTTCTACCCGGCGTTCACCGAGCACGACAAGGCGGCGGCGCTGGAGATCTTCCAGGAGGTCCCGGTGCTGGTGCTGGCCGGTGACAAGGACCTGGTCACGCCCAGCACGCACAGCGAGGCGATCGCGGATCTGCTCCCCGACTCGGAACTGGTGATCGTGCCGGACGCCGGGCATCTGGTGATGCTGGAGCATCCGGAGGTGGTCACCGACCGGCTGGCGGACCTGCTGGCCCGGGTCGGCGCGGTCCCGGCAGCGGCTAACGTTGGCACGTATGGAAGCACCGCACAGCCCGGCGGCTGAGGCCGCCGCCCGTCTCACCCTCACTTCCCCGGACCGGATGCAGGAGCTGGGCCGCCGGCTCGCGAAGCTGCTGCGGCCCGGCGATCTGGTCATGCTCAGCGGTGAGCTCGGCGCGGGCAAGACGACGCTGACGCGCGGCCTCGGCGAGGGCCTCGGAGTGCGGGGCGCCGTCACGTCGCCGACGTTCGTCATCGCCCGCGTGCACCCTTCGCTGGTCGGCGGGCCCGCCCTGGTCCATGTGGACGCGTACCGGCTGGGCGGCGGGCTGGACGAGATGGAGGACCTCGACCTCGATGTCTCGCTGCCCGATTCCGTGGTCGTCGTGGAGTGGGGTGACGGCAAGGTCGAGGACCTGTCCGACGACCGGCTGCACGTGGTGATCCACCGGGTCGTCGGCAACACCGACGACGAGCGGCGCCAGGTCACGCTGACCGGCGTGGGCGCCCGTTGGGCCGATGTGGGTCTGGCCGCCCTCACCGCATGACCGGCCTCACTTGGCCGGACCCACCGCCGCTGCCCGGACCCCCGCCTCACGGACGGCGCGCAGGCGACTCACGCTCGCGCGCCGTACGCCCGCTTGACCGGCTGTTTGTGTACATTCCGACAAGACGTCGGCAAAATGTTGCGTCCCTTGCTCCGAGCGTGGTCCCATGGATGCCGACACCAGGTTAGGTCTACCTAACCCGACTGCCCCCCGGAGCACCAGGAGGCATCCATGCCGGCGTCCGAGCACGAGGCGACGCAGCCACGGCCGCGTTCGCGACCGCAGTCACCCTCCGCCCTCTCGATGCGGGACCTGCTGGCGTCGTGCGCTGCGGCGAGCGCGGTCTCGACTCCGCCGAGCGAGCGCGACGAGGCGGCGCCGGAGCCCTCCGTCGCCGTGAAGCGGGAAGAACGGCGCGACGCCGCGTAGTCCGTACGAGTGAACTGCGGCGGGCGGGGCGCGGCTGAGGGTGCCACCCACGCGGCGCGGCCGGGGTGTGCCGACGCGTCGTCGGAGGGCGGCACGCGCACGTCCTCGCTAAGGGAGGACGACGACCTTGGTGCCGATCGTCGCGAACGTCCACAACGCGTCGCCGTCGGTGCGGGTCATCCGCACGCCGCCCGTTTTCCTGCCCCGAGCCGGGGCGGTCACCGACCCGTCGACCGCGGCACTGAATCCGATGTTCACGTCGTCCACCGTCGCGAACCGTACGACGTGCTCGATCGGCACCCCGTCCGAGCCGCGGATGCTGCCGCTCCGCGAGGTCACCGCGTACGAGCCGGCCGGGGGACTCACCGTGCTCGGCATGACCTCGAACGTCCGCGAGGCGCGGCCGGCCCCGTCCACCAGCCAGACGCGCCGCTCGCTCAGGGAGTAGACGACACGCATGCCCCTGCCGGAGCGTGCGGGCACGGCGAGCGGGTCCTTGCGCGTCTCTGCGTCGGTGTCGCCGGAGGGGCGGGGGGCCGGGGTTTCCGCGGCCGCTGCCGGCCCCTTGAGGTGCTCCGGTACGTTCGCCGAGGCCTGGTAGGCGAGGAAGGCGACCACGACGAGTGCTGTTGTGGTGAGCCCGGCCACGATTCCCGAGCTGCTCCTTGCCACCCTTGCTCCCCTTTCGGACGCCCGTACCCGGGGTGACGGTAGCAGCAGGGACCGGACGGTACGGGACGCCGTGCCCCACCGCGGTGGCCGTAGGCTGTTTGCGTGCTCTTGCTCGCCGTTGATACCGCCACCCCTGCCGTCACCGTCGCCCTCCACGACGGCGATTCCGTCGTCGCCGAGGCCACCTCGACCGACGCGCGTCGGCACGGGGAGCTGCTGCTGCCCGCCGTCGACCGTGTCCTCGGGGACGCGGGGCTGAAACTCGGCGCCGTCACGGACCTCGTGGTCGGCGTCGGCCCCGGCCCGTACACCGGACTCCGCGTGGGCCTGGTGACGGCCGCGACCTTCGGTTCTGTGCTGGGCGTACCGGTCCACGGCCTGTGCACCCTCGACGGACTCGCGTACGCGTCCGGGCTCGAAGAGCCGTTCGTGGTGGCGACGGACGCGCGCCGCAAGGAGGTCTACTGGGCCCGGTACGACGGCATGCGGACGCGTGTCGGCGAACCGGCCGTCGACCGGCCCGCCGAGGTCCCCGCCGAGATCGCGGCACTGCCGACCGTCGGGGCGGGAGCGCTGCTCTACCCCGAGGTGTTCCCCGACGCCCGCGGCCCGGAGCACCAGTCGGCCGCCGCGCTCGCGTCGCTCGCAGCCGAGAAGCTGGCCGCCGGTGAGGAGCTGCTGCCGCCGCAGCCGCTCTACATGCGCCGCCCCGACGCCCAGGTTCCCAAGAACTACAAGGTGGTCACGCCGTCGTGAGCGACGGGCACGCGGCCGCCGGGCCGCACGGGAGGAAGACACGGTGACCGCGGTGACGGAAGCCGTTCTGCGTGAGATGCGCTGGTGGGACATCGAGCCGGTGCTGAAGCTTGAGCACGAGCTCTTCCCGGAGGACGCATGGTCCCCCGGGATGTTCTGGTCCGAGCTCGCTCACGCGCGCGGCCCGAAGGCCACCCGCCGCTATCTCGTCGCCGAGGACCCGGTGGACGGCCGGATCGTCGGTTACGCGGGCCTCGCGGCGGCGGGCGGGCTCGGCGACGTCCAGACCATCGCCGTCGTACGCGAACACTGGGGGACGGGTCTCGGCGCCCGGCTCCTGACCGATCTGCTCCAGCACGCCACCGCATTCGAGTGCGACGAGGTGCTCCTGGAGGTGCGTGTCGACAACACCCGTGCCCAGAAGCTGTACGAACGCTTCGGCTTCGAACCCATCGGGTTCCGCCGTGGCTACTACCAGCCGGGCAATGTCGACGCCCTCGTCATGCGCCTGCACGTACACGAAGCAGAAGTACAAGGAACCGAGAACCATGGCTGACGAACCCCTCGTGCTCGGCATCGAGACGTCCTGCGACGAGACGGGCGTCGGCATCGTCCGGGGCACCACCCTGCTCGCCGATGCCATCGCCTCCAGCGTCGACGAGCACGCGCGCTTCGGCGGTGTCGTGCCGGAGGTCGCCTCCCGCGCGCACCTGGAGGCGATGGTCCCGACCATCGAGCGCGCCCTCAAGGACGCCGGAGTGTCGGCGAAGGACCTGGACGGGATCGCCGTGACGGCGGGCCCCGGACTCGCGGGTGCGCTGCTGGTGGGCGTATCGGCCGCGAAGGCGTACGCGTACGCCCTGGGCAAGCCGCTGTACGGGGTGAATCACCTGGCCTCGCACATCTGCGTGGACCAGCTGGAGCACGGCCCGCTCCCCGAGCCGACGATGGCGCTGCTGGTCTCCGGCGGCCACTCGTCGCTGCTGCTCGCGCCCGACATCACGAGCGACGTACGTCCGATGGGCGCGACGATCGACGATGCCGCGGGCGAGGCCTTCGACAAGATCGCGCGGGTGCTGAACCTCGGTTTCCCCGGCGGCCCGGTCATCGACCGGCTGGCGAAGGAGGGCGACCCGTCGGCGATCGCGTTCCCACGCGGGCTGAGCGGTCCGCGCGACCCCGCCTACGACTTCTCCTTCTCGGGGCTGAAGACGGCCGTGGCCCGCTGGATCGAGGCGAAGCGGAACGCGGGCGAGGATGTGCCCGTACGGGACGTGGCGGCGTCCTTCCAGGAGGCCGTGGTGGACGTGCTCACCAGGAAGGCCGTCCGGGCCTGCAAGGACGAAGGCGTCGACCATCTGATGATCGGCGGCGGCGTCGCGGCGAACTCCCGGCTGCGGGCGCTCGCGCAGGAGCGGTGCGAAGCGGCCGGTATCCGGCTGCGGGTGCCCCGGCCGAAGCTGTGCACGGACAACGGGGCGATGGTCGCCGCGCTCGGCGCCGAGATGGTGGCACGCAACCGGCCTGCGTCGGACTGGGACCTGTCCGCCGACTCCTCGCTGCCGGTGACGGATCCGCATGTCCCGGGACAGCACCATGCCCACGACCACGACCATGTGCACGAGATCAGCAAGGACAACCTCTACTCATGACGGTCGTCACGCTGATGTGGGAGGCGCGGGCGGCCGACGGCCGGGGCGCCGAGCTGCTGGAGTGGGCGAGGACACGGATCCTGGACGCGGTCCCGCTGCGGCGCGAGACGTTCCGCGCGCCCGGCGAGCGGGTGCTGGTGCTGACCTGGTGGGAGGCGACGGACACAGCCGCCGGGCTGCCCGAACTCCCTGAGCCGGACGCGGAACTGATCACGCGTCCGGTGCACCGCTGGCGCTTCGAGTCCCTCGGGGCGGAAGGCCGGTGACGGCCGCGGTGGGCTGACGGCCGCGCCGGGGCTGACGCGGCGAGCTGCGGAGGGACTGCGCGGTGACGTCGCGGCACCTCCGTCCTCGTCCCCCCACCCCCTCCTCCACCCCTCCTCCCCCTCGCGAGTGACGGTCCCGCTGCCCGTTTCGAACAGGAAATGGAACCGCGGACGCCTGTTCGGCATCAAGCAGAGCGGACCGGCTGAGGCGTCCGACGACACGGGGGGCACGGGTGGGCAGGCGAATACGGGGTGGGGCGCTGGCCTGCGCCCTTCTCATGGCGGGACTGATATCGGGCTGCACCGCGCAGGACCCGGCGCCCTCCCGCCCCGGCGAGCCCTCCGTCTCCGTACCACCGGCCTCCCTGCCGCGCCCGCAGCTCCCCCGGGCCGGTTCGGACGCGAAGGCCGCCACCGAGGCCGCGTACCGCAAATGGGGCATCGAGCCGCTCGCCGCGCCGCCCGCCCCGCCGAAGACCAAGCCGGTGACGCTGCGTCCGGGCGGCGACGTGCCCGTGATCAGCGAGATACCCGTCAAGGACAAGGTCGTCTTCATCACCGTCGACGACGGGGCCGAGAAGGACCCGGAGTTCGTGACGATGATGCGGGAGCTGAAGATCCCCGTCACGATGTTCCTGACCGATTCCGCCATCAGCACGGACTACGGCTACTTCCAGCAGCTCCAGCGGCTGGGCAACGGCGTCCAGAACCACACACTGACGCACCCGAACCTCCGCACGCTGGGCGCGGCGGCCCAGAAGCGGGAGATCTGCGGCCAGCAGAACATGCTGAAGCAGCGGTACGGCACCGCGCCTCGGCTGCTGCGTCCGCCGTACGGCAACTGGAACGAGGACACCCGGGCCGCCGCGGGGTCCTGCGGTCTCGAGGCGATCGTGCTCTGGCGCGAGTCCATGCAGATCAAGAACATGCAGTACCAGCGCGCGGACAGGAAGCTGCATCCCGGCGACATCATCCTGGCCCACTTCCGCGGCCCGTCCGACCTCAAGGGCACGACGATGACGGAGATGACGGCGAACATGCTGCGCCACATCCAGGAGCAGGGCTTCACCGTCGCCCGCCTCGAGGACTACCTGTGAGAAACCTCGGCGGTCGTGTCGATCGGCGGCGATCCCGTTCGTAGAGGGTGAGAGGCGGGGAGCAGCCCGGCCATGGCCGGGCGAACGCGGTGGGCGCCGCCCACGGCCCGTACGCCCTCCAGGCCGCGATCGCCGCGTGCCACGCACAGTCGGTGACCTACGAGGACACCGACTGGCCGACCGTCGCCGCCCTCTACGCCCGCCTCGCCGCCGTCTCCCCCTCACCCGTCGTCGAGCTGAACCGTGCGGTCGCCGTCTCCATGGCCGAGAGCCCGGAGGCCGCCCTGGCGATCGTGGACGTTCTCGCCGCCGAACCCGCGCTGAAGGGCTACCACTTGCTTCCGAGCGTGCGGGGGGACCTGCTGTCCCGTCTCGGCCGTACTGCCGAGGCACGGGCGGAGTTCGAGCGGGCCGCGTCCCTGACCCGCAATGCCCGCGAGCGGGATCTGCCTTCGAGAGGGCATCGCGCTCCGCGTGAGGGGCGCGTCACCCCCGCCCGCCGTCACAGGGGGCATCGGCCGGTGATGCGGGCGCATGCGCCCGCACCCGAGGTCGGCGAGCGGGGCCAGGTCCTCGGGGGAAGCCCCGGGCGCGTACGACGTCAGCGCGGCGCTGAAGCCCCCGGACCGGGCGCAGTGTGCCGGCGGCCCCCATGGCCTGGCCGATGCGCGGGACGAGCTCCCGGTCGCGGTGAGGGTGCTCCGCGTCGACGAGTCCCCGGACGCTCGCCTCGTACGAGTCGTACTCGTCGTCAAGGGCCCATCCGTCCATGCCGGGCCGCAAGGGGAGGCGTGCCCACGCCGGCAGGCGCGTCGGCGTGCCCACGCCGGCAGGCGCGTCGGCCGCTCAGTCCGCCGTGCCGGCCGGCCCGCCGATCAGCATCGTCGGCGCCCCCGCGACCCGGGTCAGGAACACCGTCGCCGCGTTCGGGCCGCTCGGCTTCACCTTGCGGCGCAGTTCCTCCGGTTCGACGGCCGAGCCGCGCTTCTTGACCGTCAGGATGCCGACCTCGCGCTCGCGCAGCAGCGCCTTCAGCTTCTTGAGGTTGAAGGGGAGTTCGTCGGTGATCTCGTACGCCGTGGCGTACGGCGTCGGGCGCAGCTCGTCCGCCGTGATGTAGGCGATCGTCGCGTCGATCAGACCGCCGTCCAGGTCCGCGGCGACCTCGGCGACCAGATGCGCGCGGATGACGGCGCCGTCGGGCTCGTACAGGAAGCGGCCGACCTTGCGGACCTGGGGGTCCGGAAGGCCACGGCCCGTCAGCGTGGCCCCGGAGGGAAGGAGGGTGGCACGCCGGGCGCCGGGGACGACGGGGCTCGGGGAGGTCGGACCCTGGTCGTCGCGCCAGAGCACCGCCTCCTTCACATCGCCGCCGTCCGAGATCCACTCGGCCTCGAAGTCCTCGGGGATCAGCTCGTGCGGGATTCCGGGTGCGATCTTGATGGCACCCGTGCCGACCTCGCGGACCTTCTCGATCGCCCATGACAGCGGCGGTGAGTACGCCTCCGGGTCGAAGATGCGGCCCCGGCCTGCGCGCCTCGCCGGGTCGATGAAGAGGGACTCGCTGCCGGACAGGTCGTACTCCATGACGTCCGCGCAGGTGACGGTCATCAGGGGGGTGCCCTCCACCACCGTGTGCACATTGACGAGGGCGGTCTCGGCGGTCAGCGGGTCCCGGTCGACCGCCTGTACGAAGAAGCCCTCGCGGGCCAGCGCGATCGCGTCGCCGCCGATGCCGCAGCACAGGTCGGTGACCTCGACCGGGCCGATGTCCCGGAAGCGCCCTGCGCGGTACGCGGCGACCGAGGCGCGGGTCGCCTGCTCGATCCCGTTCGGAGTGAAGTACATCCGGTAGGCGTCCTCCTCGCCGAACTTGGCCACCGCCCGCTGTCGCAGCCGCGCCTGGCCGAGCGCCGCCGAGACCAGCTCGGCCGGGTGCTCGCGGCGCAGCCGGGTCGCGACGGCGAGCTCCTTGGCCGGGTCGTAGTCGCGCAGCGCGGCGAGCAGCGCCTGTCCCTCGTCGCCGAGCAGCGGGCCGAGGTGGGGGAAGGAGACGTCGTTCACCCGGCCATTGTCGGCCAGGCGGGGGACCGTGCGCCCCGGGCCGCGGTGTCGGGGCCCCGAGCGGGAGCGGCGCTGACAGGATGCGGCGCCATGCAGACTGTACGACAAACGGGAAAAATGCGAAGAAGAAGGCGGAGTTGGCCTCTGGCGCTGGCCGCCCTGCTCGTCGCTGCGACCGGCTCGGGCTGTGCGCCCGCGTCGCCCGGCCCCGAGGGCTCGCGGCCTCCCAGGCCCGCACACGGGCAGCAGAGGGCAGTCGGCCCCGCCGGTGCGCTCGACGCCTATGTGGAACGCACCAAGAGGGCGCATGCCGCCCGGGTCGCGGCCGCCGAGCGCTGGGGGCTCAGGAGGACTCCGCTGACCGCGCCCGCGCCGCCCGCCAGGAAGACGAGGGTGGCCACCCGCAAGGGCTTCGAGGTTCATGACGGCGACGGGCTGCCACCCGTCTTCACCACCGTGCCGACGAAGGAGAAAGTCGTCTTTCTGACGATCGACGACGGGGCCGAGAAGGACCCGGAGCTGCTGAAGATGATGAGTGAGCTGCGTATTCCGTACAGCGCCTTCCTCAGCGACTACCTCGTGCGCGACGACTACGACTACTTCGAGGAGATGCAGGACCGGGGCGTCTCCCTGCAGAACCACACCCTCAACCACCCCTACATGCCCGCACTTTCGTATGCGAAGCAGAAGAAGGAGATCTGTGGGCAGCAGGACAGGATCGAGGAGCGGTTCGGGAAGCGCCCTCCGCTCTTCAGGCCTCCCTACGGCAACTACAACAGGGACACGCTCCGGGCCGCGAAGGCATGCGGGATCAAGGCCGTGCCGCTCTGGGCCGCAGAGGCGTTCCCCGACCACATGGAGTGGCGGGAGTGGGACCGGGATCTGCACCCCGGAGACATCATTCTCACGCACTTCCGGGGCAAGGGGCAGTGGAAGGGCAGCATGACCGACATGGTCCGGCACGTCATGAAGGTCGTCACCAGGAAGGGGTACGCGGTGGCGCGGCTGGAGGACTACGTGTGAGAGGACTACGTGTGAGAGGCGCGCGCCGGTTCGTGTCCGTCGCTGCGCCGATCGAGCCGGTGCACCCCTTGGCCGGTGCCGGCGATCGTTTTTTTTGCGGGGTCGTTCGACCGTACGGCTGCGCGGAACACGGCCCCGCGTTCGACCGTTGTCCTGATCGAGATCTGACCGCCACGCCGAGCGGATTGGCACTCCGCTTGACCGAGTGCTAATCGCGGTCATAGTCTCGGCTCTGGCACTCCCCACAGGAGAGTGCCAACACAGCGACGGGCAGGTCCGGCACCCGCGACGACGGATCCACCTGGTCGCCACCTCAGACAGTAAACCCCGTGAGATCTCCGAAGGGGGAGGTCGGATCGTGACGACCACCAGCTCCAAGGTTGCCATCAAGCCGCTCGAGGACCGCATTGTGGTCCAGCCGCTCGACGCAGAGCAGACCACGGCCTCAGGCCTGGTCATTCCGGACACTGCCAAGGAGAAGCCCCAGGAGGGCGTCGTCCTGGCCGTGGGCCCGGGCCGCTTCGAGAACGGCGAGCGCCTGCCGCTCGACGTCAAGACCGGCGATGTCGTGCTCTACAGCAAGTACGGCGGCACCGAGGTGAAGTACAACGGCGAGGAGTACCTCGTCCTCTCGGCCCGCGACGTGCTCGCGATCGTCGAGAAGTAGGTCGGGGGCGACCGGGGTTCACGCCCCGGAAGACCCCGCACCAGGCAGATCTGATTGAGCCGCGCCCCTGGCCCCCGCGTCGTAAGAAGCCGGGTGGCCCGGGGCGCGGTTTCGTTTTGAGAGGACTTGAGAAGCTCCATGGCGAAGATCCTGAAGTTCGACGAGGACGCCCGTCGCGCCCTTGAGCGCGGCGTCAACAAGCTCGCCGACACGGTCAAGGTGACGATCGGCCCCCGCGGCCGCAACGTCGTGATCGACAAGAAGTTCGGCGCTCCCACCATCACCAACGACGGTGTCACGATCGCCCGCGAGGTCGAGATCGAGGACCCGTACGAGAACCTCGGCGCCCAGCTGGTGAAGGAGGTGGCGACCAAGACCAACGACATCGCTGGTGACGGCACCACCACCGCCACCGTGCTCGCCCAGGCCCTGGTCCGCGAGGGCCTGAAGAACGTCGCCGCCGGCGCCTCCCCGGCCTCCCTGAAGAAGGGCATCGACGCCGCGGTCAAGGCCGTCTCCGACGAGCTGATCGCCACCGCGCGCCCGATCGAGGAGAAGTCCGACATCGCCGCGGTCGCCGCGCTGTCCGCCCAGGACCAGCAGGTCGGCGAGCTCATCGCCGAGGCGATGGACAAGGTCGGCAAGGACGGTGTCATCACCGTCGAGGAGTCCAACACCTTCGGTCTGGAGCTCGACTTCACCGAGGGCATGGCCTTCGACAAGGGCTACCTGTCCCCGTACATGGTGACGGACCCGGAGCGTATGGAGGCCGTCCTCGAGGACCCGTACATCCTGATCCACCAGGGCAAGATCTCCTCCATCCAGGACCTGCTGCCGCTGCTGGAGAAGATCATCCAGGCCGGTGGCTCCCGGCCGCTGCTGATCATCGCCGAGGATGTCGAGGGCGAGGCGCTCTCCACCCTCGTCGTCAACAAGATCCGCGGCACCTTCAACGCGGTCGCGGTCAAGGCCCCCGGCTTCGGTGACCGCCGCAAGGCGATGCTGCAGGACATGGCCGTCCTCGCCGGTGCCACCGTCATCGCAGAGGAGGTCGGCCTCAAGCTCGACCAGGCCGGTCTGGACGTGCTGGGCTCCGCCCGCCGTGTCACCGTCACCAAGGACGAGACCACGATCGTCGACGGCGGCGGCAACAGCGGGGACGTGGCCGGCCGCGTCGCGCAGATCAAGGCCGAGATCGAGAGCACGGACTCCGACTGGGACCGCGAGAAGCTCCAGGAGCGCCTCGCGAAGCTGGCCGGCGGCGTGTGCGTGATCAAGGTCGGCGCCGCCACCGAGGTGGAGCTGAAGGAGAAGAAGCACCGTCTGGAGGACGCCATCTCCGCGACCCGCGCCGCGGTCGAGGAGGGCATCGTCTCCGGTGGTGGCTCCGCGCTGGTCCACGCCGCCAAGGTGCTGGAGGGCAACCTCGGCAAGACCGGCGACGAGGCCACCGGTGTCGCGGTCGTCCGCCGCGCCGCCGTCGAGCCGCTGCGCTGGATCGCCGAGAACGCCGGCCTCGAGGGCTACGTCATCACCTCGAAGGTGGCGGAGCTCGAGAAGGGCCAGGGCTTCAACGCCGCGACCGGCGAGTACGGCGACCTGGTGAAGGCCGGCGTCATCGACCCGGTCAAGGTCACGCGCTCCGCGCTGGAGAACGCCGCGTCGATCGCCTCCCTGCTGCTCACCACAGAGACCCTCGTGGTGGAGAAGAAGGAAGAGGAGTCGGCGGAGGCGGGCCACGGCCACGGTCACTCCCACTGACCCACCCGCGCGCGCCCACCGGGCGAGGCGTGGTCGGAAGGCCCCCCGTTCCCTGTCCGGGAACGGGGGGCCTTCCCCGTGCCGGGTGTGCGCCGTGCCGGCCGCGTGCTGTGTCAGGGGGGTGCTCTGCCAGGCGTGTGCGGGGCCTCTTACATGTCGAGCACGCCGAGCTGCCCCATCAGGCCGAGGCGGTCGTACTGCCACCAGCTCTCGCAGATCATGCCGTCGCGGAACCGCTGCGTGGTCGTGCCGGTCATGATGCACTGCTTGCCGGTCGGCTCGACGCCCATGAACTCGCCCTTGTGCAGGCCGTTCCAGGTCCAGCGGGTGGCGACCCGGTCGCCCTCGGCGATCTGGTCGTCGATGGTGAAGCCGAAGTCGAACCCGGTGCGCCACCCCGCGACCTCGTTCATGAACGCTTCGACGCCGATGAGGTCCTCCGGGTTGGCCGGGTCGTGGTCGCGGTAGTCGTCCGTGAGCAGTTCGCGCAGGAGCTCCGGGTTGCCGCCGATGCAGTCCAGGAAGAACCCGCGGCCGGAGTCCTTGTTCAGCTGCTCGTCGCGGACGACGTCCAGGTCGGTGAACGTCGGCATGTCGTCGCAGAGGGCCACCATCTCCTGGAAGATCCGCTCGGTCTCTGGCAGGTTCGAATTCCTCATCGCCTCTTCGTACGACGGGAATTCGACGATCTCCACCACGTGGGTCGAGTCCGAGCGGTCCATGCCGACCATGCTGTGGGTCGCGGTGCGCCTGCCCCTGGTCTGCTCGACCCACATGTCCATGAGCCGGTTGAGCTCGTCCACGCGATCCGTCCTGCAGTCGATCATTTGTACGAATGTCATGGCGTCTCCCCGGAGGTCGCTGGGATAGGGCCATTTTAGTGAGTGATGCGCTGTTCGGGTGGATTACGCGGAGAGGTGCCGGCTTTCCGGCAGTACGGGATCGGCGAACGGCAGCCCGCGCGCGAAGCGCTCCAGTTCGTCCAGCGCCCGGTCGGCCATCCGGTGCAGCTCGCCGCCGAGGGAGCCCGCGATGTGCGGGGTGAGCAGCACGTTGGGCAGCTCGTACAACGGCGAGTCCGGCGGCGGGACTTCGGGCTCGGTCACATCCAGCACGGCGTCGAGCCGACCGGACACCAATTCCGGGAGGAGCGCGTCCGTGTCCACGAGTGAACCGCGCGCGGTGTTGATCAGTGTCGCCCCGTCGGGCATCAGCGCGAGCTGACGGGCGCCGATCATCCGGCGAGTGGCCGGGACCTCGGGTGCGTGAACGCTGACGATGTCGCTGCGTGCGCAGAGGGTGTCCAGTGGAACCGCCTCGGCACCGAAGAGTGCCGCCTCCGGAGCATCCACGTACGGGTCGTGGAGCAGCACCCGCAGGTCGAAGGGCCGCAGCAGCTCGATCACACGGCGGCCGATGCGGGAGGCGCCGATCACCCCGACCGTACGACGGTGGTTGCCCGCGCCTTCGAGTTCGCCGTGCCAGTCGTGCGGGGCCCGGATCTCGCTGTAGCGGCGACGCGCGTGCAGGACGCGCTTGTTGGCGAACAGGATCGCGGCGAGCGTGTACTCGGCGACGGGCAGGGCGTTGGCCGCGGCGGCGGAGGCGACGGTCAGCCCGCGGTCCCAGCAGGCCTGCGTGATGTGGTGCTTGACCGAGCCCGCGGCGTGGACCACTGCGCGCAGCCGTGGGGCTCCGCCGAGGACGTGCGCGTCGAGCGGAGTCGCTCCCCAGCAGGTCAGCAGCACGTCTGCCTCGGCGAGGGCTGCCGCCACGGCGGGCGGCGGCGCGGTCAGATCGTGCGCGACGAGACACGGATCGGTGCGGGCGAGCGAGGCGAGGCGGACGCGGTGGGCGTCCCCGAGCAGGCGTTCGGCGATGCCCGGGCCCATCGCGAGCAGCAGGGACGGCCGGTCGTCGCCGCGGACGGCGGTGCTTTCTGTGGGGCGGCGCATGACGGAAGTCGGGCTCCTCGTACGGCACATGGGGCACCAGGATTCAACCGGCGCCGGCCGTGCCGTAACCCCTGGAACAGCACTACGGCCGTAACCCGTGGGACGGGGCTACGGCGGTCCGGGCGGGACCAGGCCCGGCCCCTGCCGGCCAAGTCCGGCCGGTGCGGGGCCGACTCGGGCCCGTGCCGGCCACCTGTCCGTGCGGGACCGATGCGGACTACTTCGGTCCGTACTTGCGGCCCGCCCTGGAACTGACCCCGCCCAGCAAACTCCGTGGTGCCAGCTTCACCACACCCATCAGCGCCTTGTACCGGGGATCCGGGATGGAGAGCGACTTCCCGCGCGACAGGTCCGCCAGCGCCGCCGACACGAGTTTGTCGGAGTCGAGCCACATCCAGCCCGGGATGTTGTCCGTCCCCATCCCGGCCCGCTGATGGAACTCGGTCCGTACGAAGCCGGGGCACAGCGCCATCAGCCGCACTCCCGTCCCCGCCATGTCGCGGGCCGCGCCCTGCGTGAACTGCACCACCCACGCCTTGGACGCGCCGTACGTCCCGCGCGGCACGAACGCCGCCACGGAGGCGACGTTCACCACCCCGCCCCTGCCCCGCTCCCGCATCGACTCCGCCGCCGCGGACGTCAGCCGCAGCACCGCCTCGCAGTGCACCTTCAGCATCCGCAGCTCATCGGCCATGGACACTTCCAGATAGCGCCCCTTGTTGCCGAACCCGGCGTTGTTCACCAGCAGATCCACCGGGCGCCTGCGGTCGGCGAGCCGTGCCTCGACCGAAGCGATCCCCGTGTCCTCGGCCAGATCAGCGGTCAGCACCTCCGCCTCGATGCCGTGGCGGTCATGGAGCTCCGTGGCCTGTTCCTGCAGCCGCTCCTTGTCGCGGGCCACCAGGACCAGATCATGGCCGTCCGCCGCGAGCCGCCGGGCGAAGGCGGCGCCGATGCCCGCGGTGGCGCCCGTAATCAGTGCTGTCGTCATGGTCGGCACGTTAGTGCCCCGCGCGTATGCACGGTGTACGGGGCTTGCCGTACCGCCGGGCCCTAGGGTGCGCTGTACTTGGCGACGTACGCCCGCGCCGTCGCGAGCAGTTCGGACTCCATCCACTCGGCCGCCACCAGGGTGCGAGGCAGCAGATCCCGCTCCAGCGTCACGGCCCGGAAGAGCAGTGCGACGGTGATGTCGTGGTCCGGCCGGTGCACGATCCCGACCGGGTCGCCCGCCTGGAGCGTGCCGGGTTCGACCACGCGCAGCAGCGCTCCTGGTGCCGCCGACCGGGTGAATCGTCTGACCCAGCCCTTCTCTCCGACGTGTCCCTGGAACGTCCTGCACGGGATGCGGCCGCCGGTGACCTCGAGCACCACACCGGAGCCGACGTGCCAGCGCTCGCCGATCAGGGCCCCGTTCACATCGAGGCCGGTGGTGGTGAGGTTCTCGCCGAACGCGCCCGCGGACAGCGGCCTTCCCAGCTCCCGCTCCCAGCTGTCGAGATCCTCGCGTGCGAACACGCTCACGGCCCGGTCATCGCCTCCGTGGAAGCGCGAATCACCGATCGTGTCCCCCTCCACACCGCTGCCCCCGGCTCCCCGGCGGCCGGGAGCGAAGACCCGAACGGGACCGTCGACGGGGCGCTTGTCCACGCCGGAGAGGCCGCTGACGGCATCGGTGTACTCGACAGGCTTGAGCCGGCCCACGTTCACAGACAGGAGCTCCATAAGGAGGACGCTAGCCCAGCATCCTCAAAGCATCCATCGAATAGTGTGCCCGGACTCCAAGCGGGCCTTATGCTCAGAAGGTGATCGAGGCCCGTCATCTCCGCGTCCTGCGCGCCGTCGCCGCCACCGGCTCCTTCTCCGCGGCGGCACGTGAGCTGGGCTGCACCCAGCCTGCGGTCAGCCAGCAGATGAAGGCTCTCGAAACCTCCGCCGGCACGCCGCTGTTGATCCGGACCGGCCGCGAGATGCGCCTCACCCAGGCGGGCGAGGCGCTCGTACGCCATGCCGCCGGCATCCTCGCCGGGCTGACCGCCGCGGAGGAGGAGGTCGCCGCGATCGCCGGGCTGCGCGCGGGCCGGGTCCGCCTGGTGTCGTTCTCCAGCGGCAGCTCCACGCTGGTGCCCACCGCGCTCGCCGCCCTGCGGACGGCGCACCCCGGCACCCGTGTCTCGCTCGTCGAGGCCGAGCCGCCGCGGTCGGTGGAGATGCTGCGCGAGGGCGACTGCGATGTGGCGCTGGCCTTCCGCTACGGCCCGGCGGGCGAGGAGTGGGAGGACCTGACCGTCCGCCCGCTGCTGAGCGACCGGCTGGTCGGTCTGGTGCCCGACGGGCACCGGCTCGCGGGTTCGGAAGCGGTATCCATCGCCGATCTGGCGGACGAGCCGTGGATCGCGGGCTGCCCTCGCTGCCGCCGGCAGCTCGTGGCGGTCTGCGAGGAGTCGGGGTTCACCCCCAGGATCGACTTCGCCACGGACGACTACCCGGCGGTGGTCGGACTCGTCGGCGCGGGTCTCGGCGTCGCGGTTCTGCCGGAGCTGGCGCTCGAGTCCGTGCAGCAGAAAGACGCCCGCACGGTGACGGTGGAGCCCCCCGTCCACCGCGAGATCGTCGCTCTGACCCTCCCGGATCTTGCGCAGGTGCCTGCGGTCGCGGCCACCCTGGACCGGTTGGCGCTCGCCGCGGCGCGCTGAAGCACCCTCAGGACAAGGGACCGCCCCGAACCAGGCCTGTTCGACGGCGTGCCATTGGGCCTACGCCGTGGCCGAAGGGGCTCAGGCGGGCGCAGGAACGTTTCTTCGGAAAGTTGTGGCGGTGGGGTCAGCCGTGGCCGGTGACACCGCTGGTGCTCGTTGCCGGGATCAGCCTGTTCCGGGCCCGCCCCATGAGCTCCTCACGCTCGTCCTCCGTCAGTCCGCCCCATACCCCGTAGGGCTCCCGCACTGCCAGCGCGTGTGCCGCGCACTCCGCGCGTACCGGGCACCTCATGCAGACCTCTTTCGCTGAGTTCTCGCGCGCACTCCTTGCCGCGCCGCGCTCCCCTTCGGGGTGAAAGAAGAGCGAGCTGTCTACCCCACGGCACGCCGCGAGCAGCTGCCAGTCCCACAGATCGGCGTTAGGTCCGGGAAGGCGGGAGAAATCTGCCATAGCGCATGTCCCCTTTAGCCGTGCTGAGTGGATGCCTGAAGCTCCGACCGTACATCTACCGTCTTAGTAGATGTAAATATGACTCATTGCGAATCTAGCCACAGACACCAGCAAAAGGGAAGAAAAGCCGCTAAATGGGGCATTAGCGTCCGTGTGACGCGTCGTTGGGACGTGTTGCTCTCTTCCGTGTACGGGCCCTCACGTAGAGTGCCGAAGGTGCCCGTCGCACCCGTAACTCTTTCGAGTGACCGTCGTTGAGAGTGCGAGGCGGTTGAGAGAACAAGCGCTCGGGCAGGAGTCCTGGGCGTCAACCGCACAGGTGACGATACGTAACCAGCCTGGAGGCTCAAGGTGACGCGCATCAGCTGCGGAGGGCGGCCATGACATCCGTCCTCGTCTGCGACGACTCCCCGCTCGCCCGAGAGGCGCTCCGTCGCGCGGTCGCAACCGTGCCCGGCGTAGAGCGCGTGACGACCGCGGCCAACGGCGAGGAAGTCCTCCGCCGCTGGGGCGCGGACCGCTCGGACCTGATTCTGATGGACGTACGGATGCCCGGACTGGGCGGCGTCGAGACGGTCCGCCGGCTCCTCTCCGCCGACCCCGGTGCCCGGATCATCATGCTCACCGTCGCCGAGGACCTGGACGGCGTCGCGCTCGCCGTCGCAGCCGGCGCGCGTGGCTATCTGCACAAGGACGCCTCGCGTGCCGAGCTGCGGGCCACGGTCACGCAGGCGCTGGCCGACCCGACGTGGCGGCTCGCTCCGCGGCGGCTGCGTTCGGCCGAGATGGGTGCGGCGCCCACGCTCACCGCGCGCGAGATCCAGGTGCTCGAGGGCATGAGCCACGGAAGGTCGAACGCCGAGATCGGACGTGAGTTGTTCCTCTCGGAGGACACGGTGAAGACGCACGCCAGGCGGCTGTTCAAGAAGCTGGGCGCCTCGGACCGGGCGCACGCGGTCGCGCTCGGATTCCGCTGGGGCCTGGTCCGCTGAACCGTGCCTGGCCAGGCCGGGACCGCATCTGGTGAACGCCCTCGAGGCGAGCCGCAGAGGCACGAGCGCCCCCGTGGTGGGGGCGCGGTCACCGGGGCGCCGAGCGCAAGGCCGTCCCCGCCCGCCGACCGGTGGGCGGGGCCACCGCAACCCGCGGGCACACGTTTCCCGCGGGATGCCGCATCCTTGAGTTGTGGAGTTCCTCGGGGACATGTCGGTCGAGCGCAAGGGGAGGGCGCAGGAGATGACTTCCGCCGCACCTGCTCATAACGCTTCGGTGCACAACTATGGACGCGGTGCCACGGATCAGCGGCAGTCAAGGCACCATGGACCGATGCGCAGCGACGAGGCGGTGAATGCCCGCGGGGTGATCGGTGCCCTCGTTCTGCGCGCCGTCGACGGCGACGAGCAGGCCACGCACGATCTGCTGGCCCACGTGCATCCGCTCGCCCTGCGCTACTGCCGCACGCGGCTGAACCGGCTCCCCGGTGATGCCCGGCACTTCGTCGAGGACCTCGCGCAGGAGGTCTGCGTCGCCGTCCTCATGGCGCTGCCGCGCTACAAGGACACCGGGCGTCCCTTCGAGGCGTTCGTCTTCGCGATCGCCGCGCACAAGGTCGCCGATCTGCAGCGGGCCGCCATGCGGCACCCCGGCTCGACGGCCGTCCCGTCCGACGAGATGCCGGAGCGGCCCGACGATTCGCTCGGCCCCGAGGAGCGTGCGCTGCTCAGCGACGACGCGGAGTGGGCCAAGAAGCTCCTCGCCAATCTGCCCGAGAACCAGCGGGAACTGCTGGTGCTGCGGGTCGCCGTCGGGCTGACCGCCGAGGAGACCGGCCAGATGCTGGGGATGTCCCCGGGGGCGGTGCGGGTGGCACAGCACCGTGCACTGATCAGGCTGCGCGCGCTGGCCGAGCAGTGACGGCCTGCGGGCGATGAACGGGACGACGCGCGTCCACGTATGAAACTACAAAGCTGCTCAGCGATCTTGATCGTGGAATGAGACACCCGCGGTTCCCGTTAGCATGGACATCCGCACCGATCAAGGCCATTTGGGGAAGGTGTCATGACTGCCAACGTCGACGGAGTGCCCGAGAAATTCGCGACACTCGGGCTGACCTACGACGACGTGCTGCTGCTGCCGGGCGCGTCGGAGATGGAGCCCGACCAGATCGACACCTCCTCGTTCATCTCGAGGAACGTCCGGGTGAACATCCCGCTGCTGTCCGCCGCCATGGACAAGGTCACCGAGTCCCGGATGGCCATCGCGATGGCCCGCCAGGGCGGCGTCGGCGTACTGCACCGCAATCTCTCCATCGCCGACCAGGCCAACCAGGTCGACCTGGTGAAGCGCTCCGAGTCCGGCATGGTCACCGACCCGATCACGGTGCACCCGGACGCGACGCTCGGCGAGGCCGACGCCATCTGCGCCAAGTTCCGGATCAGCGGCGTTCCGGTCACCGACCAGGCGGGCAAGCTGCTCGGCATCGTCACCAACCGTGACATGGCCTTCGAGTCCGACCACAGCCGCCAGGTGCGCGAGGTCATGACCCCCATGCCGCTGGTGACCGGCAAGGTCGGCATTTCCGGCGTGGACGCCATGCAGCTGCTGCGCCGCCACAAGATCGAGAAGCTTCCGCTCGTCGACGACCAGGGCATTCTCAAGGGCCTCATCACGGTCAAGGACTTCGTCAAGGCGGACAAGTACCCGAACGCGGCGAAGGACAAGGACGGCCGGCTGCTCGTCGGCGCGGCCGTGGGTGTCGCCGGTGACGCCTTCGAGCGTGCCCAGGCCCTCATCGAGGCCGGCGTCGACTTCATCGTCGTCGACACGGCCCACGGCCACTCCAAGCTGGTGGGCGACATGGTCGCCAAGATCAAGTCCAACTCGTCCATCGACGTCATCGGCGGCAACGTCGCCACCCGCGACGGCGCTCAGGCGCTCATCGACGCCGGTGTCGACGGCATCAAGGTCGGTGTCGGCCCGGGCTCGATCTGTACGACGCGCGTCGTCGCCGGCATCGGCGTTCCGCAGGTCACCGCGATCTACGAGGCCTCCCTCGCGGCGAAGGCCGCGGGCGTCCCGGTCATCGGTGACGGTGGTCTGCAGTACAGCGGTGACATCGCCAAGGCCCTGGTCGCCGGCGCCGACACGGTGATGCTCGGCTCGCTCCTGGCGGGCTGCGAGGAGTCGCCCGGTGAGCTGCTGTTCATCAACGGCAAGCAGTTCAAGTCGTACCGGGGCATGGGCTCGCTCGGCGCGATGCAGTCCCGCGGCGAGCAGCGTTCCTTCTCCAAGGACCGCTACTTCCAGGAGGGCGTCGCCTCCGACGAGAAGCTCGTGCCCGAAGGCATCGAGGGTCAGGTTCCCTACCGCGGTCCGCTCTCGGCGGTCGTCCACCAGCTGGTCGGCGGTCTGCGTCAGTCGATGTTCTACGTCGGCGGCCGGACGGTGCCGGAGCTGCAGGACCGCGGACGGTTCGTGCGGATCACTTCGGCGGGCCTCAAGGAGAGCCACCCGCACGACATCCAGATGACGGTCGAGGCGCCGAACTACAGCAGGAAGTAGTCGCACACGTTTCGTGAGGGGCGGTTCCGGGGATTCCCGGCACCGCCCCTGACATGTGCGTCGGGGATACTGGTAGGCGCAGACGTAGAGGGAAAGGCCACACATCGTGACTGAGATCGAGATCGGGCGCGGCAAGCGCGGCCGCAGGGCGTACGCGTTCGACGACATCGCCGTCGTTCCGAGCCGGCGCACCCGGGACCCGAAGGAGGTCTCGATCGCGTGGCAGATCGACGCCTACCGCTTCGAGCTGCCCTTCCTGGCCGCTCCCATGGACTCCGTGGTCTCCCCGCAGACCGCGATCCGGATCGGTGAGCTCGGCGGGCTGGGCGTGCTGAACCTCGAGGGCCTGTGGACCCGGCACGAGGACCCGCAGTCGCTTCTCGACGAGATCGCGGAGCTGCAGACCGAGAGCGCCACGCGCCGCCTGCAGGAGATCTACGCGGCCCCGATCAAGGAGGAGCTGATCGGGCAGCGCCTGAAGGAGGTGCGCGACGCCGGTGTCGTCACCGCCGCAGCGCTGTCGCCGCAGCGCACCGCCCAGTTCTCCAAGACGGTCGTCGACGCCGGTGTGGACATCTTCGTCATCCGTGGCACGACCGTCTCGGCCGAGCATGTCTCGGGCGCCGCGGAGCCGCTGAACCTGAAGCAGTTCATCTACGAGCTCGACGTGCCGGTCATCGTCGGCGGCTGCGCCACGTACACCGCGGCCCTGCACCTGATGCGTACGGGCGCGGCGGGCGTCCTGGTCGGCTTCGGCGGTGGCGCCGCGCACACCACCCGCAACGTGCTGGGCATCCAGGTCCCGATGGCGACGGCGGTCGCGGATGTCGCCGCGGCCCGCCGCGACTACATGGACGAGTCCGGCGGCCGCTACGTCCACGTCATCGCCGACGGCGGCGTGGGCTGGTCCGGTGACCTCCCCAAGGCCATCGCCTGCGGCGCGGACGCCGTGATGATGGGCTCCCCGCTCGCCCGTGCGACGGACGCGCCCGGCCGCGGCCACCACTGGGGCATGGAGGCCGTCCATGAGGACGTCCCGCGGGGCAAGCTCGTCGACCTCGGCATCGTCGGCACGACGGAGGAGATCCTCACCGGCCCGTCGCACAGCCCGGACGGCTCGATGAACTTCTTCGGCGCCCTGAAGCGCGCCATGGCGACGACGGGCTACAGCGAGCTCAAGGAGTTCCAGCGCGTCGAGGTGACGGTCGCGGACGCGCAGCACAAGCGCTGACGCCTCGTCCGGACACGACCGAGGGGCCCGGTACCGATCGGTGCCGGGCCCCTCGTGCCTGATCGGTCGGCCGTGGGACAGCCCCCGGTCGGCCGCAGCAGGGCGCGGCCGAGGCGGCGCAGGCCCTGCTCAGCCTGATCACCGCGCCGAACCAACGCGCCGACCCCATCGGAACACGGCACCGACGGTCTGCCCGGTCGATGGGCCGGTCTCCCCACGAACGGCGCGCCACGAGCCACGAGGCGCCTGATTGCGCTGCGAGCAGGCAAGCTGCGAATCGGCGGCGGTCGAAACGCGGGCAGGGCCGAGAAGTTACTCCGCGCCCTTCTTGGCCCCGCCGAACGCCGCTACGGCGGCCAGCGCGAAGAAGACGAACGTCATGAAGTCCTTGCCGGCGTTCCACGCCTCCGTCAGGAGGCCGAAGTGGTCGGTGAACATCTCGGTCGCGGAGACGTTCAGCTCCTTCGACGCGAAGATCGCGATGGCGACGAGCTGGCCGAGGTAGACCGCGCCGAGGGAGAACACCGCGCTCACGACGGGCAGGACCGGGTTTCGCCCGCCGAGCTTGGCTGCCGCGAAGCCCACGAGGAAGCCGACACCGATGGCGGCCCAGCCGATCTCTCGCTCGATCCCGCCGGCGACACCGCCGTAGACGCCGCCTGCGACGAGCGCGGCGACGAGCGCGGCCACCAGGCCGAGCACGAGATTGTTACGGGCCGGGGCCGGGGCTGGGACCGGCGCGGCGGCGTCGGCGGTGGCGCCGTCGGCGAACGGGTTGCCGGGCGGTGGAACGGACTGGGACATGCTGGAGATCCCCCCATGGGATACGGAAGCGCACGAATGTGCGACAAGTGGCGCTGGACCCTAGCACCCAACTCCGACAGCTCACACCGGGATTGCTCCGACGTTGCCCATGGCTGTCATGGGCGAGTGGGGTCAGAGGCGATGCGCCGCACCCGCCGGGGACGCGCCCCTCGTGTCCAGCAGCAGCTGCGCCTTCACCGCGAGGCCCTGGAGGTCGTAGGTGCGGTGGTGCTGGAGCAGGACCGTCAGGTCGGCGTTGGCCGCGGCGTCGTAGAGCGAGTCCACACGCGGAACGGGCAGGTCCCGGACGCGCCAGTCCGGAACGTAGGGGTCGTGGTAGCTGACCGATGCGCCGAGCTCCATCAGCCGCTGGGCGATCTCGGGCGCGGGGGAGGCCTCGAGGTCGGCGAGATCCGGCTTGTACGTGATGCCGAGGAGGAGCACGCGGGCCCCTCGCGCGGACTTGCCGTGCTCGTTGAGGAGCGTGGCACAGCGCTGGATGACGTACTGCGGCATGCGCTCGTTGATCTGGCCCGCCAGCTCGACCAGCCGCAGCGGCCGGTGTGCGCCGACCGTGTCGACGGGAACGCCGTGGCCGCCGACGCCGGGGCCCGGCCGGAAGGCCTGGAAGCCGAACGGCTTGGTCTCGGCGCAGCGGATGACGTCCCAGAGGTCGACGCCGAGGTCGTGGCAGAGTGCTGCCATCTCATTGACGAGAGCGATGTTGACGTGCCGGAAGTTGGTTTCGAGCAGCTTGACCGTCTCGGCCTCGCGCGGCCCGCGTGCCCGGACCACCTTGTCGGTGACGCGTCCGTAGAACGCGGCGGCGGCTTCGGCGCAGGCCGGGGTGAGACCGCCGATCACCTTGGGCGTGTTCCCGCAGCCATGGGTGCGGTTGCCGGGGTCGAGCCGGCTGGGGGAGTAGGCAAGCGGGAAGTCGTGGCCCGCGCGAAGCCCCGATCCCTCTTCGAGGATCGGCAGCAGGTAACTCTCCGTGGTGCCCGGCGCGACCGCGGATTCCAGTACGACGGTGGTGCGCGGGCGCAGCCGTGTGGCCAGTGCGCGAGCCGCGTCGCCGACGGCGGTCAGGTCGAGTGCGCGGTCCGCACCGAGAGGGGTGGGCGCGCAGATGACGGCGGTACGGACGCGGCCGAGCTCGGACGGGTCCGTCGTGGGCCGGAAACCGGCAGAGAGCATCCGGCGGAGTTCGGGGGCGCTGAGCGAGCCGTCGACAGGCGGGCGCCCCGCCGCCAGTTCGGCGACGGGGCGGGGGTCGGTGTCGTAGCCGATGGTCTCGATGCCGGCGGTTACGGCGGCCTGAGCGAGCGGCAGTCCGAGGTGGCCGAGTCCGATGACGGCGAGATCTGCGGGCATGGCGGTGAGCAGTCCTTCCCGGTAGCCGGAGCTGCCTGTAGCCGAAGGGGACGCGGCCCGCAAGTTCTGGGGGACAGGACGAGCGGGTGCAATGTCAGACTAGGCGTAAATATGACCGAAATACGGCATTGCAAGGCTCTGGCCGCCCGAGTGTTGTCCACAGGCGGTGGCTGAAGTGGGGGAGTGCGGACAGAATCAAGGTGTGAGTCCGACCAACGGGGGCGACGGGAGGCAGCCGTGAGGACAGCGACACTAGGACCCGCCCAGCGTGCCGAGGCACTCGCAGCAATGGCGGAGCGTGAGCTGGATGTGCTGGTCGTCGGCGGCGGGGTGGTCGGCGCGGGCACCGCGCTCGACGCGGCGACACGCGGACTGTCGACCGGTCTGGTCGAGGCCCGGGACTGGGCCTCGGGCACCTCGAGCAGATCCAGCAAGCTCATCCACGGGGGACTGCGCTACCTGGAGATGCTGGACTTCGCGCTGGTCCGGGAGGCCCTCAAGGAGCGTGGACTGCTGCTGGAGCGGCTCGCCCCGCATCTGGTCAAGCCCGTGCCCTTCCTGTACCCGCTGCAGCACAGGGGCTGGGAGCGGCTGTACGCCGGCTCGGGCGTGGCGCTGTACGACGCGATGTCGATCTCCTCGGGCCACGGCCGCGGTCTGCCCACCCACCGCCATCTCACCCGGCGGCACGCGCTGCAGGTCGCGCCCTGCCTGAAGAAGGACGCCCTGGTGGGCGCCCTGCAGTACTACGACGCCCAGATGGACGACGCCCGCTATGTCGCCACCCTGGTGCGCACCGCCGCCAGCTACGGCGCACACGCCGCCAGCCGGGCACGGGTGGTCGACTTCCTGCGGGAGGGGGAGCGGGTCGTCGGCGCCCGGGTGCAGGACGTGGAGGCCGGCGAGGAGTACGAAGTCCGGGCGAAGCAGATAGTGAACGCGACGGGGGTGTGGACGGACGACACCCAGGCCCTGATCGGCGAGCGCGGCCAGTTCCATGTCAGGGCGTCCAAGGGCATTCATCTGGTGGTGCCCAAGGACCGGATCCATTCGACCACCGGGCTCATCCTGCGCACCGAGAAGTCCGTGCTCTTCGTCATCCCCTGGGGCCGCCACTGGATCGTCGGGACGACGGACACCGACTGGGACCTGGACAAGGCCCATCCGGCGGCCTCCAGCGCCGACATCGACTATCTGCTGCAGCACGTCAACTCGGTGCTGGCCGTGCCGCTCACCCGCGACGACGTGGAGGGTGTGTACGCGGGACTGCGTCCCCTGCTCGAGGGCGAGTCGGAGGCGACGAGCAAACTCAGCCGTGAGCACACCGTGGCCCATCCGGTGCCCGGCCTGGTGGTCGTCGCCGGCGGCAAGTACACGACCTACCGTGTGATGGCGAAGGACGCCGTGGACGCGGCGGTGCACGGGCTGGACCAGCGTGTCGCCGAGTGTGTCACGGAGGATGTGCCCCTGCTGGGGGCCGAGGGATACGCGGCACTGTGGAACGCGCGGGCGAAGACCGCCGCGAGCACGGGCATCCATGTCGCCCGGGTGGAGCACCTGCTCAACCGCTACGGCTCGCTGGCCGAGGAATTGCTGGACCTCATCGCGGCGAACCCGGATCTCGGCAGGCCGCTCGCCGCTGCCGACGACTATCTGCGGGCGGAAGTGGTCTACGCCGCCTCGCACGAAGGGGCCCGCCACCTCGACGACGTCCTCACCCGGCGGACCCGGATCTCCATCGAGACGTTCGACCGGGGGACGCGCAGTGCGCGGGAGGCCGCCGAGCTGATGGCGCCGGTGCTCGGCTGGGACAAGGGACAGATCGAGCGGGAGGTCGAGCACTACGAGAAGCGGGTGGAGGCGGAGCGCGAGTCGCAGCGTCAGCCGGACGATCTGACGGCGGACGCGGCCCGGCTGGGCGCGCCCGACATCGTGCCGATCTAGGGTGATGCCTTGCGTCCCGCCGTCGGCTGCCGCGGAACTCTTCCTTCCGTAGCCCACGGTCGCTCGGAACTCCTCCTTCCGTCGGGCCCGTTCCGGCGTGTCCGTGCCCTGCGGAGCCTTCGAACAGGGCGGTGACCAGCGAGGGTGGTGGGCAGGGCGCTGATCGGGCCGTGCGTGCGGAGTCCCTTTCCACGGGCCTGTGCTGACACACGGTGGACCCGGGAGACTCCCCGGTCCTGGAGTAAGAGAGAATGAGGGTTCTTCCAGGGCGGGTTACCGCATCGCGCGGAAGCGGCAGGCGCGGGCGAGGATCAGGGATCGCAGAGGGGACGCATGTCGGAGGCGGAACAGTCGCGGGACACGACACCGGAGCCCCTGCGGGACGCTGACCGGGACGCCGGAGGCGCCGCGCCCAAGAGCTCTGGCGGGGGCTCGGGGACGGACGAGGGCCGGACGGAGTCCGCGGGCAACGGTGCGGATTCCGCGCGCGCGGACGGCACCGGCCCGGTGGACGAGGCGTCCACGAGCGCGGGCGGCGACGGCGGGAGCGGCGCGGCGGACGACGCGGCGCCGAAGTCGGGCAAGGACGCGCGTGGCGAGGGCAAGGGCGAAGCCCCGAAGCCGGGTTCGGGTACCGGCACAGGTACCGGCACCGGGCGCGGCACCGGCACCGGTGACGAGGTCGAGGACGCGGCGCCGAAGTCGGGCAAGGACGAGCGTGGCGGGAGCAAGGGCGTGAAGTCCGGTGCCGTGCCCGGAGCCGTGAAGGTGGCCGCGCGCGACGCGAAGCCGAGTGCGGCGGCGCGGGACGATGCGCGCGACGAGGTGAAGGACGTGGCCCCCGCCCGCGGTGCCGGGGCCCCGGGCGCCGGCAGCGGCACCCCGGCCGAGGCAGGCCGGAAGGGCGGCGGTGCCGTGCGCGGTGCGGTGAGGGCCGCCGGCGAAGGGCGGCTTCTGGCCGGGCGGTACCGGCTGGGCGGGGTGCTCGGGCGGGGCGGCATGGGCACCGTGTGGCGCGCCGTCGACGAGACGCTCGGCCGCACGGTCGCCGTGAAGGAACTGCGGTTCCCCAGCAGCATCGACGAGGACGAGAAGCGACGCCTCATCACCCGCACTCTGCGCGAGGCGAAGGCGATCGCCCGGATCCGCAACAACGGCGCCGTGACGGTCTACGACGTGGTCGACGAGGACGACCGTCCGTGGATCGTCATGGAGCTCGTCGAGGGCAAGTCCCTCGCCGAAGCCGTACGCGAGGACGGCCTTCTGACCCCCCGCCGGGCGGCGGAGGTCGGGCTCGCCATCCTCGACGTGCTGCGTTCCGCGCACCGCGAGGGCATCCTGCACCGCGACGTGAAGCCGTCCAATGTGTTGATCGCCGACGACGGGCGGGTCGTCCTCACCGACTTCGGTATCGCGCAGGTCGAGGGTGACCCGTCCATCACCTCCACCGGCATGCTCGTCGGCGCGCCCTCGTACATCTCTCCGGAGCGGGCGCGCGGCCACAAGCCGGGACCCGCAGCCGATCTGTGGTCGCTCGGCGGGCTGTTGTACGCGAGCGTCGAGGGCTGCCCGCCCTACGACAAGGGTTCTGCCATCGCGACGCTCACCGCGGTGATGACCGAGCCCCTCGACCCGCCGAAGAACGCGGGCCCGCTGGAGGAGGTCATCTACGGTCTCCTGGCCAAGGACCCGGCGCAGCGGCTCGACGACGCGGGTGCGCGGGCCCTGCTCCTGGATGTCGTCCACGCGCCCGAGCGGCCGGCCGAGCCGGAGCCGTCGGCAGAGGCGACCAGGGTCGTCGCACTTCCGCCGGTTCCGCCCGAGCCCGTCACCCCGGCCAAGGACCGAGCCAAGGACGCCGCCGACGCGGCGGCCGAGCGGGTCAGGGGCGCGCTGCGCTCCGTGCGGAACGCGGCGGCGAAGTCCGAGAAGAAGCCCGCGGCTGCCAAATCCGCTGCCGGCGCCGTTTCGCCCGCGGATCCCCCGGCCGGGCGGAGGGCACCCGTGCGGGCTCCGATCACCGATGTGGTGCCCAAGCGCACGCTGGTCGTCATCGCGGTCGTCGCCGCGCTCGCCGTGCTCTCCACCGTGCTCGTCCTTGCCTTCCGTGGCGACGACAAGGGCGGCGACCGGAACAACTCCACGGGTGGCACGAGCGCTTCGGCCGGTGCCACCTCCGGCGGTGACACGAAGGGCAAGGGCGGCGACACCGGCAAGGGCACGGACAAGACCAAGGGCGACGAGGGCAAGGGCGGCGACACCGGCAAGGGCGACGACGGGCCGGGCAGTGGTGGCGGTACGGGCGGCACCGAGGCTTCCGGCGGCCAGGAGGGCGGCGGCAACGCGGGCGGGAAGGGTCTTCCGGCCGGATACGCGATGGTGACGAACAGCCAGTTCCACTTCACCATGGCGATGCCGAAGAACTTCCGTCTCACCGACATCGCGGGCCAGAACTCGGGCGGGATCTTCAGCGCGAACGGTGGATTCCCTCGTGTCCAGGTCGATTTCACCGGCAGCCCGGGCGGCGACGCGAAGCTGGCGTGGGCCGCGGCGGTCACTGGTGTACGGGCCAGCAGCAGCGGCTACAAGCACCTCGGCATCGAGAACGTCGAGTACAAGGGCTACCCCACCGTGGCCGACTGGGGTTTCGAGCGTAACCAGGGCGGCCAGCGGGTACGCGTCCTCAACCGCGGCTTCAAGGTCGACGCCAAGCACGGCTACTCGATCATGATCAGCTGCAAGGCGGGCGAGTGGGACGCTGACGAGTGCCGGACGCTGCGCGAGACGGCGTTCGCCACGTTCGCCCCCAAGGACTGAACAGGCCACGTATCGTGAGAGGTCGTAGACCGTACGCAGCCGCAACAGGCCGGTGAACGACCGGAATTGACGGGTTCGTACGGTCTCCGGGACCGGGGGGACAGCGCGCTGCTGGGGAGGCGTCGTGGACGACTATGCGGGAAGGGTGCTCGCCGACCGCTACCGCCTGCCGTTGCCGCCTTCGGACGAGTACGAACTCGTGGAGACGCGCGCCTTCGACACCTACAGCGGCCAGGAAGTCCTCGTCAGGCAGGTGCCCCTGCCGGAGGTCGTGGATGCGGAGGTGCTCGACGGGACCGGTGGTGAAGGTTTCGGCGCTTCCGCGGCGCCTTCCGCGCCCCGGCGCGCCCCCGGGCGGACGACGCGGCGGCCCTCCGACCCGGCGGTCCGCCGGGCCATCGAGGCCGCCCAGGCCGCGGCCCGGATCCCTGACCATCCGCGGCTGGACCAGGTCTTCGACGTGTTCGCGGAGGGCGGTTCGCTCTGGATAGTGAGCGAACTGGTCGCGGCGCGCCCGCTCGCGGCGCTCCTCGCGGAGAAGCCGTTGAATCCCTACCGGGCGGCGGAGATCGGCTCGGACGTCCTCACCGCGCTCCGCGTGCTCCACGCCCACGGCTGGACCCACCGGAACATCACCGTCCGCACGGTCCTCGTCTGCGACGACGGCCGCGTCGTCCTGACGGGCCTCGCGGCGGGCGCGGCGGAAGAGGCCCTGTGCGGCTACGTGCCGGTGCCGGACCCCGTGGACGAGGTGATCGAGGCCGACCTGGTGGACCCGGCAGGCCCCGCGGACCCGGTGCATCCGATGAACCGGTTCGCACCGGTGGATCCGCTCGGTCCGCTCCCACTCGGTCCCGCCGGTCCCGCCGGTCCTACGGCGCCGGCCGCGGGCCCGGCCGCGGTGGAGCACTATCTGCCGCGGCAGACGTACGAAACGCCGACGGGCGGTGCGCCCACGCCCGATCCCGCGGCGGAGGCACCGGCGGCAGGGCACGGACCGTTCGCGCCCCACCCGCTCCCCCCAGGTGCGGCCGTGCCTCGCGCCGGGAGTTCGGAGGATGCGTACACACCCCCGGCGTACGGGTACCGCTTCGGCGAGGAACCCGGAGCCGGGGCGGGTGACGCCCGCGCCGCGCGGGCCGGAGCCATCGCCGCCTACCGCGCGGGCGCCCGTGCCGCGGCCCGCCTGAACGAGGACCGACGGCAGGACGGAACCCGCGGCGAGCTCGGGAGCGGGCGCGGGGACGACGACCGGCGGCCTGACCGCCAGGACGGTCCCGGCGGCCAGGGCGGCCAGGGCGGCCCGGGCGACAGGGACGGTGAGGACGGGCACCACGGTGTCGAGCGCCTGCACCACCCGGGCGTGGAGGACCAGTCCGCTGCCGGTCCCGCCTCCGCGTTGCCCGCCCCCCGTGCCGGTGTGCCCGCGCCGAACTGGTGGTCCCGACCGGCGGAGAGCCTCGACCACGCGGACGACGCCGACGATTTCGACGACGCCGACGACTACACGTACGGCGACAGTCCGACCGGCGCGCCGTACGGCGACCCTCCGCGCAATCCCCGCCGTGCCGAGCTGGCAGGCACATGGCGCGACGGCCCCCGCGGCTCCGACGGTCCCGCGCCCCTTCCGGCAGGCGGCGGGCCTTCACCCTACGGTCGCGGCTCCTTCGGCACCGACCCCATGCGCACCGACGCGATGCGTGCCGAAGCCCGGCGCGAGGACGGCCGGGACGCCCGTGCGGCCGGCCCTGGCGGCGAGCGGCCGTCACTTCCGCCGGGCACGTCGGCGTCCGGTTCCGGCGTGCACCACGCCGACCCGCGGCCGGCGGCCACAGGCCGCTGGGACGATGTCGTCGCGGGCGGCCCCGTCCCCGCCTACCGGGGCCCCGCCACACCTCTCGCCGCCGAGCGTGCCCGCCAGGCCAGGATCGCCGTCGTCGGTGCCGTCACCGAGCGCTGGGCGCCCGAGCAGGCGGGCCCGGTGCACGAGAACTGGCAGCTCGCCCCGCCCATCGGCCCCGCCACGGACCTGTGGGCGCTCGGGGCGTTGCTCTACCGCGCGGTGCAGGGCCATGCCCCGTACCCGGAGGAGAGCGCGACCGAGCTCGTACAACTCGTCTGCGCCGAGCCACCCGCGTTCGCCGAGGAGTGCGGGCCCCTGCGCCCGGTCGTCGAGTCCCTGCTGCGTCAGGACCCCACCGAGCGTCCCGACTTCGAGGAACTGCGCGGCTGGCTGCGGTCGCTCATAAGGTCGGCGCCGGAACCCGACGCGGGCACCGCCGTCGTACCGCTTCCCTCCGTCGACGGCACCCGGCTGCCCGTCGTACGCCGCCGCGGCGAGCTCGTCCGCAAGCGCCGCGCCGGGTCCCCCGACACGACACATGGCCGTCACCGCCACAAGAAGCCCAAGGAGGTGCGCGAACGGCGTCCCCGCGGGCCTCGTTCGCTCGGCCGGCTCATCCTGCTGCTGATCCTGCTGGCGCTGGCCGCGGCGATCGCGTACGCCCTGCTGTTCATGCCGAAGGCCGGTCAGCAGTCCGCGTCCTCCTCGTCCTCCTCGTCCTCGTCGTCGTCCTCGCCGGCCGGTACGGCGTCGGACGCGCCCACCGGCAGCCGTTCCCCGGACACCGGCGGCCCGACCCCGGACGCTCAGCAGCCCTCCCGGACTCCGGACGGCCGGCAGTCCGGGAGCTCCGCGTCCGCCGTGGACCTCGCAGAAGGCTATGCCGTGCGCGTGGACCCGGAGGGATTTCGCATCGGTGTCGACAAGAACTGGCAGCGGCGGCCCATCAACGACAGCGGCCAGGTCCGCTTTGTGGGCGGCGACTTCACGCTCATCGTCGTCCCCGGCCGCGACCCGGTGAGCGCGAACGGCTCCGACCCGATGGCGTACCAGCGTGAGAAGGAGCGCGAGCTGCAGCCTTTCCGGGACTCCTCGTGGTCGTCCGCGTCCGGACTGCGCCGTATCGACGTCGGCGAACAGGCCATGGCAGAAGGGCAGTTCACCTGGCAGGACAGCAGCGGGCGCGAGGTCTACGTCCGCAACCTCGCCTTGATCGTCGGCGACCGCTACCACGTGATCCAGGTCATCGGGCCCGAGGACCAGCGGGACAAGGTCACCGAGATCTACGGGCAGGCGACGTCGGCGTACCGCGCGACCGGCTGACGCCGTCCGCCCCGCGGAACCCACCGGACCGACCGCATCGCCCCGCAACCATCGAGTTACGGTGCGAGTTGGTGAGCCGTGCCGTGTTCCCTGTACGTACTTCCCCTCCGTAACCTGTCATTCCAAGGACGAGGCGGGGGCACGGGGCGCGTGGAGAAGATGCAGAGCACAGGAGCCGGGCTACTCCTGGCCGGACGGTACCGGCTGACCGAGGGCATCGGCCGGGGCGGCATGGGCAAGGTCTGGCGCGCCCACGACGAACTCCTGCACAGGACGGTCGCGGTCAAGGAACTCACGGCCGGGCTGTACGTCTCGGAGGCCGACCGCAACGTCCTGCACGCCCGGACCCAGAAGGAGGCCCGGGCCGCCGCCCGGATCTCCCACCCGGGCGTCGTCACCGTCCATGACGTCCTGGAGTACGACGGCCGCCCGTGGATCGTCATGCAGTACGTCGACGGGCCGTCACTCGCCGACGCCGCCAAGGCGTCCGGCCCCGTCGCTGCCGCAGAGGCCGCGAGGATAGGCCTGCATGTCCTGGGCGCGCTGCGCGCCGCCCACGCGGCGGGCGTCCTGCACCGTGACGTCAAGCCCGGGAACGTGCTGCTCGCCGCCGACGGCCGGGTCCTGCTCACGGACTTCGGCATCGCCGCCATCGAGGGCGACTCGACCATCACCAGGACCGGCGAACTCGTCGGCTCCATCGACTTCCTGGCGCCCGAGCGGGTTCGCGGCGGTGATCCCGGACCTGCGTCCGACCTGTGGTCCCTGGGCGCCACCCTCTACACGGCCGTGGAGGGGACCTCCCCGTTCCGGCGTACGTCACCGTTGTCCACGATGCAGGCCGTGGTGACCGAGGAGCCGCCGCCGGCCGGCAGGGCGGGCGCACTCGCCCCCGTCATCACCGCCATGCTGCGCAAGGACCCCGACGAGCGCCCGTCGGCCGCCGAGGTCGAGCGGATGCTGCTCGAGGTGATGGAGGGGCGCAGGCCGAAGTCGGTGCATGCGTACGTCCCCACGCAGGCGGTCGATTCCGAAGAGCGCCGGGCGGCGACCGCCCGGCTGCCCGAACCTGGCCCTGGCGCACCCGAAACCGCGTCCACCCCCGCACCCGCACCGGCCGCCGCGACGGCGCCGCCCCGGAGGCGGACCGGCCGCGGGCGCACCCTGCTGCTCGCCGCCGTACTGGCCGCGGTGGTCGGCGGCGGTGCGGTGTTCCTCGCGATGCAGTACGGGGAGGGAGGCGGTGGGCCGGGAACCTCCGCCGGGCAGTCGGGCTCGGTCAAGCCCGGCGCGTCCTCGGCCGGTTCGTCGGAGCCGGCCGGCTCCGGCTCCACGCCCGACGGCTGGGACCGGGTCACCGACCCGGCAGGTTTCAGTCTGCTCGTACCGGACGGCTGGAGCCGCCAGCTGGACGGCAACCAGATCGACTACACGCCGGACAACGGCCGCCACCGCATTCGCATCAGCATCGACGAGTCGCCCGACTTCGAGAACCCGTACATGCACATGCTGGACGTGCAGAAGATCGTCGAGAAGCGCCTGCCCGAGTACAAGCGACTGACCCTGCACGCCAACACCTTCCGTGACCAGACGAAGTCGGCGCTCTGGGAGTTCACCTGGACCGAGACCAAGGACCATCCGGGCCGGCGCCGCGCGATCGACCAGGTCTACTACGAGGAGGACGGGACGGAGTACGCGCTGTACATGTCCGGTCCCGCCGAGAACTGGTCCACGATCCGGCAGCAGTTCGACACCATGGTGCAGAGCTGGCAGCCGCCCGCGTCGGAGAGCTGATGGCTCCGTCACCGTTCTGCATCGCTCGACGGCCGAAGTGGCGACCGCAGCCGCGTTTCGCCAGGATGTGAACATGACGAACGACGGGGGGCGGGCTCACGAGCCCACCAGCTACGAACTCCGGCCGCCGCAGCACGCGGCACCGCAGGGGTACGTACCGCAACAGAGCCGGTCCAACGGGACGCAGCCGCAGCCGCAGCCGGCACCCACGCACCACGCCCCCCAGGGCCGGGTCATCGGCGGGCGCTACCGCCTCGTCTCCCGCCTGGGACACGGCGGAATGGGCACGGTCTGGCGCGCCCACGACGAGGTCGTGGACCGGGACGTGGCCGTCAAGGAGCCCCGCCTGCCGGAGCACCTCGGTGAGCGGGAGCGGGAGAACCTCTATCTCCGTATGCAGCGGGAAGCGCGCGCCGCCGCCCGTATCGACCACCCCTCCGTCGTCACCATGCACGATGTCGTGATCGAGGACGGCAAGCCCTGGATCGTGATGGAGCTGGTCCGCGGCCAGTCGCTCGGCGACCGGCTGCAGGAGGGCACACTCGATGTCCGCGAGGCCGCCCGCATCGGTCTCGCCGTCCTCGGCGCGCTGTCGGCGGCGCACGAGGCCGGTGTCCTTCACCGGGACGTCAAGCCGGACAACGTACTGCTCGGCCGGAACGACCGGGTGGTCCTGACCGACTTCGGCATCGCCCAGATCGAGGGCGAGCAGGGCCTCACCGAGACCGGTGGGTTCGTCGGCTCGCCCGAATTCATCGCCCCCGAGCGGGTGCTGGGGCAGCGGCCGGGACCCGAGTCGGACCTGTGGTCGCTGGGTGTCGTGCTGTACGCGGCGGTCGAGGGCATGTCCCCGTACCGCCGTTCGCACACACCGGCCACGCTCCAGGCCGTGCTCTCCGCCGAACCGCAGATGCCGGCGCGTGGTTCCGGGGCGTTCGGCACGCTGGTGATGCAGCTGCTGCGCAAGGACCCGGCGGCCCGCCCCGACGCGGCCGAGATCCGCGCGACGCTGGAATCGGTGGCCCGTCCGCCGCAGCAGTCGGCCGACCCGACCCGCTTGTTCGGCGGTGCGGTCCCGGGAGGCACGGGCTCCCGCTGGGTGCCGCCGGTGCTGCACCGCAACCGCCGGGCACAGTTCGGACTGCTCGGCGGGGTGCTCGCGGTGGCGCTCGCCGTCGCCGCGGTGATCGTCGATCCGTTCGGGGGCGACGAACTGCCCGTCGGCTGGCAGATCCGTCCGGAGAGCGAGATCCTCTCGGCCGAGGTGGCCGTGCCCGAGGAGTACAAGCGGTCGGAGTACGACGGCGGCTTCGCCGTGGACTACCGCGACCCGAGCGGTGTCTTCTCGATCTATCTGGAGCGGATCAAGATCGGGGACGGAGTCGACGGCAACGAGGACCTCGAACCGAAGAAGGAGGTGTGGGACGACTGGTACTCGAAGGGCGGGAAGAACGGCACGGAGATCAAGGACGCCGACGTCAGGACCAAGGACGTCACCCACCAGGAGAAGAAGGGCGCCTTCGAGACGACGGCCGACTTCACCTTCTACGGGGACCCCGAGAAGGACCCGGTCCGCCACCGCTGGCACGAGCTCATCGTGCCCGGCAAGAACGAGGTGTACTGGCGGCTGAGGGTGCAGATGCCCTCGGAGGGCGCGGCGCGGCAGGACGGCGAGCAGATTTTCGCCAACGTCGTGAAGCACCTCGAGATCCAGGGGCTCTGATCCCGCGCGCAGGGAAGCCGAAATTGGTCCTGTCGGACGTCGAGAGGTCACAAGGCCCCTGATCAGGGGTTATCTGCCAGTGATCACTGGCGTGATATGTGGAGCTCTCGAAAAGCTGTTACCGACGGGTACCCAAAGCCTTGATTGCGTCATACTCTCGCCCCCATGACGGACTCGCAGGCCCTCGCCCCCCACGACAGCGACAGCGGCACCCTCGGCACTAACCCGGTCGCCGCCGCCCCGGCCGGCGCGCGCACCGCCGCCGATGTGGTCACACCCGAGGTGGTGGCCCAGCTCATCCGTGGCGTCGTCGGTTCGGGCCGCACCGCGAACCACACTCCGTTCACCGGCGAGAAGCTGGCCGACCTGCCCGAGTCCACCCCTGAGGACGTCGCCGAGGCCTTCGCCCGTGCCCGCGCCGCCCAGCCCGCCTGGGGCGCGACCTCCGCGCGGGCCCGCGCCGCCGTGCTGCTCCGCTTCCACGACCTGATCCTGGAGCGTCAGGCAGAGGTCCTCGACCTGATCCAGCTCGAGACCGGCAAGGCGCGACTGCACGCCCACGAAGAGGTCCTCGCCGTCGCCGTCGCCGCCCGCCACTACGGACGCAAGGCTCCCTCGTATCTGAGGCCGAAGCGGCACACCGGCGTCGTCCCCGTCCTCACCAAGACCACCGAGCTGCGCCAGCCGCGCGGTGTCGTGGGCCAGATCGCCCCCTGGAACTACCCGCTGGAGCTGTCCGTCGGCGATGCGCTGCCCGCCTTCGTCTCCGGCAACGCCGTCGTCATGAAACCCGACACCGAGACCGCCCTGACCGCCCTGTGGGCCCGCGATCTCCTCATCGAGGCGGGGCTCCCGGCCGGGGTCTTCCAGGTCGTCATCGGCGAGGGCCCGGTCGTCGGCCCCGAGGTCGTCAAGCACGCCGACTATGTCTCCTTCACCGGGTCCACCCGCACGGGCCGCGAGGTCGCCCAGGGCGCCGCCGCCCGCCTCATCGGGGTCTCCCTCGAACTCGGCGGCAAGAACGCCATGCTGGTACTGCACGACGCGGACATCGACAAGGCCGCGGCGGGTGCCGTCCGCGCCTGCTTCTCGTCCGCGGGCCAGCTCTGCATCTCCATCGAGCGGCTGTACGTCCACGAGTCGGTCGCCGACGCGTTCGTGGAGCGCTTCGCGGCCCGTACGAAGGCGATGCGCCTCGGCAGTTCCCTCGCCTACGGCGCCGACATGGGCTCGCTCGTCGGGGAGCGCCAGCTGGAGACCGTGAAGGGCCATGTCGAGGAGGCCGTCGCCAAGGGCGCGACCCTCGTCGCGGGCGGTGTCCACCGGACCGACATCGGCCCCCTCTTCTACGAGCCGACGATCCTCGACGGCGTCGAGGCGCCGATGGCCGTGTGCAACGAGGAGACCTTCGGCCCGGTCGTCTCCATCTACCGCTTCAAGGACGAGAACGACGCCATCGAGCAGGCGAACGCGACGCCGTACGGGCTCAATTCCAGTGTCTGGACGAAGGACGGCAGGCGCGGCCACGCAGTTGCCGCCCGGCTGCGCACCGGCACCGTCAACATCAACGAGGGGTACGCGCCCGCGTACGGCAGCGTGCAGTCGCCGATGGGCGGGATGAAGGACTCCGGTCTGAGCCGCCGGCACGGCTCAGAGGGCATCCTCAAGTACACCGAGGCCCAGACCGTGGCGCAGCAGCGACTGATGCCGCTCGCCCCGTCCTTCGGCCTGGACGACGAGAAGTACGCGGCGTTCATGAGCACGTCCCTGAAGGCGATGAAGGCCTTGCGCCTTCGATAGGGGTCTCCTGTGGATCGGGCAGGGCCGGATCCACGAGAGCCCCGGCACCACCCGTCACCCGCACTGAGGAGAGCCATGTCCGAGGTACCCCCTGCCCAGGAACAGGACGAGAGCGACGCCGACTCCGCGTACGACTACGACGTCATCGTCGTCGGCTCCGGTTTCGGCGGTTCGGTCTCGGCCCTCCGCCTCACCGAGAAGGGCTACCGCGTCGGAGTCCTGGAGGCGGGACGCCGCTTCACGCGCGAGACCCTGCCCAAGAACTCCTGGGATCTGCGCAACTACCTCTGGGCCCCCGCCCTCGGCCTCTTCGGCATCCAGCGCATCCATCTGCTGGGCAATGTGATGGTGCTGGCGGGAGCCGGGGTCGGCGGCGGTTCGCTGAACTACGCCAACACCCTCTACGTGCCGCCCGCGCCGTTCTTCAACGACCCGCAGTGGAAGGACATCACGGACTGGCAGGAGGAGCTGAAGCCCTACTACGACCAGGCGCGTCGCATGCTCGGGGTCCGGCTCAACCCGACCATGACCCCCTCGGACGTGCATCTGAAGGCGACCGCAGAGGCCATGGGCGTCGGCGACACCTTCCACATGGCGCCGGTGGGTGTGTTCTTCGGCGACGGCGACGATGCCGACGGCAAGGCCAAGGCCAAGCCGGGCGCCGAGGTCCCCGACCCCTACTTCGGGGGCGCGGGACCGTCGCGCAAGGCATGCACCGAGTGCGGCGAGTGCATGACCGGCTGCCGACACGGTGCGAAGAACACCCTGAACGAGAACTACCTCTATCTCGCCGAGAAGGCGGGAGCGGTGATCCACCCGATGACTTCGGTCGTCACCGTGAGCGAGGACTCACGCGGCGGCTTCGCGGTCAGGACCCTGCCCAGCGACAGCAAGCGCAAGGGCAAGGGCCGTACGTTCACGGCCCGGCGCGTCGTCATCGCCGCCGGTACGTACGGCACCCAGACCCTGCTGCACCGGTTGAAGGACACCGGGCTGCTGCCCCGCATCTCCGGGCGCCTCGGTGAACTCACCCGTACCAACTCGGAGGCGATCGTCGGCGCCCAGACCGACAGCCGGCGCTACCGCAAGCGGCACGGCGACGAGAAGGTCGACTTCACTCGCGGAGTCGCGATCACGTCGTCGATCCACCCGGACGACAGCACCCACATCGAACCGGTCCGCTACGGCAAGGGCTCCAACGCCATGGGCGGCATGACCGTCCTCCAGGTGCCGTACAACCCCAGGAGCCGGGTCGCCGGCTGGGCCGCGAACATGGTCAGGCACCCCTGGCTCGCCGTCCGGGCCCTGTCCAACCGCCGCTGGTCCGAGCGGACCATCATCGGCCTGGTCATGCAGTCCCTGGACAACTCGCTGACGACGTACCGCAAGCCGAAGGGTCTCGGCAAGGGCCTGCTCACCGCCCGCCAGGGCCACGGCGCCCCCAACCCGAAGCAGATCCCGGAGGCCACCCACGCGGCCTCCCTCCTCGCCGAGGAGATCAACGGGTTCGCAGGCTCCAACATCGGTGAACTGATGGGGACTCCGCTCACCGCCCACTTCCTGGGCGGCTGCCCGATCGGCGCCACGGCGGAGTCGGGCGTCATCGACCCGTACCACCGCCTCTACGGCCACCCGGGCATCTCGGTCGTCGACGGTGCGGCGGTCTCGGCGAACCTCGGCGTGAACCCGTCGCTCACCATCACGGCCCAGGCCGAGCGGGCCATGTCCTTCTGGCCCAACAAGGGCGAGACGGACCCGCGTCCGGAGCAGAGCGTCGCGTACGAACGCCTCGCCCCGGTGGCCCCCAAGGCCCCGGCGGTCCCGGCGGATGCGTTCGGTGCGCTGAACCTGCCGTTCCTGGGCATGCCGGCGGTCCCGCCGAAGTCCTGACCGCCTCCGGACAGGTGCCGGACAGGAGCCGGACATGAGAGAGGCGCTGCACCCCCCTCCGAGTGCAGCGCCTCTCTTGCTCTGTGGTGCGGTGTGCTACGCGGTGGCGTCGCCCTTGCGGCGCTTCATCGCGAAGACGACACCGGCACCGGCGACGATGGCGATGCCACCGGCGATCCCGAGGGTCGGCAGCACCGAGGAGGAACCGGTCTCGGCGAGGTTGCCGGTGACGGGGATCTCCTTGGCCTCACCCTGCGGCTTGACGTCGTTCTTGGGCTTGTCGCCGGTGGGCTCGGAGTCCTCGACGTCACCGGGGTTGCCGCCGGCGGCAACGACCTCGAACTCGTACACCTCGGTGTCGAAGGCGCAGTCCGAGCTCTCCTCGCTGAAGTCGGCACCCATCACGATGGTGCCGGCACTGCCCGAGGGAGCACCCTTGTCGATCTTGAGACGCAGATCGATGGGGACCGACTTTCCGGCGTCGAGCGCGAAGTAGCCCTCGAAGTAGCCGTTGTTCAGCCCCTCCTCCACGAAGTCGCTGCTCCACTTACCCGTCTTCGGGTCACGCATCTCGAAGTGCGCGTACTCCTCGACCAGCTTGTTGCGCCGGGCGTCGAGCTCGTTCTTGTACGAGGCGAAGGCGAAGGTGTCCAGGCGCTCGATGTCCGTGTCGCCGGTGTTCTTGACGTTGAGCTTGAACTGCTTCCAGCCGCTGCCCGCGACGATCTTGTTCGGGAAGCCGGTGAGGCTGACGTCAACGGTGGTCTCTTCGCACCAGTCCTCGTCGTCGCCCGGCTCCTCGCCGGTCTCGCCGGTGGTGCCCGTCTCGCCCGTGGTTCCGGTCTCGCCGGTCGTCCCGGTTTCACCCGTGGTGCCGGTCTCGCCGGTCGTACCGGTTTCACCCGTGGTGCCCGTCTCACCGGTGGTGGCGGTCTCACCGGTGGTGGCGGCCTCGCCGGTGGTGCCGGTCTCGCCCGTGGTGGCGGTCTCACCGGTGGTGCCGGTTTCACCGGTGGTGGCGGTCTCACCGGTCGTACCGGTTTCACCCGTGGTGCCCGTCTCGCCGGTCGTACCGGTCGTACCGGTCTCGCCCGTGGTGCCGGTGGTGCTCGTTTCGCCGGTGGTGCCGGCGGAGGTCGTGCTGTTCGTGCCGTCGGTCGCGTACGCGGCCGGCGCCGCCAGGAAGGCGGCGGGGGCTATGACAGCGGTCGCGGCGGCGACAGCCATAGCGCGGCGAAGCTTCATGAAGACCTCAGCGAAGTCCGGCGTACCGCGTCACGCGGCACGGAGTCTGGGGCCATCCCCGGGTCGTGGGGGTTACGGGTGTGGCTGTTGGTTCCGCATGCATGACATGTGGCCTGCGCGAAAGGTTGTGCCTACACTCACAGAATCTTTATGTGGCCTCGGTCACATGCCCTGTGCATATGACAAGAGCCCCGCGGACATCCCGTCCGCGGGGCTCTTGGCTGTTCAGCACCGGCGTTCAGGGGAGCGCCGGTGCCGAGGGGCGGCGCCGGGGGAGGGGGTGCGCCGCTGGTACGGGTCGCGAGGCCCGCGTGTGGGGTGGGCCTGGCAGGGGTGCTGGTGTGCTGTGGCCTGCGGGAGACATGGGTCGGACGAGCCCGGCCTGCGCGGCCGAAGGGACCGGATGCGGTCGGCCCCGGGCGTCCCCGGAGCCGACCGCTTTGGGGTGACCGGGCTGCTGTCCCCTGCCGACCGGTCACGCACGCCGGAGCGAGGTCCCACGACGTACCTGAGGTACGTCACACGCCCCGGCGGAGCCACGCGTGGTTCTTTCTTCAGGGGCCCGCCCCTGGCTGGCACGGACATCGGGACCAACGAAGCCCTGTCGGGTACGGTCACGCGCCGTACGGGTGAGAGCGTCCCCGTACACACGTACGCCGGTCAGATGCGGCCCCGGCAGAGTTCCAGCAGTGTCATCGCCAGAGAGGTGCCCGGCCTGCCCAGGGCGTCCCTGTAGTGGCCGAGGATCTCCATCTCGCGCGAGAGGTTCACCCGGCGGCCGCCGGAGGTGATCCGGGCCTCCTGAATGACGGCCGATACGGCCATACGTTCCTGGATCAGGCCGATGATGCGGTCGTCGAGGGAGTCGATGCGCTCGCGGGCGTCGCCGATGAGCGCTGCCGCCGCGTCGGTGCGGGCGCCGGTGTCGGTGATGCTGCCGGTGGTGGCCATGGGGAGGGCTCCTGTCGTGGGCTCGTGGGGCTCTTGGGCGGAGGCCCCCCGGAGCGGCAAGGCCCGGAGAATGCGACAGGCGCCCCGGACCTTGTCGGCCCGGGGCGCCTGGGAAGTCGCTTGTCAGTTGCTCAAGCAGCACGACCATGGCAGCCGGCGGGCCGGGTGCCATAGGTAAAGACGAAGGTCGAGTGCTTGCGCATGAGGACAAGTATGGCCCTGCCGCTGAGGCGGGGCCAACGCGGGTTCGGATGGTGAGACGAAGAGAGGCCCCCGGGCGCCGGTAGAATCGACAAACAAGAGACCCCCTCCCACCACCGCCGGAAGGCCGCCGTAGTGTCCTCAGCGTCCCCAGCTGCCGCGCCCGACGTCGTCCTCGTTGTCGACTTCGGCGCCCAGTACGCCCAGCTCATCGCCCGCCGCGTCCGCGAGGCCCGGGTCTACAGCGAGATCGTCCCGTCGACCATGCCGGTGGCGGAGATGCTGGCCAAGAACCCGGCGGCGATCATCCTCTCCGGTGGCCCGTCGTCCGTGTACGAGGAGGGCGCCCCCCGCCTCGACCGCGCGATCTTCGAGGCCGGGGTCCCCCTCTTCGGCATGTGCTACGGCTTCCAGCTCATGGCGCAGACCCTCGGCGGCACCGTCGACAACTCCGGCGCGCGTGAGTACGGCCGCACCGGGCTGCACGTCAGCAAGAACGGATCGACCCTCTTCGAGGGCACCCCGGCCGAGCAGCCGGTGTGGATGTCCCACGGCGACGCCTGCTCCGCCGCGCCCGAGGGATTCACCGTCACCGCGTCCACGGACGTCGTGCCGGTCGCGGCCTTCGAGAACGACGAGAAGAAGCTGTACGGCGTGCAGTACCACCCCGAGGTCATGCACTCGACCTACGGCCAGCAGGTCCTGGAGCACTTCCTGTACCGGGGCGCCGGCATCGAGCCGACCTGGACGACGCACAACGTCGTCGAGGAGCAGATCGCGCTGATCCGCGAGCAGGTCGGCGCCAAGCGCGCGATCTGCGGTCTGTCCGGCGGTGTCGACTCGGCGGTCGCGGCCGCTCTCGTCCAGAAGGCCATCGGCTCCCAGCTGACCTGCGTGTACGTCGACCACGGCCTGATGCGCAAGGGCGAGACCGAGCAGGTCGAGAAGGACTTCGTCGCCGCGACCGGCGTCTCGCTGAAGGTCGTCGACGCCCAGGAGCGCTTCCTGAACGCGCTCGCCGGGGTTTCCGACCCCGAGGAGAAGCGCAAGATCATCGGCCGGGAGTTCATCCGGGTCTTCGAGCAGGCCCAGGCCGAGATCGTCGCAGAGGCGGGCGCGCACGGCGAGCAGCCGGTCCAGTTCCTGGTGCAGGGCACGCTCTACCCGGACGTGGTCGAGTCCGGCGGCGGCACCGGCACCGCGAACATCAAGTCGCACCACAACGTCGGCGGCCTCCCGGAGGACCTCGAGTTCGAGCTCATCGAGCCGCTGCGCCAGCTGTTCAAGGACGAGGTCCGGATGGTCGGCCAGGAGCTCGGCCTGCCGGACGAGATCGTCCACCGGCAGCCGTTCCCGGGCCCGGGTCTCGGCATCCGTATCGTCGGCGAGGTCACGCGTGAGCGCCTCGACCTGCTGCGCGAGGCCGACGCGATCGCCCGCGAGGAGCTGACCACCGCCGGTCTCGACCGTGACATCTGGCAGTGCCCCGTGGTCCTGCTCGCCGATGTGCGGTCGGTCGGCGTCCAGGGTGACGGGCGTACGTACGGGCACCCGATCGTGCTCCGGCCCGTCTCTTCCGAGGACGCCATGACGGCCGACTGGACGCGGATGCCGTACGAGGTGCTGGCGAAGATCTCCACCCGCATCACCAACGAGGTCGCGGACGTCAACCGCGTGGTCCTCGACGTGACGTCGAAGCCGCCGGGCACCATCGAGTGGGAGTGACCCCACCTCGCAGGTCAACGCCGACGCCGTCGCTCATTCGTTTGGGCGGCGGCGTCGTCGTTCACGGTGGGTAGGCTGATCGTACGGACCAGAATCACGTCCATGGGAGCACTCATGAGCGCAGAGATCTCGCAGCACTGGCCGGTGCCGCCGCGAGAGGGCTACACCGTGGACGACCTTCTCACCCTGCCCGACCTCCCGCCGCACACCGAGCTGATCGACGGGAGCCTGGTCTTCGTGAGTCCGCAGCGGGATTTCCACAGCATTGCGATCGACCTGTTGGTGAACGGGCTGCGCAGCACGGTGCCGCCCGAGCTGAAGGTCCGCCGGGAGATGACCGTCGTGCTCGACAAGCGCAACGGCCCGGAGCCGGATGTGTCGGTCGTCCGTGCTGCCGCTGCGCGTAGCCGAGAGCAGACGTACTTCCAGGTGAGAGACGTGCTCCTGGCGGTCGAGGTGGTCTCCCCGGACTCCGAGGCGCGCGACACCGACACCAAGCCGCACAAGTACGCGGGCGCCGGTATCCCTTACTTCTGGCGCGTCGAGATGGCCGGTGATGAGCAGCCGGTGGTCCATGTCTTCGAACTCGACAAGGAGTCGCGCGTCTACGTGCCCGGAGGCACCTTCCGCGACCGGCTCAAGGTCTCCGTCCCCTTCGGCATCGACATCGATCTCGCGGAGATCGACAAGCTCTGAGGCCGGTCGCGGTCAGCGGGGCCGCTCCGGTCAGTCCTCGTCCATGGTGAAGTCCTCGAAGTGGAACCCCGGCGCGACGATGCAGGTCACCAGAACCGGCTCGTCCCCCGCGGGCTCCGCGGACTGCCAGGCGCCCGCCGGGACCAGCAGCTGGGGCTGTTCCCCGGACTCGACGGCCGGGCCCAGGACCGACGTCGTGGCGTCGTCCGGCTTCTCGCCGGTGCCGCCCAGGTGCAGCCGGAGCGGGCCGCCGCGATGCCAGAGCCAGAGTTCGTCGGAGCGGACGCGGTGCCAGCGCGAGGACTCGCCGGGATGCAACAGGAAGTAGATCCCGGTGGCGTACGCGCGGGGGCCGGGATAGCCGGGCGGGGTGGTCGAGCCCTCCGTCCGCCAGGTCTGCCGGAACCAGCCGCCTTCGATGTGGCGTTCGAGGCCGAGAAGAGCGACAAGCGGTGATGTCGGTTCGGTCATGCGCACATTGTCGCGGCAGCCGGATCAAGGCGCGCCGTACTTATGGCCAGTTGGGCCACCTGGAGGTACCTTCCGCGCCATGACGGACACTCAGGCGCCGCGGCCGGTCCCCGTGGAACAGCTGCACTTCGCGATGCCTCCCGAGCACGAGTCCCCGGCCGAGGAGCGGGAGTATCGCAAGCAGCGCGTCGCCGGCGCGCTGCGGCTGTTCGGGCGGTTCGGGTACGAGGAGGGGGTCTCCGGGCACATCACCGCGCGGGACCCGGAGTTCGAGGACTGCTACTGGGTCAATCCGTTCGGGGAGCCCTTCGCCTCCATGACCGCGAGCGCGCTGGTCCTGGTCAACGGCGACGGGCAGGTCGTCGAGGGTGGCCGGCACGTCAACCAGGCCGCGTTCGCCGTACACGCCGAGGTGCACCGGGCCAGGCCAGGGGCCGTCGCCGTCGCACACACCCACTCCGTGCACGGGGGCGCGCTGTCCGCTCTCGGCGAGCTGCTCGACCCGATCACCCAGGAGGCCTGCGCTTTCTACGAGGACCACGCGCTCTACGACGCGTACACGGGCGTCGTCGTGGACGCGGACGAGGGCCGGCGCATCGCCGCCGCGCTCGGCGGGCACAAGGGCATCGTCCTGCGCAACCACGGACTGCTGACCGTGGGTGATTCGGTCGACGCGGCGGCCTGGTGGTTCATCGCCATGGAACGCTGCGCACGGGTCCAGCTGGCTGCGCGGGCGGCCGGCAAACCGGTGCTCATCGAGCACAGGGACGCGGTGGCCACGCGCGAGCGGCTCGGCAGCGACCTCGTCGCCTGGATCAACTACCAGCCGCTGTGGCGACGGATCGCCGCGTCCGAGCCCGAACTCATGTCGTAGTACGTCAATTTGATCATTGGCCAATCACCCTCTCACGACCTTGATGGTGCGTCCGAGGGCCCGTCCGTGCGGCACAATTCCTTGGAATTGCAAGGTTGTTGCTCCCAGGGGAAGGCTCGTCGCCGTGGCGCTGCAGGAAGCGGGACAGGGCGTGCACGGCGGCGGCTGCATCTGCGGCGACTGTCCGCACGGCGCGCGGGAGGGGCATAGGCGGGCGGTCGCCGAGTTCGGGGCCCGGCGGGACGAGCTGGCTTCGGGCCTGGGGCTGCCCCTGCAGGTCGCCTACTCCGAAGGCGGCTCCCGCCGGTGGATCTCGGACGAGCTGACCGAGTCGGCCCGCGCCGTCGCCGAACGAAGCCGCGCCGCGGGCGAGGCCTGGCTCATCCGTGTCTGGCGGCGCACCCTCCTTGTCTTGTGGGGGTGGGTCGCCCTGGTCCTCGTCGCTCAGGCCGTGACCGCCGTCGGACCGGGCTGGACCGCCTCCCGTACGGCGGGCCTGGCCACCGCGGCCGCTCTCGCCGCACTGCTCACCGGCGCCGCCAGGCTGCACCGTGAGCACGGCGGCCTGCTCGCGCCGGTGGTCGGCGAGGACAACCGGCTGTCGACCTCGCGGGCGGTCGCCGCCGCGTGGGTCCTCTTCGCTGCCCACGCCGTACTGTTCCTGGCGTTCCGCATGGCCGTCCCGGCATCCGGAGCGGACCGCGGCGACGGCCTCCGCCAAGGGCTCGCTGACGGACTCGGGCTCGCCCACGGCGCCTCCCTGGTGACCGTCGTCGCCGTCACCTGCCTGATCGCCGTCGTCGTACGCCGCGTCGTGACCGTGCGCATCCTCTCCCAGCGCCTCCAGAAGGTGCAGGCCGACCGTCCGCACCCCGCCGATCTGCTGTGCGACGACGCCGGGCGCGGAAGCTTCACCGACGCGCAGTACGTTCTCGTCAGCATCTCCGCGCTGACCTACGCGGCGGTCCTCCTCGTCCGGGGCCCGGGCGAACTGCCACGACTGCCCTGGGGCCTGGCCGCCCTCGTCGTCGTCTCCGCCGCCGTCTATCTCGCCGGGAAGTACGCGGAGGGCGGCAGACCGGTCGTCCTGTCCGTCGTCCGTGCTCGTGAGCCCGGTGACCTGGACGGCCCGATCAGGACCGGTGACGACATCGAGATCCGCGGCGCCGGTTTCGTGCCCCCGGGCGCGGGCTCGCCCGACCGACTGGCCCGTATGACCGTCCGGATCGGACCGGTCCATGTCCATGTCCCGCTGGTCCCCGTCCCCGGCGGTTTCACCAACCCCACCGACACGAGCGTCACGGTCCCGGTCCCGGTCGAGGTCGAACCCGGCCGGGTCGATGTGCAGGTGGTGACGGCTGCGGGCTCCGAGTCGAACCGGGTGACGATCGAGGTCACGGACTGACCGGCTCGGCATGAGGCGTCGTCGTGCGGCCCGTTGTGCGGCGCTCCCGTGCGCCTCACCCTGACGCACCACCACGCGGCGTCACCGGCCCGGGCGTCATCGGCTGAGCCGTACGGCCGTCCTGGACGTAGTCATCTGCGGAAAGCGTGGGGAGAATCGTTCCAGCCGGTATGACGCGGAGGCGACGATGGCGCACATGGACCGGACGGCGGCGACCATGACGTACGGATCGATGATCGACGAACGACGGGCAGGCGGCGCGGGCGGCTGGAGGGAGACCGCGCAGCGGTTCGCGCTGCTGCCGTTGCGGATCTTCCTCGGTGTGACCTTCATCTACGCCGGACTCGACAAGCTCACCGACAACGCTTTCATCTCGGCGAGCGGGCCCGGGTCCGTCGGAGATCTGATGAAAGCGGTGCGGGGCACGTCCGCGGTTCCCTGGCTCATCGACGTCGCGCTGAAGAACCCCGAAGGGTTCGCGTACGGCATCGCCCTCGGCGAGCTGGCCGTGGGCATCGGCACGCTCTTCGGGCTGCTGGCGCGGCTCGCGGCGTTCGGCGGGGCGCTGATCTCGCTCAGCCTGTGGCTGACGGTGAGCTGGGCCACCACCCCGTACTACTACGGCAACGACCTCATCTATCTCATGGCCTGGCTGCCGCTGGTGCTGGCCGGTGCGCCGGTGCTCTCGGCCGACGCGGCCCTCGCCGCGCGGCGCCGCCGGATCCGGTAGTGCACGAAGGCCACGGCGCCGGCCAGGAACAGGCCGCCGAAGACGACCGGGAGGGCCACGAACCACTCGGTGTCCCAGGAGCCCGCCGCGTCCCCGAGGCAGGCCGCGGCGGCGGCCAGGGCGGCCGTACCCGCGATCAGCCGGGCCGGCCGGAACTCATGAAGCAGCACGGGTGACCTCCACCTGTCCGAGCCCGACCTGCAGGTCGAGAGCTATCGTGCCCGTCGGCGGGACGCCTTTGGGCGGGGCGAGCGTCTGCGTACGCTGCCGGGCGGGGGCGATGTCCACCTCGGCGGGCCGGTCGCCGGGCAGCCGGATGTCGCCGACGCCGACGTCGGCGGTGAGCTTCACCGTCACATCCTTCGGCACGATCACCTTCAGCTGTCCCGCGCCGACATCGGCCGCGGTGCTGACGGCCGACCCGGCCGGGACCGAGATACGGCTCAGGTCGAGGGTGGCGACGCCCGTGCCGAGCTCGTAGTGCGGCGCGACGCCCGCCGCCGTGGCCGGCCGCCATTGCGTGCGCATCCACTCCGTGGTGATCTCCTTCGGCAGCGCGGACGCGCCGGCCAGCAGCAGGGCCGTGATCATGGTCATCAGGACCGTGCCCCCGCCCGTACGCCCCAGAAAGCTGCTCATCAGGAGGCCCAGCCCGAACACCGCAAGGGCGCAGGCCAGACCGGTCTGCAGGCTGGTGCCGAGCGGCTGCCCGTTCCAGCTCAGCCCGGTGCCCAGGCCGCCGGCGACCAGGGCGAGCAGGAAGACGAGCCCCCCGATGCCGCGAGGTCCGCGCGGTGCCCGAGGGCCGGGGGCGGGAGAGGGATCCCGGTCCGTGCGTGCCCGGTCCGTGCCGCGGCTCTGCGGCAGGCCGCCGTCACTCACCACCGCGTCGGCAGGTCCCCACAGATAGCCGCCGGCCACCGGGCCCGTCGTACCGTCCTTGATGATGGGGTCGCGCCACCAGGACGGGCTGCCGGGAGTCGGCGGCGCCTTGGTCTCCGGAGGTGCCTCAGCCACGGCGTGCGCGGTCGCCGGATCGAGCGGGCCGCCTTCGGGCGCTGCCAGCGTGCGTCGCTGCGACCAAACGGCTGCGCCCGTCACGGCCAGCGACAGCATCGCGGCGAAGGCGAGCATGCTGTCGTTGCCGAGCATCGACAGGAACAGGGCGCAGCCGAGCAGCGCCATCAGTACGGCCACCAGTGAGGCGCCGTCGACGCGGCCGGACAGTGCCCGCCGTACCTCGTTCTCGTCATCCCCCTCGAGTGGGATGAGCAGCCACGCGAAGCCGTAGAAGATCAGACCGATGCCGCCGGTCACCGCGAGCACGCCGATGGTTATCCGGAAGACCACCGGGTCGATGTCGCAGTACCGGCCGAGTCCCCCGCACACACCGGCCAGGACCTTCTGCCGCGGGGTACGTCGCAGCTGGGCAGGCCCGGGCTGCTGCTCCTGCGGCGGGGGCGCGGTCGGCGCGGTCGGCTGAGTCATGACTCCATGGTGACCGGCCGCGGAGCCCGGCGGCAGCCACCCCGACCCTGGCCCTTCCCTGATATTCGTCCCGGGGTTCGGACCGGGGTTCGGACCCAGGTTCGGACCGGGGTTCGACCCGGGGGACGGACCGCACCCGCAGGTTCAGGGTCGCTCTCAGGGACGGCCCTGATGTCCGGGCCCCTACGGGCGTGTGACGATCGGGGCATGCCAGCCGCCGCCACCCGCCTGCCGGAAACCGAAGAGCCGCCCGCCCGCAAGCTGTACCGCAGCGCCGACGGGCGGTGGCTGGGTGGTGTCGCACGTGGCCTCGCCGGACATCTCGGACTTCCCGTCATCTGGGTCCGCCTGGTGTTCCTGGGCCTCTTCATGGCGGACGGGCTCGGTGCGCTGCTGTACGCGGTGTTCTGGATCGTCGTACCGCTCGGCGTGGGTGGCAGGTCCGTCGCGCCGAAGTCCGTGTTCGAGACCACGCCCGACGGCAGACGGCGGCTGCGCAAGCCCGACAAGGGCCAGCTCTTCGCGCTGCTCGCGCTGCTGATCGGCGCGGTCGTGTTCGTCGGCAACGTCGACATGGGCGGTCCCGCCAACCGCTACATCTGGCCGGTGCTGCTGATCGGCACGGGCCTCGTCCTGGTCTGGCGCCAGGCGGACAACGCCCGCCGGGCCCAGTGGACGGGTGACGGCCGTCGCCGGCGCCTGCTGCAGCTCGCGCGCGGACTCGCGGGCGTCGCCCTGGTCGGCATGGGCCTGACCGTCTTCGTGGTCGTGCGTGGCTCGGCCGCCCAGCTCGGCAACGTACTGACGGCGGCCATCGCGGTGATCGGCGGTGTCGGTCTGCTCGTCGGCCCCTGGCTGGTGCGGATGACCCAGGACCTGTCCGCGGAGCGCCTGATGCGCATCCGCGCCCAGGAGCGGGCCGAGGTCGCCGCCCATGTGCACGACTCCGTGCTGCACACGCTCACCCTGATACAGCGGAACGCGGACGACGCGGGCGAGGTCCGCAGGCTCGCCCGCGCCCAGGAGCGCGAGCTGCGCAACTGGCTGTACAGGCCGGAGGGCACCGGCAAGGAGGAGGCCGAGGAGCCCACCACCCTCGCCGACGCGGTGAAGAAGGCCGCGGCGGAGGTGGAGGACAAGCACGGCGTCCCGCTCGAGGTCGTGGTGGTCGGCGACTGCCCCCTCGACGAGAAGCTGACCGCGCAGATGCAGGCCGCGCGCGAGGCGATGGTCAACGCCGCGAAGTACGGTGGCGAGGGCGGTCCGGTGCAGGTGTACGCGGAGGTCGAGGGCCGTACCGTATTCGTCTCCGTACGGGACCGGGGGCCGGGGTTCGATCCCGACGCGGTACCGGAGGACCGCATGGGCGTAAGAGAATCGATCATCGGGCGTATGCAGCGCAACGGCGGCACGGCGCGGCTGCGTTCCGTACCCGGCGGGGGCACGGAAGTGGAACTTGAGATGGAGAGGGCGGACGGATGACCGAGCAGACCGACGCAAACGAGGGGACCACGGAGCGTCGCGTACGGGTCGTGCTCGTCGACGACCACCGCATGTTCCGGGCCGGGGTGCAGGCCGAGATCGGCCGCACGGAGGTGACGGGCGTCGAGGTGGTCGGCGAGGCGGCCGATGTCGACCAGGCGGTCACCGTCATCACGGCCACACGTCCCGAGGTGGTGCTTCTCGACGTCCATCTCCCGGGCGGCGGCGGGGTCGAGGTGCTGCGGCGCTGCGCGAGCCTGATGGGGACGGCGGAGCGCCCCGTGCGCTTCCTCGCACTGTCGGTGTCGGACGCGGCGGAGGACGTGATCGGGGTGATCCGTGGCGGCGCCCGCGGCTACGTCACCAAGACGATCACCGGCAGCGATCTGGTGGATTCGATCTTCCGGGTGCAGGACGGGGACGCGGTGTTCTCGCCGCGGCTCGCGGGTTTCGTGCTGGACGCGTTCGCGTCGACGGACGCGCCGCCGGTCGACGAGGACCTCGACCGGCTCACCCAGCGGGAGCGCGAGGTGCTGCGGCTGATCGCGCGCGGGTACGCCTACAAGGAGATCGCGAAGCAGCTCTTCATCTCCGTGAAGACGGTCGAGTCGCATGTGTCGGCCGTGCTGAGGAAGCTGCAGCTCTCGAACCGGCACGAGCTGACGAGGTGGGCGACGGCCCGTCGGCTCGTCTGATGCCCCCACTGTCTGATGCTCCGTCGGCCACGGGCGGCGTTCCGTGATGTTTGAGGCTCATTTGTGATGCAGCCGGTACACGGCGGCGGCAACCGGCCCGGTGCCTTTCCCCTCTGACTGTCCGTGATGAGCTTGACCGGGACTCCCTTCTTCGTGACCGCGATCGTGCTGGCCGCCGCCGCCGTGGTGCTTCCGCTGGCGCTGTGGAGCAAGGTGCGCGGGCCGGCTCTCGTGCGGGGGGCCGTCCGGCTGCTGATGGTCGGACTCGCCCAGGCGACCGCACTGCTGGTGGTCTTCGTCGCCGTGAACAACAGCAACGGTCTCTACGGCAGTTGGGACGATCTGCTCGGCACGGGCGACCATGTCACGGCCGCGGTCGACCTCGGCCGGGACGGCATGGCCGGGCTGCGTTTCACCGATCTGCCGTCCTCGAAGCAGACCTTCAAGCCCGCGGACGACCCGAACGTGGGGCCGGATGTGCGGGTCACCGAGTTCGACGGGCAGATCTCCGGTGTGCGGGGCGAGGTGTACGTGTGGCTGCCGCCGCAGTACAACGACCCGGCCTACCGGAACACGAGGTTCCCCGTCGTCGAGCTGCTGCCCGGCTACCCCGGCTCGTCCCGGGCCTGGTTCACCTCGCTCAGGGTGCAGGAACAGCTGAAGCCCCTGATGCAGCGGGGCGAGGTGGCGCCGTTCATCCTGGTCTCCCCGCGCACCACGCTGCTGGGCGGGATGGACACGGGCTGCGCCAACGCGCCGGGAAGGATCAACGCCGACAGCTGGCTCAGCGTCGACGTCCGCAAGGCGGTCATGGACAGCTTCCGCGCCTCGCGGCGGCCCGGCGGCTGGGCGGTCGCGGGCTACTCGGCGGGCGGCCACTGCGCGGCGAAGCTCGCCGTCGCACACCCGGACCGCTACCGGGCCGGAGTGAGTCTGTCCGGCTACAACGACCCGGCGGCCGAGAAGGCCTCCATCGCCGCCTTCGACCCCGAGCTGCGCCGCGCCAACAACCCGCTCAGCATCCTGGAGGCCGCTCCCGTCGCCCCCCGCACGGCGCTCTACGTCTCCGGGGCGAAGGGTGACGGTTTCGAGGCGGGCCTCGCGCTGCGCGCCGTGGCCAGGCCGCCGGCCACCGTCGATGTCGTCGAGGTCGGCGGCCCTCATGACACCGAGGGGTGGAGCCGCCAGATCCCGGACGTCTTCCGCTGGCTGTCCCGCCAGGTCGCCGCCGACGGAGCCCCCACCACGTCGGCGTCCGCGGGCCACTGATCGTGCCCGGGCCGGGCCGGGCCCCGGGGCTGCCGGACGGCTACACCGGCCGGGTCGCGCCCGCGAACGGCATCTGGTCGATCGGCGCGATCCGGACGGGCGCACCCGGGCGCGGGGCGTGGATCATCTGTCCGCCGCCGATGTAGAGCCCCACGTGCGAGATCCCGGAGTAGAAGAAGATCAGGTCCCCGGGCACCAGCTGGGAGCGGGGAACACTGCGGCCCGCGTTGATCTGGGTGTACGTCGTGCGGGGCAGGGACACGCCCGCGGAACGCCAGGCGGCCTGGGTGAGCCCCGAGCAGTCGTACGCGGAGGGGCCGGTCGCGCCCCAGACGTAGGGCTTCCCGAGCGCGCCGTAGGCGTAGGCGACGGCTTGGGCGGCACGGGGGTTGGTGGCGGCGGCCGGTCCTCCATCTGTCACGCCGGTACGGGCGGTGTCACGGTCGGCCCGAGAGGGGCCTCCCGTCCCGTCCCCGCCCGCGTACGCGGCGCGCTGCTCGGCCGTCATCCGGGCCAGCACCGACTGCGCGGCCGCGAGCCTCTTCCGTACCGTCGTCCGGTGCAGTGCCAGCTCCGCCCGGCGCGCCGTCAGCTCGGCCAGCCGCTCGTCCGCCTCCGCCCGCAGCTGGGCCATCTCCCGCGCCTGCTTCCGCATTCCGGTGATCGCCGCGGTCTGCCGCGCCCCGGCACGCTCGGCCAGTTCCGCCCCGGCCAGATATCCGTCGGGGTCGGAGGAGAGCGCGAGCTGTACGGCCGGGTCGAGGCCGCCCGCCCGGTACTGCGCGGTGGCGATCGAGCCGAGTGCGTTGCGGGAGGCGTTGAGCCGCTCCGTACGCCGCGCGGCCTCGTCCCTCAGCCTGTCCAGCGAATCACGGGCCCGGCCGGCCGCCTCCTTCGCGCCGTTGTACTTCTCGGTGGCCTCTTCCGCCTCCTGGTACAGCTTGTCGGCCTTCGCCTTCAGCTGCTCGGGTGTGAGGCCGGGCTCGGCGTGCCCTGAGCCGTCGAAGAGGGTGCTTGTCGCGGCACCGGTCAGCGCCAGGGTGAGCGCGGTACGGGCAGCAGAGCCGGAGAGCGGGCGCTGCTTGGGTTTGCGGTGCGCTGCCACGAGGGCCAGTCCTTCCGGAGTCCGGCAGTTCATGCCGAGCGGATCGGCGGCGGGCCGCACAGGGGAAACGGCCCGCCGCCGGGTCCGCCGGCGCGGCGGCCGACAGTGCGCCGCCCCGGACATGTGGCGGCGGTGGGAGTCGGCCACCTGGGGGAGGACGCTAGGCCTCCGGTATGTGCCAGGGAGGTGTCATGACCGGTATTGGCGAGAGTCGGACCGGCCGGGTCGCTTTTGGATCGCTCGGGCTAGGCTCCGGTGCCATGGACGTACTCATCAATGTCTTCGTCGCCCTGCACATCATCGGTATCGCGGCGCTGCTCGGCGGCTTCCTGACGCAGATGAAGGCGATGGGCCGTGGGACGGCGCGGTTCACGCCGGCGATGCTGCACGGCGCGCTGACGATGCTGGTCACGGGCGTTGCGCTGGTGGGGCTCAACGAGGCGGACGACCAGTCGGTGAACAACCTCAAGGTCGGCATCAAGCTCGCGGTGCTGGTGGTGATCCTCGCCCTGGTCTACGTCAAGCGGGACGAGGAGAAGGTGGACAAGGCGGTGTTCGGCGCGGTGGGCGGCCTGACGGTGGTCAACATCTTCATCGCGACGCTCTGGACGTGATCCGGCCGGCAGGCCTGGCGACCGATCAGGTTCCCCTTCCGGGGGCCGTCCGCATCGCGCCGCAACTCTCCCCGGTCGGAGGCCGGTTGCGGCGCGAGTACAGCAGGGTGCGGCGGCAGCGGCAGCGGCAGCCGGCGGTCTAGGCGGGGCGGACGCTCCCGTAGATCGGCATGTAGTAGATCGACTCCTCGCGGACGTTCGCACCCGGCTTCGGGGCGTGGATCATTTTGCCGTCGCCGATGTAGATGCCGACGTGGCTGATGTCGTCGTAGAAGAAGACCAGATCACCGGGGAGGAGATCCTTCGTCGCCACGCGCTGACCGACCTTGACCTGGTCCCAGGTGGTGCGGGGCAGATCGACCCCTGCGGCCTTCCAGGCGGCCAGGGTGAGGCCGGAGCAGTCGTAGGAGCTGGGCCCGGTCGCGCCCCAGACGTACGGCTTGCCGATCTGGGTGCGGGCGAAGGAGAGCACCTTCTCGGCCTTGGCGGCGTATGTCCCGCTCGAAGTGCCGGACCCCGTCCCCGTCTCCGCACCGGGGGCCGTGCCCTGCTCCTGCTCCTGCTGCTGCTCCTGCTCCCTCGCGCGGCGCTCCGCCTCGGCCTTGGCCTTGGCCTCCGCTTTGCGGCGGGCCGCTTCCTCGCGTTGGCGCTCCAGCGCTTCCAGCCGTGCCTTCTCCTCCGCCGTCAGCTTCGACAGGAGCGTCCGTGCCTCGGCGAGCTTGCGCTGGACCGTCTCCTTGGTGGTGCGCAGCGACTGCTGCGAAGCGGTCAGCGTCTCCAGGCTCCGGGTCGCCTTCGCGCGCTGCTTCGCCGCCGAGGCCTGCTGCTCCTCGAAGTCGGCGACGGCGCCGCGCTGTTCGTCGGAGAGCCGGTCCATCAGGCGGGTCTGGTCGAAGTAGTCCTGGGGGCTGTCGGCGAGGAGCAGCGCGGCGGTCGGCGTGACGGCACCGGTGCGGTACTGGGCGGCCGCGTACGAACCGAGCTCGCGGCGGGCCTCGTTCAGGGACTCCGTGCGCTCGGCGGCATTGTCGAGGAGCCGGCCCACCTCGCGGCGCTGCTCGGCGGTGTCCTCTTTCGCCTGGTTGTACTGCTGGGTCGCGGTGCCCGCCTGCCGGTAGAGGTCGTCGACCTTCTTCTGGACCTCTTCGACACTCGGCCGGGGTTCGGCCTGGGCGCTCTGGGTAGAGAGCAGGGTGACGCCCGCGAGGGCTGCCGTCGTGAACCCGACGGCGGGGGATTTCGTACGTGGACGCGTACGGGGCTGCGTCTTGCGATGCGACGCCAAGGCCGGCATCTCCTTCCGTGGACCGCCTACCGGGTTAGCTGTCGGGTTCGGACGGATCGGAAGGCTGTCCTACGGGCCGAGTTGAGCTTGGCCCGATTCACCCCAGTTGTGCATGGTGGGTCCCCGGTTCCGAACTTCCTTGCGGAATGCCCGGATTCGGCGTGGCTGCCCGATTGGCGTTGGTCGCCGATGAGGGGACGGGCTGCCTGGGCGAGCACGCTAGCCAAATCGTGGTGCTCCTGTGAAGGTCGATGTGCGATATGCCCGATACATTTCCGTGACCTTTACCTGTCGTGACTTTCATGCTACGGATGGTGATTGGCGGGTTGTGGTGGAAGGCGGAGGCGGGCTGTCGGTCCGGCGGCCTAGACTCGTAGAGCGATGAGCAGCCTCTTTGACGACAGCTTCCTGGCGGACCTCCAGCGCACCTCGGCCTCGGAGGAGCCCCCGCCGCCCGAGCACGGTGAGCATGACGACCACGGACCCCACGAGGAGGTCCCGCACGACCTCTTCGAGGGCAGGTTCGACGTGCCTCCGGCGCGGGACGTGCACTACCGCGACGGCGCGCCGCGCCCTGCCGTGGACCCGGCCGCGCTGCTCGACGGGCTGAACGAGCAGCAGCGCGCCGCCGTCGTGCACACCGGCTCCCCGCTGCTGATCGTGGCCGGTGCCGGTTCCGGCAAGACCCGGGTGCTGACCCACCGGATCGCCCATCTGCTGGGGACCCGCCGTGTCCACCCCGGCCAGATACTGGCGATCACGTTCACGAACAAGGCCGCGGGCGAGATGAAGGAGCGCGTCGAGCACCTCGTCGGCCCGCGCGCCAACGCCATGTGGGTCTCCACCTTCCACAGCGCCTGCGTGCGGATCCTGCGCCGGGAGAGCAAGAAGCTCGGCTTCACGTCGTCGTTCTCGATCTACGACGCCGCCGACTCGAAGCGGCTGATGGCGCTGGTCTGCCGTGATCTGGACCTCGACCCGAAGAAGTTCCCGCCGAAGTCCTTCAGCGCCAAGATCTCGAACCTGAAGAACGAGCTGATCGACGAGGAGGCCTTCGCCGACCAGGCCGGGGGTACCTCCCAGGACGGAGGCTCGGGGGGAGGTTTCGAGAAGACCCTCGCCGAGGCCTACCGGATGTACCAGGCGCGGCTGCGCGAGGCCAACGCGCTGGACTTCGACGACATCATCATGACCACCGTCCATCTGCTCCAGGCGTTCCCGGACGTCGCCGAGCACTACCGGCGCCGGTTCCGCCACGTCCTGGTCGACGAGTACCAGGACACCAACCACGCCCAGTACACGCTGGTGCGCGAGCTGGTCGGCACGGGATACGAGGATCTGGCCCCGGCAGAGCTGTGCGTCGTGGGTGACGCCGACCAGTCGATCTACGCCTTCCGCGGCGCCACGATCCGTAACATCCTCCAGTTCGAGGAGGACTACCCGGACGCCACCACGATCCTGCTGGAGCAGAACTACCGCTCCACCCAGACGATCCTCTCCGCGGCCAACGCCGTCATCGAGCGCAACGAGAGCCGTCGCCCCAAGAACCTGTGGACGAACGCGGGCGCGGGTTCGCAGATCACCGGCTATGTCGCGGACACCGAGCACGACGAGGCCCAGTTCGTCGCCGACGAGATCGACCGGCTGACGGACGCGGGCCACGCCAAGGCCGGTGACGTCGCCGTCTTCTACCGGACGAACGCACAGTCCCGTGTCTTCGAAGAGATCTTCATCCGGGTCGGCCTGCCCTACAAGGTCGTCGGCGGCGTGCGCTTCTACGAGCGCAAGGAAGTCCGCGATGTGCTTGCCTACCTGCGCGTTCTGGCCAACCCCGAGGACAACGTCCCACTGCGCCGCATCCTCAACGTCCCCAAGCGCGGCATCGGCGACCGCGCCGAAGCGATGATCGACGCGCTTGCGCTGCGCGAGAAGATCACCTTCCCGCAGGCGCTGCGGCGGGTGGACGAGGCGTACGGGATGGCGGCCCGGTCGGCCAACGCCGTCAAGCGCTTCAACACGCTGATGGAGGAGCTCGGCACGATCGTGGAGTCGGGCGCCGGTCCGGCCACCGTCCTGGAAGCCGTGCTCGAACGCACGGGGTACCTCGCCGAGTTGCAGGCGTCGACCGACCCGCAGGACGAGACACGCATCGAGAACCTTCAGGAGCTTGCCGCCGTCGCGCTCGAGTTCGAGCAGGAGCGCGGTGCGGAGGATGGCTCGGGCACGCTCGCCGAGTTCCTCGAGCAGGTCGCGCTGGTGGCCGACTCCGACCAGATCCCGGACGAGGACGAGGAAGGCAGCGGCGTCATCACCCTCATGACGCTGCACACGGCCAAGGGCCTGGAGTTCCCGGTCGTGTTCCTCACGGGCATGGAGGACGGCGTCTTCCCGCACATGAGGGCGCTCGGCCAGACCAAGGAACTGGAGGAGGAGCGCCGACTGGCGTACGTGGGCATCACGCGCGCCCGCGAGCGGCTCTATCTGACGCGTTCGTCGATGCGGAGCGCCTGGGGCCAGCCCGCCTACAACCCGCCGTCGCGGTTCCTCGAGGAGATCCCCGACGCGCATCTGCAGTGGAAGCGGACGGGACCGATGGCGGCTCCCGCCGGGCCGACCGCAGGGATCACGTCCTCCCTGTCGTCGTCGCGTTCGCGTTCCGGCCCTTCGGGCTTCGCGACGCGGCGTACGACCGACAAGCCGGTGATCGCGCTGGCGGTCGGTGACCGGGTCACGCACGACCAGTTCGGGCTCGGGACCGTGATGGCGGTGACCGGTTCGGGCTCGGACGCGCAGGCCACGATCGACTTCGGGGACGCGAAGCCCAAGCGGCTGCTGCTGCGGTACGCACCGGTCCAGAAGCTGTAGCCGGGACAGAGCCGCGGCGGGTCACGGCAAGCGGAACATGAAGGACGCGGGCCGGTCCAGGGTCTGTTGTTCGGATCAGGCCGGATCGGTCAGCGGGGTCCGGCGGCAGGCATCGCAAGGCGGAGGAAGGATCCCGTGCGGTGGGGCGCCTCCCGGCGGTGGCCGGGGGACGTCGGCGACCGACGACGACGCAGCCACCAGATGCGGCGCCAGGGCACGCGACCCCGGCAGGATCCCGAACGAGAGGCCCTAGGACGGGCTGAGGCCGTGGCTGCGCAGCCACGAGAGCGGGTCGATCGCGGACCCGGCTCCCGGCCGCACCTCGAAGTGCAGATGCGGGCCGGTGGAGTTGCCCGAGTTGCCGGAGTACGCGATGACTTCGCCGGCCTTGACCGAGCCCGAGCGGATCTTGGTGCTGCTGAGGTGGCAGTACCAGGTCTCCGTGCCGTCGGCGGCGGTGACGATCGCCATGTTGCCGTACGCGCTGTTCCACTGGGTGCGCACGGTGCCGTCCGTCGCCGCCATCACCGGAGTGCCGTACGAGACGGGGAAGTCGATACCGGTGTGCATGGACATCCAGTTGACGCCGGCCTGGCCGAAGTAGGCGCTGAGCCCGTGCTGGCTGACGGGCAGGGCGAACTTGGGGCGGAGCGCCTCGCGGCGAGCCGCCTCCGCCTCGCGCTTCTTGCGGTCGGCGTCCTGGCGCGCCTTGAGGTCGATCCGCTCCTGGGTGCGGCTGGCACGGTCGCCGAAATCGCGGGCATCGGCGCTCAGCGCGGCAAGTTGGGTGTCGAGCTTGCTGTTCGCGGCGACGGGCTTGACGGACGCCGGATCGGCCGCGGTGACGGCGGTCTTGTCGCTCTTCGTCTCGTCGCCCCCGGTGAGCCCGCCGACCGAGGCCGCCGCGACACCGGCGACGCCCATGACACAGGCGGAGGGCACGGCGACGGTGAGCATGGCCGAACGCTTGGCGGGGGTACGGCGACGGCCGCGGCTTCCGCCCGCGCGGCGCACGGGCCGGGCGGGGACGACCGGGGCGGTGACGGTGGCCGCGGCGGCGACGAGTTCGGTCTCGTCGTAGCCCTCGTACTCGTGGTCGTCGTAGCCGGCGGGCTCGTGATCGTGGTCCTGCTCGGCCTCGGGGCCGGGCGCCGGATCGTTGCTGTGCTCGAGCTCGGGTCCGGGTTCGACGGCGGAAGCGTCTTCGTGCTGAGCCTCGAACTCGCCCTCGGGGGAGAACTGTTCCGGGATCGGGTTGTGCTCGGCGTAGTAGCCGGCGTACTCGGTGTGACCCGCGTACTCGCTGTGTTCCGTGTACTCGGTGTGCTCCGTGTACTGCGCCTGGTAGGCGTCGGTGGCCTGTTCGGCGGTGGCCTCGGTGCCCGAGTTCCAGGCGGTCGCGTCATATGTGCCGGTTTCGTACGCCGTGCCGTATCCGCCGGCTGCGGGCCACTGGCCCGTCGCGTCATAGGCGAAGGTGGCTGCGGCGGTCTCGAACTGCCCCGTCTGGTTCCAGGCGTTGGCGTCCCACTGACCGGTGGCGTCGTACTGCTGCTGGTGGCCCTGCGTGGCGTAGGCGTCGTAACCCGTCGTCGCGGACTGCCACTGAGTCGCGTCGTACTGCCCGCTGTACCCGGTGTCGTAGTCGTAACTGCCGGGAAGGGCGCCGAAGAGCGGGTCGGTGTCGAAGCTGCCGGCGGCGTAGGGGGCGTACCCGGCGTCGGGGTGCTGGTCGTTCACCAACTTCTCTCTCGCCTCGGCAGCAGGACCAGGGTTCGGGCAACCCGCTACGGGGGGTCCCGAGGAACGCAGTGGGCGCGACTGTACCCGGCGGTATGCGACGCCGACAATCTTCCGCAGGTTTTGCCTAGGCGGGAAACGGGCATTCGGCCGTCTTTCGGCGGACTGCAGGCAGAGCCTTGGCCTTACGTTCGAAGATTGTTCGACATTGGTTAAGGTTCGCGGCCTCAGGCGACCGACACCACTCCGGACGTCAGGGCCTCCGACTCCGATGCCTCGAGCGCCTCGCGGATGCTTGCCGCGACGGCGGGGTGCACGGGCAGGGCGAGATGACCGATTCCGCTCACATGGACGTTCCGCACGAGAAGATCCGGGTGGTCGATGCAAGCCGATTCGAGCGGGATCATCAGCTGGTCGAGATCGCTCCAGAAGCTGACGAACCGCGTCCGACATCCCGGGGCAGGCAGTCGCATCTCCTCCAGCACGGCGGAGCCGGGGCGGATCTGGCGCACGATGGGGTGAGCGCTCGCGAGCGGGGCGACGTCGGTGCCCGAGTGGGGGGTGCCGAGGGTGACGAGCACCCGGACGCGGCGGTCCCCGCCCAGCCGCTGGACGTAGTAGCGGGCGATCAGACCGCCGAGGCTGTGCCCGACGATGTCGACCTCGTGATGGCCGGTGCGGGCACAGATCTCGTCGATGTGGCGGCCGAGCAGCTCCGCGGCCGTCCGTATGTCACAGGTGAGCGGTGAGTAGTTGAGCGACTCGATATGACGCCAGCCGTTGCGCGCGAGGGAGCGGCGGAGGAGGACGAAGACGGAGCGGTTGTCGATGAAGCCGTGGAGGAGGACGACCGGAGGATGCGACTGCTCCTGGACCGGCAGGACCGAGGTCCCGGGGTGGCCGGAGGTGTCGGCGGACCGGGCGGTGCCGGGCCCGGTCGGGCCGTGGCGCTCCGAGGTGATCCCCGACGGATAGAGGAGCAGGTGCCCGGCGAGGATCGCCAGCTCCAGGGCGGTGGCGCGCAGGAGCGCCAGTGACAGTCGTATCCGCAAGAGCGGCGGCGGAACGAACCCCATGGCCGACCTCCGAATGGCGCACGGGTCGACGGCTCCGTCCCCCGTATGCCCTCATGGGGCTGCTGACGGGCCGCACCGCCGTGCCGCGCGGCTGGCGGCACGGTGATGCGGCGACCGTGTAGCGGCTCCCCTTGCGCTCGTCCCGTGCCCGACGCGGCTGGTGTCACGTACGACTGTGTGGCGCCGGATTCGGGTACGACGCGTAGCGAACATGTCCCACGTGTGATTTCCCCCTCCCTGCTCGCCGTGAAACGGGCGGTTGCGGGATGCTGTAGATAACGTTCGTTCACCTCCCCGGCCTTTTGCGGTGCGGGGTCCGTGCCAATGACGGCGCAGTCGGTATCTGGAGGCAGTGATGGGTGTGACCGGTCCGATCCGCGTGGTGGTGGCCAAGCCGGGTCTCGACGGCCACGATCGCGGCGCGAAGGTCATCGCGCGGGCGCTGCGGGACGCCGGTATGGAGGTCATCTACACCGGGCTGCACCAGACCCCCGAGCAGATCGTGGACACCGCGATCCAGGAGGACGCCGACGCGATCGGCCTCTCCATCCTCTCCGGCGCCCACAACACGCTCTTCGCCAAGGTCATCGAGCTTCTGAAGGAGCGCGATGCCGAGGACATCAAGGTCTTCGGCGGCGGCATCATCCCGGAGGAGGACATCCCTCCGCTCAAGCAGAAGGGTGTCGCCGAGATCTTCACGCCGGGCGCCACGACGACGTCCATCGTCGACTGGGTCAACGCGAACGTCCGCCAGCCCGCCGACGCGTAGCGCCTCCGGCGGGGGTTCGGGGCCGGGCGGTACGGGTCCGCTGCGCGGCGCGGTGCGGGTGCGGGTGCGGTTGGCGTGGTTGGCCTGTGCCGGTCGCTGGCGTGGGCGGTTCGGTTGTCGTGGTTGGCCGGTGCCGTTTTGTTGGCCGGGGTGTCCGTCCTCAAACGCCGGACGGGCTGGGTGTACGGGGTTGGCCGGGTCCGTGACGGCGGCCGGGGTGTCCGTCCTCAAACTCCCCCAGACTTCGTCCGGGGGGACCCCCAACAGGCTGTGGGTGGTGGGGCGGGGCCCCTCCGGGCTCGACTCCTCGGGGACGGCGGCGTACCGCCCACCTCGCAGGCAACCAGTAGTCCCGCCGTCCCCTGCGGGGCCGACCCTGCACGGCCCCGCCCCGGCAGCGTTGCCGACTGCCGCCCGGAGGGTGGTTCACCCGACCACGGCGATCGGCCCACCACCCCCGGCCACGAGGGGGGCCGTGGAGGGGTCGTGTCCGGGACACTAAAGCGTGATTTGTGGCGCGGCGCGGGCGTTGCGACTGTGGTGCCGGTCAGTGCGCCGTAAATCATGCCGTCCCGGATGGGAGCCCCGGAACGGACACCAACGCCATGCGACCCGGTCCGGGCCGACCCCGACCACCTGAGCCCGTCCGGCGTTTGAGGACGGACACACCGGCCAACATCACGGCACCGGCAAACCACGACAACCACACCCCGCACCCGCACCGCGCAGCGGACCCGCACCGGCCAACCCCGACAACCACACCGGCACCGTGCAGCGGCCCGCACCGGCCAACCACGACAACCACACCCGAACCGCAAGCGCAGCACCGCGCACCGCGCAGCGGACCCGCACCGGCCAACCACGACAACCACACCCCGCACCGCCCGCACACGCGGACCCGCCCCACCACGACACCCACTCACGCCCGCGCAAGCGACCCCGTGGGGGCAAGTTCCGAGTGCATCGCCGCACGCAGCCGCAACGTGGAGACGAGGCGCTGGAAGGCCTCCGACCAGTAGCCGCCCGCCCCCGGCGACGCCCCCTCCGCCTCGTCCGGTGTCGCCGTCAGGAGCTCCAGGCGGGAGGCCTCCGCAGGGTCGAGGCAGCGCTCGGCGAGGCCCATCACGCCGCTGAAGCTCCACGGATAGCTGCCGCCGTCGCGGGCGATGTCGAGCGCGTCCACCACCGCGCGCCCGAGTGGTTCGGCCCAGGGCACGGTGCAGACGCCGAGCAGCTGGAAGGCCTCCGACAAGCCGTGCGCGGATATGAACGCCGCGACCCATCCCGCCCGTTCCTCCTCCGACAGGGTCTCCAGCAGCTTCGCCCGCTCCGCCAGCGATGACGTGCCGGGCCCGGTCGAAGGCGGCGCCGCGGGCGCGCCGAGGAGGGCGCGGGCCCATTCAGGGTCCCGCTGCCGCACCGCAGCCCGGCACCACGCGGCATGCAGCTCGTCGCCCCAGTCGTCGGCGACGGGCAGGGCGACGATCTCCTCCGCCGTACGCCCCCCGAGCCGTTCCGGCCAGATGGACAACGGTGCGGACTCGACCAACTGTCCCAGCCACCAGGAGCGTTGGCCCCGGGCGGACGGCGGGGTCGGCACCACGCCGTCCCTCTGCATGTCCGCATCGCATTCGTGCGGCGCCTCCACGACGATCCCCGCCGCACCGTCCGTCCGGTCCGGGCCTACGCAGGTGGCCGCACGCGCCGCCATGCGCGCGGCGAGCGCGGACCGCGGCAGAGCGGACAGCAGCTCGGCCGCGGTCGCGCGCACATTCCGGCTGCGGTCGGAGAGCGCCTGCTCCAGGAACGGCTCGTCAGCGTCGGACAGTCCCGTGCGCAGCGAGTCCAGGAACATGAGCCGGTCCTCGGCCCGTTCGGTCGACCAGGTCGCGGACAGCAGGGCCAGCGCCGCCGCCGGGTCGTGCGCCCGTACGGAGGCAAGCAGGGACACGCGCTCGGCGAAGAGGCCCTCTTCCCACAGCTGCCGAACGGCCTCCGCGTCCTCCGGGGCGGGCAGCACCGACCCTCCTCCAGGGCCTCCGGTCCGGGAAGACCCCCAGGTCCCGCGCAGCGCGAACTTCCAGTCCGCGTTGAGCCGGGCGAGCCGCAGTCCGCGGGGTCCGGCGAAACGCAGGGCCAGGGGCCGCAGATCGGTGCGGGCGCGCGCCGCGTCGAGCAGGGCCGGCAGAACGGAGGCAGGCGCACGGTAGCCGTGCTCGTTGGCGGCGGTCAGCCACTGCGGCAGCAGCTCCGTCAGGTCCGGTGCCGTGCCGCGGCGGCCGCCGGATCCCGCGGGCGCGGCACGGTCGGCGAGCAGCTGGGCGAGCCGTCGCCGGGCGGGCTCGGGCAGTTCGGGCCTGGAGTCGTGGGGTGCGGGCTCGGGCAGTGGCCTGGCCGCTGCAGGCCGCAGCCCCGCCCGCCGTCGCACGGTGTGCAGCGCGGCCGCGTCCAGCAGTGCGACCGGTGCCTCCTTGCCGGGGGCCGGGACGTCTGCGGCCGGGGTCCGCCGCTCGGTGCCGAGCAGCGCCGAGGTGACGAGCTCTTCCCAGGCGGTCGTGCTGGTGGTGCTGGTCATCGGGTCCTCCGTCGTACGTGCGGACGTTCAGGTGAGGGCGACCGTCTCGGCGGTCGCGTCGGACCACGCGGCCAGCGGCGCGAAACCCCGGTGCCCGAACTCGCCGAACACGGTGACCGGTCCGCCTCCGGACAGCGCGGCGAGCTTCCACAGCCCGGGCCGCGACAGCGCGGCGGGCGCCACCGGCAGTGCGGACTTCCCGTCCGGGTCGGCCAGTTGCCAACCGTCGTCCGCCGGGACCGGTATGACCCCGGACAGCGTGACCGGCCAGGAGTCCAGCCACGGGTCCTCGCACAGCGCCGCTCCGTAGGTGGACAGGGCATCGGCCACGGAACCGCCCGGCGGCGGCTCCTTGATGGGGACCGGGGCACCGAACTGCCGGGTCAGGTCGGCCCGCAGTTGTCCCGCACCCGCGTACGGCACGAGCTCGGCGTCGATCACCAGTCCTGCGGGCAGGGCCAGTTGCGGTGCCCGTCCGGCGGCGCCGAAGGAGAGGAGCAGAGCGGTCCGCCCGCTGCCGCGCCCGTGGAGCCACGCACGGCGCGTGGTGATCTTGCCGTCAGTCGTGTCGTACTGCGCGAGCACCAGCCATTCGTCCCGGACCGCGGGACCTTCGGCAGGGGCGGTCAGTCCGACCCTCGTCCGCACGGTCGCGGCCAGTGGTTCCGGCAGCCGCTTGCGGTCGAGCCAGGCCTGGTCGAGGAGGTGCACCAGCGCGCACTCCTCCAGCAGCCGCACCGGCCAGCCCGGCCCGGATCCAGGTATCGCCCCCAACTCGCGCACCCGTCCGGCCAGTCCGGGTGCCTGTGCGTCGACCATGCGCGCGGCCGTTTCCTCCCACAGCCCGTACCCCGCCTGTTCCGCCGAGGCCAGGCCACCGCGCAGCAGATCGGCCAGGCGCTGCTCCAGCTCCGTCGCGCCCGCAGTGATCCGGTCGGCTCTGCGCTCGGCCCTGCGCCTGGCGGCCTCCGGATCGGCGGGCTTCGCCGACTGCCCCGCACCCGCGCCCTGCTCCCCCTTCTCCGCAGCGCGCTTGCGGCGCCCCGCCAGCCACTCACCGGCCCAGTCCGGCACCTCGGCGTCCCGGACCGTCTCTTCGTCGCCCGCCCAGAGCAGCAGCAGCCCGAGCGCGTGCTTGCACGGGAACTTGCGGCTCGGGCAACTGCACTTGTACGCGGGACCCGTCGTGTCCACGATCGTCTGGTAGGGCTTGCTGCCGCTGCCCTTGCACAGACCCCAGACGGCTCCCGAACCGTCGCTGCCCGCGCCCGACCACGGTCCGGCCGTCCCCAGTTTGCTTCCCGCCTTGCGCGACGAGGCGTCAGGAGCCAGAGCCAGCACCTGTTCCGCCGTCCAGCGCACCCCCTGCTGATTCATGACGACGACGCTAGGGTGCGGCACTGACAATCGGCCTGACCTGGGGATTCCAACGACGCCCAACAGCTTGACCTTGCTTTCCCCTTGCGATTCGCTGCAGGTAGCAACTACACGATCCAGGGGGGATCCCACATGCACAGATCCATCCGCACCACCGTCCGTACGCTCGCCGTGGCCGGCCTCGTCTTCGGTCTCGCCGCATGCTCCGAGGCCGCTGACAAGGCCGTCGACCAGGTCGACAAAGCGGTGACCGACACCTACGAAGTGACGTACGAGGTCACGGGCAAGAACGTCGACTCGATCGACTACCACGCCGGAGGCGGCACGGCGATGGAGCCGAAGATCGAGACGGTGCAGAAGCCCACGCTTCCGTGGAAGAAGACCGTGACGCTGAAGGGCATCATGCCGCCCGCCGTCATGCCGGTCGCGGTGGACGTCAAGGGCGCCGAGGTCACCTGCAGCATCACCTACAAGGGTGAGGTCATCAAGGAGTCGAAGGGCGCGGGACTCGCGGCCGCGGGCGGCTGCGTCGCGGTCTCGCCGGTCGTGGAGTAACCCTCCGCCGAAACCGCCGACTTCGGTCCCGGCCTGCGGAAACGGCCGATTGTCAGTGGCGTGGTGCACGGTGGAACCCACATCCGGTCGAACGATCTGGAGGGGGATCCATGACCGTGCCCGAAACCATGACGGACACCGGCACCGAGGCCCTGCGGCCGCATGCCGAGGACGCTTTCGCCGATGAGCTCAAGGCGCTCGCCGCGGCCGACGACCGGCCGCGGCCGGCCCGCTGGCGGCTCTCGCCCTGGGCCGTGGCGATGTATCTGCTCGGCGGCTCGCTGCCGGACGGGACGGTGATCACGCCCAAGTACGTGGGGCCGCGCAGGATCGTCGAGGTCGCCGTCACGACGCTCGCCACCGACCGCGCGCTGCTCCTTCTCGGCGTGCCCGGCACCGCCAAGACCTGGGTCTCGGAGCATCTCGCCGCGGCCGTCAGCGGAGACTCCACCCTTCTCGTGCAGGGCACGGCGGGCACGCCCGAGGAGGCCATCCGCTACGGATGGAACTACGCCCGGCTGCTCGCCCACGGCCCGAGCCGCGATGCGCTCGTGCCCAGCCCGGTGATGCGTGCGATGTCGGACGGCATGACCGCGCGTGTCGAGGAACTCACCCGCATCCCGGCGGACGTTCAGGACACGCTCATCACGATCCTCTCGGAGAAGACCCTGCCGATCCCCGAGCTGGGGCAGGAGGTGCAGGCGGTCCGGGGCTTCAATCTCATCGCCACCGCCAACGACCGCGACCGAGGGGTCAACGACCTGTCGAGCGCGCTGCGACGCCGGTTCAACACGGTGGTGCTGCCGTTGCCGGCGAGCGCGGACGCAGAGGTGGACATCGTGTCCCGGCGCGTCGACCAGATGGGGCGCTCGCTCGATCTGCCCGCAGGGCCCGAGGGGATCGACGAGATCCGGCGCGTCGTCACGGTCTTCCGCGAGCTGCGGGACGGGGTCACTTCCGACGGGCGCACCAAGCTCAAGTCACCTTCGGGGACGCTCTCCACAGCCGAGGCGATCTCCGTCGTCACCAACGGCCTCGCGCTCGCGGCGCACTTCGGCGACGGGGTCCTGCGGCCCGGCGACGTGGCGGCAGGCATCCTCGGGGCGGTCGTCCGCGATCCGGCGGCCGACCGTGTCGTCTGGCAGGAGTACCTGGAGACGGTCGTGCGCGAACGGGACGGGTGGAAGGACTTCTACCGCGCCTGCCGCGAGGTGAGCGCATGACGAAGGCTGTCGTGACGGGCGGCCGTACGGACACCGCCCCGGCGGAGGTCACCGCTCCTGGAGGGGAGAAGCGGTGGCCGGCCGACGGTCCGCTGGTGCTCGGGGTCCGGCATCACGGACCCGGGTCCGCGCGGGCGGTGCGTGCAGCGCTGGACGCCGCCGGGCCCAGGGCCGTGCTGATCGAGGGGCCGCCCGAGGGCGACGCCCTGCTGCCGCTCGCCGCCGACGAGGCGATGGTCCCGCCGGTGGCTCTGCTCGCGCACGCCGTGGACGACCCGGGGCGGGCGGCGTTCTGGCCGATGGCCGAGTTCTCCCCGGAGTGGGTCGCGATCCGCTGGGCCCTGGCGCACGACGTGCCGGTGCGTTTCATCGACCTTCCCGCCGCCCACTCGCTGGCGGCTGCCGCGGACCCCACGTGGGGGGACGGTGAGGAGGAAGGGGAGGCGTATCCGGGCGGGGACGAGGCTGCGCTGCGGGTCGATCCGATCGCGGTGCTGGCCGGGACCGCCGGGTACGACGACCCTGAGCGGTGGTGGGAGGACGTGATCGAGCACCGCGGTACGCCGGCCGGGGACGACCCACTGGCCCCGTTCGCCGCGCTCGGCGAGGCCATGACGGCCCTGCGCGAGACATACGGACACGGGGGGCGTGACCGGGACCTCGTCCGCGAGGCCCATATGCGGATCCGGCTGAGGGCGGCGCGCAAGGAGTTCGGGGACCAGATCGCCGTCGTCTGCGGTGCCTGGCACGTTCCCGCCCTGACGGGGAAGTCGGCGGTCACCGCGGACCGCGCCCTGCTCAAGGGCCTGCCCAAGGTCAGGACCGAGATGACCTGGGTTCCCTGGACGCACCGCAGACTCGCCCGGCACAGCGGTTACGGCGCCGGAATCGACTCGCCCGGCTGGTACGCGCACCTGTTCAGTGCCCCCGACCGTCCCGTCGAGCGCTGGATGACCAAGGTCGCGGGGCTGCTCAGGGAGGAGGACCGGCTCGTCTCGTCGGCGCATGTCATCGAAGCGGTCCGGCTCGCCGGAACACTCGCGGCGATGCGCGCCCGGCCGCTCCCCGGACTGAGCGAGACGACCGACGCGATACGGGCCGTGATGTGCGACGGCTCCGATGTGCCGCTCGGGCTCGTCCAGGACAGGCTGATCACCGGCGATGTGCTCGGCGAGGTCCCGGAGTCCGCCCCGGCCGTCCCGCTGCAGCGGGATCTGGCGCGCCTGCAGCGCACGCTCCGTCTCAAACCGGAGCTGCTGGAGCGCGAGCTGGAGCTCGATCTGCGCAAGGAGACCGATGCGGAGCGCAGTCGCATGCTGCACCGGCTCCGGCTTCTCGGTGTCGGCTGGGGCACTCCGGCGGCCGGGCGCGGATCGACCGGCACGTTCCGGGAGACCTGGCAGCTGCGCTGGGAGCCCGAGCTGTACGTCAAGGTCGCCGAGGCGGGCATCTGGGGTACCACGGTGCTCTCCGCCGCCACCGCCAGGGCCGAGTCGGACGCCTTGTCGGCGACCGCGCTCGCCGATGTGACGGCGCTGGCCGAGCGCTGTCTCCTGGCCGAACTGTCCGACGCCCTTCCCGTGGTGATGAGGGCGCTCGCCGATCGCGCCGCCCTGGACGCCGACGTCGGTCACCTCGCCCAGGCCCTGCCCGCCCTCGCCCGCTCGCTGCGGTACGGGGACGTGCGGGCGACGGACACGGCCGCGCTCGGTGAGGTGGCGGCCGGGCTCGCAGAGCGCATCTGCGTCGGCCTGCCGCCAGCGTGCACCGGACTCGACGCGGACGGCGCCGCCGAGATGCGCGGCCATCTCGACGGCGTGCACCAGGCGATAGGCCTTCTGCCGGAGAGCGGGGAACTGAACGGACGCTGGACGGAGGTCCTGCGCAAGATCGCCGTCCGGGACACCGTGCCCGGGGTGATACGCGGGCGCGCCGGGCGCGTGCTGCTGGACGACGGCCGGCTCGCCGAGGACGAGGCGGCGCGGCTCATGGGCCTCGCTCTCTCGCCCGGCACCCCGCCCGCCGACGCGGCGGCCTGGATCGAGGGCTTCGTCGGCGGCGCTTCCAGTGGCGGCATGCTCCTGGTGCACGACGAGCGCCTGCTCGGACTCGTGGACGCCTGGCTGACATCCGTGCCCGCGGACGCGTTCACGGACGTACTGCCGCTGCTGCGGCGCACGTTCGCGTCGTACGAACCCGGTGTCCGGCGCACCTTGGGCGAGCTGGTTCGGCGCGGCCCCGCCGCGGAGGGCGGCGGGCCGGTGCGGGGGGAGGCCGGTGTGCCCGGGTTCGGGGCCGGACTCGACGAGGAACGGGCCGACGCCGTGCTGCCCGTGCTGCGGCTGATCCTGGAGGGGGAGCACGTATGACAACCGCCGACGTGACGGTGGAGAGCGCCCGGGGCATCCCGTCGGACACTGCGCCCGCTCCCGACGAGCGGCTGAGGCGCTGGCGGCTGGTGCTCGGCGGTGGCGCGGCCGAGGGCACGGGCTGCACCCTGACCGGCACCGACGCCGCGATGGACGGCGCCCTGGGCGCGCTGTACGGAGCGGGGAGCCGCCAGGAGCGCGGGAACGGGAAGCGTTCGGCCGGCCTCGAGGGATCGGCGCCGAACGTGGCGCGCTGGCTCGGCGACATCCGGACGTACTTCCCGAGCTCCGTCGTCCAGGTCATGCAGCGCGACGCGATCGACCGCCTCGGGCTGAGGACGCTGCTGCTGGAGCCGGAGATGCTGGAGGCCGTCGAGGCGGACGTCCAACTCGTCGGCACGCTGCTCTCGCTCAGCAAAGCGATGCCCGAGACGACGAAGGAAACCGCCCGGGCGGTCGTGCGGAAGGTCGTCGAGGACCTCGAGAAGCGGCTGGCGACCCGCACCCGTGCGACTCTCACCGGCGCGCTCGACCGCAGCGCGCGCATCAACCGCCCGCGACACAGGGACATCGACTGGGACCGCACGATCCGGGCGAACCTGAAGAACTACCTTCCCGAGTACAACACCGTCGTTCCCGAGCGGCTCATCGGGTACGGCCGCGCCTCGCAGGCCGTGAAGAAGGACGTCGTCCTGTGCATCGACCAGTCCGGGTCGATGGCGGCATCGGTCGTGTATGCCTCGGTGTTCGGAGCGGTCCTCGCGTCCATGCGGTCGATAGCGACCCGGCTCGTCGTCTTCGACACGGCCGTCGTGGATCTGACGGACCAGCTGGACGACCCGGTGGACGTGCTGTTCGGCACCCAGCTCGGCGGAGGCACGGACATCAACCGGGCACTCGCCTACTGCCAGTCGCAGATCACCCGGCCCGCCGACACCGTCGTCGTGCTGATCAGTGACCTCTACGAGGGTGGCATAAGGGACGAGATGCTCAAGCGGGTCGCGGCGATGAAGGCGTCGGGAGTGCAGTTCGTCGCGCTGCTCGCACTTTCCGACGAGGGCGCGCCGGCCTACGACCGGGAGCACGCGGCTGCGCTGGCGGCGCTGGGAGCCCCGGCGTTCGCGTGCACACCCGACCTCTTCCCGGAAGTGATGGCGGCGGCGATAGAGAAGCGGCCGTTGCCGGTGCCGGCCGAGGTCTGAGGTGTGGTGGGTGGTGGGGTGTGGGCCGGGGGTGCGGGGGTTGGTCCCCCGGGAGGTGCGGCATGGCGGCGGCGATGGAGAAGCGGCCGTTGCCGGTGCCGGCCGAGGTCTGAGGTGTGGTGGGCTGTAATCGGTGGGGGTACGCGCGCCCTCCGGGGGATGCGGCGTGAGGGGGTGGGCGAGAAAAGCCCACTGCTCATACCGGACATGGCGACTCATCAGTAACAAGGGGCTTGCGTAACCCCGGGAGTCTCGTGCAAGCATCGTCCCCGTTGTCCCACGAGGACCATGATCCACTACCTGGGAAAGGCTCGTCCCGCTTTGACTGCCGTCGCTGCTCAGCCCGCATCCGCCATGCGCTTCGTGCGCGGGGCGGCGCGGCGGTATGCGGTGCGGGCGGCACAGGTGTTGCTGTTCGTCGGCGGGCTGGTGGTGCTGGGGTTCGTCCTCGGCGGCCAGGCGCATGCGGCGGAGAAGCCGGGCGGGGCCGCGCCGATCGAGCGCGTCACCCGGACCGAGCCCGCCGGGCAACTCCGTGACGCGGCCGAGCCGGTGGCCGAGCGCGTTGCGAAGCCGGTCGTGGAGCGGGTGAAGGGCGTCTCCGAGGGCACGGTCGCCGAACCGGTCGCCTCGGCCGGCGCAGCGGTCGCGGACCGGATCGTCAGGCCCGTTGCCGAGCCCGTCCAGAAGGTCGTGGGCGGGGCCGTGGAGGACCTGACGCAGACCGTGCCCGAGCGGTCGCTGCCCGCGCCGTCCGCGCAACTGCCCGGCGGTCTGCCCGCGCCCGGGGAGGACCGTCCGCAGGACACCGGTCCCGCCGCCGTCCACCACGACGAGCCCCGTGCCGATGGGTCCGCGCCCGCGCCGACCCACGACCGGCCCCGGGCCCACACGGCCTCGTACGCGACCGAACACCTCGTTCCTGGGCCCTACCGTGCCTACGCCGCGCCGGTCGCGTCGATGAGGCCCGTGCTCAGCGGCCCCTTCGACGGACCGCTCCCGTTCGTCCCCGGTCGTGCGCCTGCCGCTCCCGGTGGCAGCGCCGTCCTCCAGACCGCCGCCGACGGGCACACACAGCGCGCCGGAGACCCGCAGTGCGCTTGGTTCTCGCAGGCCGTGGCGTTCGGGCTCGTGCCCGGTGCCCGGCAGCCGGCCACCGGCGCAGGGGTGCTCGAGCGGCACCGCGACATTCTCGAATTCCCCGGATAGGGCAGGCCGTTCCCCCGCCTGAGACCTGCCGCGCGGGGGCGGAGCAGGTCTGCCCTACACCCCCGGAACTCGAAGGATTCTCCCGAACATGAACAAGAACATCCGCCGCTCCATAGCCGTCGCAGCCGGTGCCGCAGGTATGTGGGCCGTCGGCACCGCCGCCGCCAGCGCGGACGAACTGCCCTCCCTCTCCCTTTCCACTCCCGACCAGGCCGACCAGGCCGTCGACGCGGTCGCGGACACCGCGGAGGACACGGCCCGCGGCACTGTCCAGGAGTCCCGGAGCACGGTCCGTGACACCGCACAGGGCAAGGCGCAGCCCACCGCGGACCAGGCCCGCCAGTACGTCGAGGGCCGCCAGGCCCCGCGCGACCTCCGCTCGCAGGGCGCCCAGGCGCTGAGCGATGCCACGGACCGCGCCCACGCCACGGCCGCAGACGCCACCGCGACGGCCGTCCAGGCCGAGCGCGAGATCGACTACCTCTTCGGCCCGCTCGCCGCCTTCGCGCCCGGGCTGGTGGAGCAGGCCCCGGGCCAGGCCGCCCCGATCGTCGCCGAGACGGCGCAGGACGTTCTGCCTCCGATTGCCGGCCGGGCGGTCGACGGTGTCGTCCCGGTCGCCGGTCAGGCGGTCGGTGACGTCGGCGGCCTCGCCTCGGGCGTCGTGGGCGACGTGACCCCCTTCGCGGGCGGTGTCGTGAGCGAGGTCCAGCCCTTCGCGGGCAGCGTCGCCGGCGAGGTCCAGCCCTTCGCGGGCGGTGTCGTCGGCGCGGTCCAGCCGCTCGTCGAGACGGTCGTCGACCACATCCAGCCGGTCGCGTACGGCGTGGGCGGCAGCGCCGGCACCCTCGCGGGCGGTGTCGTCGCCGACGTCCAGCCCTTCGCCGGTGGTGTCGTCTCCGAGGTGCAGCCTTTCGCGCAGGGCCTGGGCGGCACGGTCGCCGCGACCCCCGTCGCGGGCAACGCGGTCTCCGGAGCGCACGGTGCGGCCACCGCGGTCACCCCGAGCTACGTCGACGGCATGACGCAGCACCTGGCCCGCGGCATCTGACACGCGCCGTGTGACCGGCGGGTCCTGGGTCGTACGGGCAGGCCGCAAGGCTGGGCGGGCGGTCCCCATTGGGGTGGGGGCCGCCCGTTCCGTACCCGGCCCGTGTCCGTCCCGTAACCGCAGGTTCCGCCGCGCGCGCGATCTGTGACCGGTATCACCGCTGCTGTGTGATCTGCGATTTAGGGACCCACGGCCCGCGGGGATAACCTGCGAGACGGACATGCCGCGTGCCCGGTCACCGTGTACGCCTCCCTAGTGACAGCGCAGTCACGTTGCCCTTCGCGGCACGCCCACGCAGACAACGAACCGCGAATCACTGAAAAGGGACGGACGCGCGTGGACCTGTTCGAGTACCAGGCGAGGGACCTCTTCGCCAAGCACGGTGTACCGGTGCTGGCCGGTGAAGTCATCGACACGCCTGAGGCGGCGCGCGAGGCGACCGAGCGACTGGGCGGCCGTTCGGTCGTCAAGGCGCAGGTGAAGGTCGGCGGCCGCGGCAAGGCCGGTGGCGTCAAGCTGGCTGCCACGCCGGACGAGGCTGTCGCCCGCGCGACGGACATTCTTGGCATGGACATCAAGGGCCACACGGTCCACAAGGTGATGATCGCCGAGACGGCTCCCGAGATCGCAGAGGAGTACTACGTCTCGTACCTCCTCGACCGCACCAACCGCACCTTCCTGGCCATGGCCTCGGTGCAGGGCGGCGTGGAGATCGAGGTCGTCGCGGAGGAGAACCCCGAGGCCCTCGCGAAGATCCCGGTCAACGCCAATGAGGGCGTCGACCTGGAGAAGGCCCGCGAGATCGTCGCGGCCGCGAAGTTCCCGGCCGAGGTCGCCGACCAGGTCGCCGACATCCTGGTCACCCTGTGGAAGACCTTCATCGAAGAGGACGCGCTCCTCGTCGAGGTCAACCCGCTGGCCAAGGTCGCCGACGGCCGTGTCATCGCCCTCGACGGCAAGGTCTCGCTCGACGAGAACGCCGACTTCCGCCAGCCGGAGCACGAGGCGCTCGAGGACAAGGACGCAGCCAACCCGCTCGAGGCTGCTGCCAAGGCCAAGAACCTCAACTACGTCAAGCTCGACGGCGAGGTCGGCATCATCGGCAACGGCGCGGGTCTGGTCATGTCGACCCTCGACGTCGTCGCGTACGCCGGTGAGAACCACGGCGGCGTGAAGCCCGCCAACTTCCTCGACATCGGTGGCGGCGCCTCGGCCGAGGTCATGGCGAACGGTCTCGAGATCATCCTCGGCGACCCGGACGTCAAGTCCGTCTTCGTCAACGTCTTCGGTGGCATCACCGCGTGCGACGAGGTCGCCAAGGGCATCGTCCAGGCCCTGGAGCTGCTCAAGGCCAAGGGTGAGGACGTCTCCAAGCCGCTGGTCGTGCGCCTCGACGGCAACAACGCGGAGCTGGGTCGCAAGATCCTGTCCGACGCCAACCACCCGCTCGTGCAGCGCGTGGACACCATGGACGGCGCGGCCGACAAGGCCGCCGAGCTCGCGGCCGCGAAGTAAGGGAACTCAGACCACCATGGCTATCTTCCTCAACAAGGACAGCAAGGTCATCGTCCAGGGGATGACCGGCTCCACCGGCATGAAGCACACCAAGCTCATGCTGGCCGACGGCACCAACATCGTCGGTGGCGTGAACCCCCGTAAGGCGGGCACCACCGTCGACATCGACGGCACCGAGGTGCCGGTCTTCGGCACGGTCGCCGAGGCGATGGAGAAGACCGGGGCCGACGTCTCCGTTCTCTTCGTGCCGCCGGCCTTCGCCAAGGCCGCCGTCGTCGAGGCGATCGACGCCGAGATTCCGCTGGCCGTCGTCATCACCGAGGGCATCGCGGTGCACGACTCCGCCGCCTTCTGGGCGTACGCGGTCAGCAAGGGCAACAAGACCCGGATCATCGGCCCGAACTGCCCGGGTCTGATCACCCCCGGCCAGTCCAACGCCGGCATCATCCCGGGCGACATCACCAAGCCCGGCCGCATCGGTCTCGTGTCCAAGTCCGGCACGCTGACCTACCAGATGATGTACGAGCTCCGTGACATCGGCTTCTCCTCGGCCGTCGGCATCGGTGGCGACCCGATCATCGGTACGACGCACATCGACGCTCTCGCGGCGTTCGAGGCGGACCCCGAGACCGAGCTGATCGTGATGATCGGCGAGATCGGCGGCGACGCCGAGGAGCGTGCGGCGGACTTCATCGCGAAGAACGTCACCAAGCCGGTCGTCGGCTACGTCGCGGGCTTCACCGCCCCCGAGGGCAAGACGATGGGCCACGCCGGCGCCATCGTCTCCGGCTCCTCCGGCACGGCTCAGGCCAAGAAGGAGGCCCTGGAGGCCGCCGGCGTGAAGGTCGGCAAGACGCCGACCGAGACGGCGAAGCTGGCGCGCGAGATCCTCGCGGGCTGACTTCTGCGCACGCGCGCCTGAGCGCGTCCGAACACGCGGAAGGGCCCGCACGGGCTGACTTCTGCGCACGCGCGCCTGAGCGCGTCCGAACACGCGGAAGGGCCCGCACCCCGGGAGACCGGGGTGCGGGCCCTTCCGGTTGTCCCGCCGGGAGTCGCGGCTGAGGGGGCGTGGCCTCGGCGGTTATGTGCTGGTGACGGCGGAGGCCGTGCGGCCGCTGCTGCGGCGCGTGCTGGAGCGGAGGGCTGACACACGGTCAGGCACCGGCCGGCTCGCGACGCCCGCAGGTGCCGAGGCCGAGACCGCGACGGGCGGTACGGACGGGCGGTACGGGCCCCGGCGGTTCCGCTGCGACGGACCCGGGCACGCGGCTACCTCCGGCCCCTCCGACGCCCCTGCTCGGCGGCGAAGTGCTCGGCGGTCGTGCGGCGTCCGTGCCGCGTGCTGTGCCGCGTCCCGTGCGGTGTCGGGGTGTCTCAGCGGGCCGCGGGCGTGAGGCGGGCCGGGCCTCTCAGCGGGTGGTTCTGGAGCATCGTGCGCAGTTCGACGTCCGCCGCGGTCAGGGCGGGAGGCCCGGGGTTGGGCGGTACGCCGCGAACCGACTGGCCGGGTGCCTGCGGCGCCTCGTAGTGGCTCTGCCCGATGGCCATGGTGAGCACCGAGGCCCCGATGATCACAGCGGTGAGTCCGATCGAGGCGCGCGTCCAGAACTGGGTGCGGCGTTCGCTGCCTTCCCTCACCTCGACGGGCGACGCGACTTCCGGGGTCGGCAGGGCGATGATCAGATCGGCCAGCCTGGCCTGCAGCAGCTCGGGATCGGCCAGCTCGGGGAGGCGCTCGGCGACGACGGCACGTGCGTGCAGCAGACGGTTCGCGGCCGCCGGGGTGCTCGCCTCGGTCTCCGCCGCCGTCTCCGGCAGATCCAGGCCGAGGCCGTCGTAGAGAAGCAGGGTGCGGCGGTACGGCGGTGGCAGTTCCAGCAGCGTCTCGCGCAGTGTCCGCCGGCTCGCGTCGGAGATCGAGTCGGGCACCGAGGCATCCGGCCGGCGCTGGTCGCGGCGCAGCCGGTGCCAGGGGGACATCGCGTACTCGTACGCCACCGCGCGCACCCATCCCGCCGGGTCGCGGTCGACCGCGACCTCGGGCCAGCGCTGCCAGGCGACGTGGAAGGCGTGCTCGACGGCCTCGAGCGAGAGCTCGCGTCGGCCGGTGAGCAGATAGGCCTGCCGGGCAAGGCTCGGGGCGATGCGGGTGTACAGGGCGTCGAAGGCCTCCTCGGCGGTCGGGGGTGCCTGCGCGGGGAACGGGGGCGGATACGGGGACGGCGCAGGGGCGGAGCGCGTGCGGCGGTTCTCGCCCGTCTGCCAGGGGCCGCGCGGGGCGGCCGTGGAGTCGCGGTCCTTTTGGGCCGCCGCCGGGGGCCTCTGTGCCTTTCCGGGGAGCCCGGCGGTCCTGGGCAGCACCTCCGTGTCGTCCTCGGACCCGGACGTCTCCTGGGGTCGGCGTCCGGACCGGGACTTCTCGGACTCCCCGGACTCCCCGGATTCACCGGACTCCCGGGACTCCCGGGACTCCCGGGACTCATGCCACCGGTGCTGCCGCCGTTCCCCGGAAGCCTCCGGGGAACGGGGCGCCTCCTGGAACCTGCGCCCCTCCACCGGCCCGTGAGCCCTGTCCGCAGCCAGGGGGTCTCCGGTCCCTTCGGCCTCTCCCGCGTTTCCGGCCTCTCCCGCGCTCCAGGACTCTCCGGCCTCCTTGGCCGCGATCTCCGCCGCGTACACGGCGAGGAGCTTCGCGTACGCGTCGCGCTTTCGTCCGCGCGGGTCGGTGCGGCCGGTCTCCCAGGACTTGATCGTCGCCCGAGTGACCCCGACGGCCTCGGCGAGCTGATCCTCGGTCAGCGACTTCGCCTCGCGCAGCCTGCGCCGCTCCTTGGGGGAGGGCAGTCCGTCGGCGCTCGCGCTGTTGTCGTTGTCCTGGGTGCTTCGCCTCATGAAGGGCTCCCCGGGGTTGGGAGGCGTACTGGGACGAAAAGTACATCAACGTATTTTGTGCGACACCACGGCCATTCGCCTGTTACCCGGATAAAGCGCGTGTCGTTGGCAGCATGGCCGCGTGACCCAGACCATCGATCGCAGCCCGACGTTCGTGGCGGTGCAGGGCGCCCGGCCGCCCGCCGTCGTGCTGACGGCGTCCGTACTGCGCGGGGTGATCGCGGCCGGGCTGGGCCTCGGCGCCCTCACCGCCCTCGTGATGATGCTGTGGATCAGCTCGCCCTACCCGGACAGCGGCCCTCAGGGAGTGCTGCACATGGCCGCCGGGCTCTGGCTGCTCGCACACGGCACGGAACTGGTCAGGTCCGACACCCTTTCGGGTGCACCCGCACCTGTCGGCGTCGTTCCGCTGCTGCTCATGGCACTGCCCGTCTGGTCGGCGTACCGGGCCGCGCGCGAAACAGTGGAGTCCGGGGCCGGGGCCCGGGGCGCGGTGGGCCTTGTCGTGTCCGGAGTGACCTGCGGGTATCTGGCGGTCGCGGTGGGCGCGACGGTGTACTCCGCCGGTGGGGTACTCGCGGCAGAGCCCATCAGTGCGCTGCTGCATCTCCCCTTGGTCACCGGGCTGTCCGCGGCGGCGGGGGCGTGGACGGCGCTCGGACGGCCGCTGGGGCCGCTGCCGGCGTGGGTGCCCGAGGGCGTACGGGTCGTGATCGCGCGCTCCTGGACCGCCGACGCGCTCCGGGCGGGCGGTGCCGCGGCGGCGGTGCTGCTCTGCTGCGGGGCCCTGCTGTTCGCGGTGTCGCTGGTGTGGCACGCGGGCGCCGCGCAGGACTCGCTGCTGCGGCTCGCCCGGGACTGGCCGGGACGCTTCGCGGTGCTGCTGCTGGCGCTGGCGTTGTTGCCGAACGCGGCGGTGTGGGGGGCGGCGTACGGGCTCGGCCCCGGATTCGCGCTCGGGACGGGAGCGACGGCGATGCCTCTCGCGTTCGAGGGCAGTCCGGCGCTGCCCCGGTTCCCGTTGCTCGCGGCTGTTCCGGTCGAGGCGCCCGGCAGGCCGATGATCTGGGTGTGCGCGGCGGTTCCGGTGGCGGCGGGCGCAGCGGTCGCCTGGTTCACGGTCCGCGCGGCGTGTGCCCCGGGTGCGGTCAGGACACGTCGCGAGACGGCTCTCACCGCGCTGTCCGCCGCTGCGGTGTGCGCGGTCCTGACGGCCCTGCTGGCGGCGTTGTCCGGGGGACCTCTGGGCACGGGCGCGCTGGCCTCCTTCGGTCCGGTGTGGTGGCTGTCGGGCGCGGCGGCACTCCTCTGGACGGCGGCCATCGGCGTCCCCGTCTCGGTCGCCGTCCAGAGCTGGCGCCTTCACCGCGAGACCCGCCACGACCGGCCCGCCCTGAGGGCGGTCTGCCGGGCGGCGGTGACGCGGGCTTCGGGCGGTCTTATGGCCACGCTCCGAGCGGTACGGGGTGTGCCGACGACCTCCGCCGCGCCCCCGGACACGCCCGCACCGGTGCCGGAACGGCCATCGGTCCCGGCGCCGGCCAACCCGCACGACCCGACCGACCCGCACGATGCGCACGACGCGCACCCCGAACCCGCGAAGCCGGTCACCGATGCCCCGGGGCTCCCGGAATCCGGCGCGACCGACGAGCAGACGGGAGCGACCGGCACTCCCGGAAGGACGGAGCCCGCGGTGGCCGAGCCGCGGGATGTTCCCACCGGTGTGTGGACCGGAGCGTCCGGGCCTGTCGGGTCACCCCCGCAGGCACCCGCCGGCGGGCCGCCCCCGCCCGCCCCTCCGGGCGTCGAGAAGCACGCCCGGGCGGACGCGGCCCAGCCGCCGGCCGACCATGCGCCAGGACCCGGGGAGCAGGCTCCAGAGCCGGCCGGGGAGTGAGGGGCGCTCCCCGCGCCCCGCTGCACGCCCGCCCTGCCCCGAAACGGACCACGCCCCCGCCCCCTTCCGGGTCGAGCGGGGGCGTGAGGCCCGTGGCAGTGAAAGCGGTGATACGCAAAGCCTGACCGGTGAAGCGGTGATCGCAGAAGCGCTCACCGGTGACACACCCTCGGTGGCGGCTACTCCTTGACGCCGATCAGCTCACGCAGTGGGTGCGGAAGGAGATCGTTGCAGGCGAGCTGGCCGCTCTTGGTGAGGGCGTCGTCGCGGCAGGTGTAGAAGTCGCTGTAGACGAACTGCATGGTGAAGGTCATCGCCACGATCGCGAGCGCGATCACCGCCATCACCATGCCGCTGACCGCCGCCGTGACCTGGGTTCTGCCGCCGCCCGGCTGTGCCGGGGCAGCGGCCGGGGCCGTCGCGGCACCCTGGCCCGGACGACGGGACTTGGCGCGCAGAGAGCTGCCGCCCCAGTACAGGGCGAGCGCGCCCAGCAGCAGGGCGACCTCCGGGAGGTCGAAGAGGGCGAAGAAGAACGCCCACATACCGGAAAGCAGCGCGTACCGGGCGCGGCGCTGGGCCGGGTCCGTCGGGTCCCAGCGCAGGCCGGCACCCTGGCCGTCACCGCCCTCCGGACCGCCCTCGCCGCCACCGCCCTGGCTGTTCTGTCCGCCCGGCCGTCCGCCGAAGCCGCCGGGCGACCGTCCGGGCTGACGGCTGCTCCACTGGCTGCCCCAGCCCGAGGACGGACGGTCCTCCTCCGGCCGCTCGTCCTCCGGCTGCTCGCCCTGCCGGCCGTCCTCGTCGCCGTCGCCCGTGCTGTGCCGCGGCTGCCACGGCCGGTCCGGGGACCCCTCCGGCGGCGGCGCGAACGGGTTGCTGTCGTCCGCGGGCCGCGTGGGCCCTGTGGGCCGCGCGGGCTCCGAAGGCCCCGTGGACCGGCGTTCCCGCAGCAGCAGGGAGCCCCGCTCGCGGACCAGCGGGAGGCGGAGAGCCGCGCGGCGGCGTCGGTCCGGCATGTGGTGAACGTCTTCCCCTCTGTACCCGGGTACTCCGTCTGGGGACGGGCCCTGCACCCAGACGCTACCTCCCGGCCCCGCCCCCGTCCCGTGGGGGCCGCTCGGTGTGCCGGTATCGTTGCTGACGGTCGACGGCTTCGTAGAGTTCCCCTATCGCCGGGCTCGTTCCGTTCGTACGACCGCACAAAGATCCATGCGAGGGTCCACGCGGACCGCGCAGAGGTCCGACACCATGCCGTACCGCAACGCGAAAAGAGTCCTCCAGTGGCTGCCGCCCGCCTCGTCGTCCTGGTCTCCGGATCCGGCACCAATCTCCAGGCTCTCCTCGACGCCATCCACGAGGACCCCGACGGGTTCGGCGCCGAGATCGTCGCCGTCGGCGCCGATCGTGACGCGATCGCGGGCCTCGACCGCGCCACCGCCGCCGGGCTCCCCACTTTCGTCCGCAAGGTCAAGGACTATCCGACCCGCGAGGAGTGGGACCGGGCCCTGACCGAGGCCACCGCCGCGTACGAACCGGATCTCGTCGTGTCCGCCGGCTTCATGAAGATCGTCGGCAAGGACTTCCTGACCCGTTTCGGCGGCCGGTTCGTGAACACCCACCCCGCGCTGCTGCCCAGCTTTCCCGGTGCCCATGGCGTGCGCGAGGCCCTCGCGTACGGCGTGAAGGTCACCGGATGCACCGTCCACTTCGTCGACGACGGCGTCGACACCGGCCCGATCATCGCGCAGGGCGTGGTGCACGTACGGGACGAGGACGATGAAGCCGCTCTGCACGAGCGCATCAAGGAAGTCGAGCGTCAGCTGCTCGTCGATGTCGTGGGGCGTCTGGCCCGTAACGGCTACCGCATTGAGGGACGAAAGGTAGTTATCCCGTGACCGCCGAAACCATGAAGCGGCCCATCCGGCGCGCGCTGGTCAGCGTCTACGACAAGACCGGTCTGGAGGAGCTCGCCCGCGGGCTGCACCAGGCAGGTGTGGAGCTGGTCTCCACCGGCTCGACCGCCGGGCGGATCGCCGCCGCGGGTGTCCCGGTCACCAGGGTCGAGGAGCTCACCGGCTTCCCCGAGTGCCTGGACGGCCGGGTCAAGACCCTGCATCCGCGCGTGCACGCCGGGATCCTCGCCGATCTGCGGCTCGAGGCGCACCGGGAGCAGCTCGCCGAGCTCGGCGTCGAGCCGTTCGACCTCGTGGTCGTGAATCTCTACCCGTTCCGCGAGACGGTCGCGTCCGGCGCGACGCCCGACGAGTGCGTCGAGCAGATCGACATCGGTGGTCCCTCGATGGTCCGCGCCGCTGCCAAGAATCACCCGTCCGTGGCGGTGGTCACGAGCCCTGGGCGTTACGCCGACGTCCTCACCGCCGTCGGGTCGGGCGGCTTCGACCTGGCCGCCCGTAAGCGTCTTGCCGCCGAAGCGTTCCAGCACACCGCCGCGTACGACGTCGCCGTGGCGTCCTGGTTCGCGTCCTCGTACGCCCCGGCCGACGATTCGGGCTTCCCCGACTTCCTCGGCGCCACGTACGAGCGCTCGAACGTGCTGCGTTACGGGGAGAACCCGCACCAGGGCGCCGCGCTGTACGTCACAGAGGCGGGCGGTGGCCTCGCGCAGGCCGAGCAGCTGCACGGCAAGGAGATGTCGTTCAACAACTACACGGACACGGAGGCCGCGCGCCGTGCCGCGTACGACCACTCAGAGCCGTGCGTGGCGATCATCAAGCACGCCAACCCGTGCGGCATCGCGATCGGTGCCGATGTCGCCGAGGCTCACCGCAAGGCGCACGCATGCGATCCGCTGTCGGCCTTCGGCGGCGTGATCGCTGTCAACCGCCCGGTGTCCGTGGCGATGGCCGAGCAGGTCGCCGAGATCTTCACCGAGGTCATCGTCGCCCCGGCGTACGAGGACGGCGCGGTCGAGGTCCTCGCCCGCAAGAAGAACATTCGCGTGCTGCGCTGCCCCGACGCCCCGTCAGCCCGGGTCGAGCTCAAGCCGGTCGACGGCGGCGCGCTCCTCCAGGTGACCGACCGTCTCCAGGCCGACGGGGACGACCCGGCGAACTGGACCCTCGTCACCGGCGAGGCTCTCGACGCGGGCGAGCTGGCGGAGCTCGCCTTCGCCTGGAGGGCCTGCCGTGCGGTGAAGTCCAACGCGATCCTGCTCGCCAAGGACGGCGCGTCGGTCGGTGTCGGCATGGGGCAGGTCAACCGTGTCGACTCGGCGAAGCTCGCCGTGGAGCGGGCGGGCGAGGAGCGGGCCACGGGCGCGTACGGCGCCTCCGACGCGTTCTTCCCGTTCCCGGACGGCCTGGAGATCCTGACGGCGGCCGGAGTGAAGGCCGTGGTCCAGCCCGGCGGTTCGGTCCGGGACGAGCAGGTCATCGAGGCCGCGAAGAAGGCGGGAGTGTCGATGTACTTCACGGGGACGCGCCACTTCTTCCACTGACGCCTGCCGCCCCGCCCGCTGACGCCCGCTCACGCAGGCGTGACGAGGCCTGAGGCATGACAGCGGCGGGGGCCCACCCATACCGGGGAGCCCCCCCCCGGGG
>NZ_JBHVDH010000003.1:402536-409373 GCF_042802855.1 Streptomyces sp. NPDC057445 | reverse complement strand
GAGGGCGGGGCCCCCTGCTATGCCGGCGCCCCCCCGCCGCTGTGGTTCGGCGTGTCGCGTCAGGCGCGCACAACCACCGTGCTGCACACCTTGTCGGCGAAGGTCTGCTTCTTGCTGTCCCAGATCGGCCACAGCCAGCCGATGTAGCAGGCCAGGCTGTCGAGGAAGTGCGCGAGCTTGCGCACGAAGGCCATGCCGAAGCCCAGCGTGGAGCCGTCGGCCTCCTTCAGGACCCGGATCTTGACGACCCTCTTGCCGATCGTCTGGCCGGTCGAGCCCTCCAGGTAGATCTGGTAGACGGCCATGCCGATCAGGTACACGAAGCCGAGGATTCCCAGCACCGCGAAGCCGCTGTCGCTCGGCGAGTCGCTCATGGCCACGCCGATGCCCGCCAGCAGGTAGTACGGACCGGCGATGATCAGCATGTCCAGCAGGTTGCCGCCGAACCGCAGGCCCCAGTGGGCGAGTTCCGGCATCTGGCCGTACCCGGGCTGCTGGCCGTACCCGGGCTGCTGCCCGTATCCGGGGGCCTGCGGGTACTGCGGGGCCTGCGGGTAGCCGTAACCCTGCTGGGGGACGCCCTGCGGAGCCTGCTGCGGGTAGCCGTAGCCGGGCTGACCACCCTGCGGGGGCTGCTGGGGCTGCTGCCCGTAAGGGTTGTTCGGGTCGCCAAAGCTCATGGCGGATTTCCTCCGTTGGATCTGCGGGGACGATGCGGTCCGGACCGGAGGAACTTCACGAAAACAAGCGGTTTGCCCCCCGACACTGCCCGCGGCACTGCGCGGATCATCGTGGTAGTAACGTCGCTTTTTTGTCCAGTCGATAACCGTATGTGTTGTGCAAGTGCAACCTCGTGTTCCCGTCGGCGTCCCCGAATTGGAACAGGGGAGGGGTCATCCGCGAGGATGGGGGCATGACCGCCCAGATTCTCGACGGCAAGGCCGCCGCAGCCGCGATCAAGTCCGACCTGACCGCCCGCGTGGCGGTGCTCAAGGCCGCCGGCGTGACGCCCGGCCTCGGAACGCTGCTGGTCGGCGACGATGTCGGCAGCCAGAAGTACGTGGCAGGAAAGCACCGCGACTGCGCGCAGGTGGGTATCGCCTCCATCCAGCGCGAACTGCCCGCCACCGCCTCGCAGGAGGAGATCGAGGCGGTCGTCCGGGAGCTCAACGACGACCCGGAGTGCACGGGCTACATCGTCCAGTTGCCGCTCCCGAAGGGCATCGACACCAATCGCGTCCTGGAGCTGATGGACCCGGGCAAGGACGCGGACGGGCTGCACCCGACGAACCTGGGGCGGCTGGTACTGAACGAGAAGGCCCCGCTGCCCTGCACCCCGGCGGGCATCATCGCGCTGCTTCGGCGCCACGGCGTGGAGATCAACGGCGCGCACGTCGTGGTCGTGGGGCGCGGTGTGACCATCGGGCGCCCGATGCCCCTGCTGCTGACCCGTAAGTCCGAGAACGCGACGGTTACCCAGTGTCACACCGGTACGCGTGACCTGTCCGCCCAGTTGCGGCAGGCCGACATCATCGTCGCCGCCGCGGGCGTACCGCACCTGGTCAAGCCCGAGGACGTCAAGCCGGGCGCCGCGGTGCTCGACGTCGGTGTCAGCCGTGACGAGAACGGCAAGATCGTCGGCGATGTGCACCCCGGTGTCGCGGAGGTGGCCGGCTGGGTTGCCCCGAACCCGGGCGGTGTCGGCCCGATGACCCGGGCACAGCTTCTGGTCAATGTCGTCGAAGCGGCGGAGCGCGCCGCGGCCGGCGCTGCGGGCTGACCGGACATGGGCAAGCCCACACCGGGGCCGGACACCCCGGACCGCGACTCCGACAAGGTTGACGGCACCCGCGGGACGGGCGCTGCGGGCGCCTCCGGGCCCGCGGCTGCGGCGAACGGCTCCGCGGGGCCCGACGCGGCGGCCTCTGCCGGCCCGTCCGGCCCGTCCATGAACGGCCACTCGGGCCCCTCGCGGGCCGAGGCGGCCGCGAACGGGCACGCGCGCGAGCCCGTCACCGGCGAGCCCGTCACCGGCGAACCCGTCACCGGCGAGCCCGTCACCGGCGAGCCCGTCACCGGCGAGCCCGTCACCGGCGAGCCCGTCACCGGCGAACCCGTGCCCGGCGAGCCGGGCACGGAGGAGCATGGCATCGACGAGCCCGGTACGAACGGGAGCGCTCCTGGCGCCGACGGTTCAGGGGAAGCGCCGCGTGCGGCGGGCAGGTCCCGGCGCCCGCCCTCCGTCACACGCGACACCGCACGCCCCGAGGGCGGCGGCCGCGCCGCGCCCGGGGATGCCTCTGCTCCCGCCCGTCAGTGGCCGCTGCTCACCGTGATCGGGCTCGCGGCGCTCGGGCTGCTGATCGTCGGTACGGATCCGTTCCCCCAGGCCTTCCGCATCGGCACGATCCTCGTCGGTGTCGCCCTGCTCACCGGCGCGGTGCTGCGCCGCGTCCTTCCCTCGGTCGGCATGCTGGCGGTGCGCTCCCGGTTCACCGACATGGTCACGTACGGCCTGCTCGGCACGGTGATCGTGCTGCTCGCCCTGATGACACAGCCCAAACCCTGGCTGGATATCCCGTTCCTGGAGCAGGCGGTCCGCTTCGCGGTGCGCTAGGGGCTCTCGTTCGGACCTTGCCGGGTTCGCGTGCCCTGACGCCGCACCGCGCTGCGTTGTCGTCGGTCGCCGGCGTCCGGCTGTCGCTGGGACGGTCGCGAAGGACCGACACTTCGTCTTGATGTCGAGTATCTTGATGACGAGATAACTCGACGGGTCCCCCTGTCCGCGTGCGCACCGGGTGACACGCCGAACCGGTCCGCAGCGTGAGAGGGAACGATTCACCTCATGGCCAAGATCAAGGCAGTCAACCCGGTCGTCGAGCTCGACGGGGACGAGATGACCCGCATCATCTGGCGGTACATCAAGGAGAAGTTGATCCTGCGCCACCTCGATGTCGAGTTGAAGTACTTCGATCTGGGCATCGAGCACCGCGACGCGACGAACGACCAGGTGACGATCGACGCGGCCAACGCCGTCAAGGAGTACGGCGTCGGTGTGAAGTGCGCGACGATCACTCCGGACGAGGCGCGGGTCGAGGAGTTCGGCCTCAAGGCGATGTACCGCTCGCCCAACGCCACGATCCGCAGCATCCTCGGTGGCGTCGTTTTCCGTGAGCCGATCATCATGGACAACGTGCCGCGCCTGGTGCCGGGCTGGACCAGGCCGATCGTCGTCGGCCGTCACGCCTTCGGTGACCAGTACCGTGCCACCGAACTGAAGATCCCGGGCGAAGGCACCCTCACGATGACCTTCACCCCGAAGGACGGCTCCGAGCCGGTCGAGCTCGAGATCTACGAATTCCCGGGCGCCGGCGTGGCGTTGTCCATGTACAACCTCGACGAGTCGATCCGTGACTTCGCGCGGGCCTCGTTCCGTTACGGCCTCGACCGGGACTTCCCCGTCTACATGTCCACGAAGAACACGGTCCTCAAGAAGTACGACGGCCGCTTCAAGGACATCTTCCAGGAGGTCTTCGACGCCGAGTTCAGGGCTGCCTTCGACGCCAGGGGCCTCACCTACGAGCACCGCCTCGTCGACGACATGGTGGCCTGCGCGCTCAAGTGGGAGGGCGGGTACGTCTGGGCGTGCAAGAACTACGACGGTGACGTCCAGTCCGACATCGTGGCCCAGGGGTTCGGCTCCCTCGGCCTGATGACGTCGGTCCTCATGGCCCCCGACGGCAGGACCGTCGAGGCGGAGGCGGCGCATGGCACGGTCACCCGTCACTACCGCCGGCACCAGCAGGGAAAGGCGACCTCGACCAACCCGATCGCCTCTGTCTTCGCCTGGACCCGCGGTCTCGCCCACCGCGGCAGGCTCGACGGCACCCCTGAGGTCATCGGGTTCGCCCAGGCGCTGGAGCGGGTCTGCGTCGAGACCGTCGGGAGCGGCCGGATGACGAAGGACCTGGCGCTGCTGATCTCCAAGGACCATCCGTGGCTGACGACGGAGGAGTTCCTGGAGGCGCTGGACACCGGGCTGCGGAAGAAGATGGCGTCCCTCTGAGGCTCGTCCGCGGTCTGCCCGGGAACCCCGGCGCCGATCGACTGTGACGGCGGCCGTCCTCTCCCCCGTGGGAGGACGGCCGCCGTCATGTGCAACAGCGTCATGCACGCGCCAAACGCGTTCAAGGTGTGGCGGGTGCCTGTGGCACGGAAGTGACGGTTCCGCCATGGTGTGATCGTCGGGCAACGGATGCGAAACTAGGGCGGGCTTCCGGGGCGGGGGCGCACGCGGGGAGTGTGCAGCAGTCCTGGATGCCCCCGTGCGCCCCGGGCCAAGGAACTGTCATCCTGGCTCTGCGCATCCCTCTGGGTAGTCCGCCTGGGCGGTCCACAACACGGACGGTCCACCAGGAACCCCGGAGGTGTGGCTGGGGGCACCACAGCGCGGAGCACATCAGGCACGTTCGGGGGGACAAGGGGGAAGTAATGCCTCGTTGGAAGGCGCTACCGGAACAGCTCGACCCACAGGTCAAGGAGTTCACGAGCCAGCTGCGCCGGCTCGTCGACCGCAGCGGGCTGAGCATCGCGGCCGTCTCGGACCGCACCGGCTACAGCAAGACGTCGTGGGAGCGCTATCTGAACGGGCGGCTGCTCGCCCCCAGGGGCGCGATCGTCGCACTCGCAGAGGTGACGGGTACGAACCCGACCCACCTCACCACCATGTGGGAGCTCGCGGAGCGTGCCTGGAGCCGCTCCGAGATGCGTCACGACATGACGATGGAGGCCATCCGGATATCCCAGGCGCGAGCCGCGCTGGGCGAGTTCGGGTCGAGCGCCCAGGCCGGTGCGTCGCGGACCGCCGCACCGCCCGGCGGCCGGGGCCCCGAACCGTACGCTCCCGTACAGGACGGCGGCGGTCACTCCGTTCCGCCGCGCAACGCGGGGCACGCCGCCACACCCGATTCCCCACGCCGGGGACGCGGGCGGGGCGACGGACGGGACGGCGGTCGGCGCAAGACGGCGATGTTCCTCGCGGGCGTCGTCGGTGCGCTGCTGGTGGTCGCTGCCGCCGTGCTGCTGACCGACCTCGGGGGAGGCGGCGACGGCGGCGGCAGGACCGTGGCCAAGACACCCAGCGCGGCTCCCACGACCAGCGAGCCGGAGCTGCCCACCGGAGTGAAGTGCTCCGGCGAGGACTGCACGGGCCAGGACCCGGAGAACATGGGGTGCGGAGGCCAGTTGGCCACGACCGCTTCGCGGGCGACGGTCGGTACGGCCGTCGTCGAGGTCCGCTACAGCAAGACGTGCGCGGCCGCGTGGGCCCGTATCACGAAGGCCGCGCCGGGCGACAAGGTCTCGATAACGGCGGGCGAAGGGGACCAGAACGGCCTGGTGAACGCCGACAAGGACGCGTACACCCCGATGGTCGCGGTGACCGACGGGACCGAGGCCAAGGCGTGCGCGACGCTGACGACGGGCACGAAGGGCTGCACGACCGAGCAGTGATCGGCTCGAGTGAGCCGCACCACAAGGGGGCGGCGATGTGCGGGTGCCCGGGTCGGATAGCCTGACCGCTGGATATCTCTTCACGTCGAGAGATCGATCAGTACGGTGGAGATATCCAGCATCAGGGGCAGGGACCCCCACCGCCAGCTGTCTTACGGAGATCGCCATGACCCGCACTCCCGTGAATGTCACCGTCACCGGCGCGGCCGGCCAGATCGGCTACGCGCTGCTCTTCCGCATCGCCTCCGGCCAACTGCTCGGCGCGGACGTGCCGGTCAAGCTGCGCCTTCTGGAGATCCCGCAGGGCCTGAAGGCCGCAGAGGGCACCGCCATGGAGCTCGAGGACTGCGCCTTCCCGCTGCTGAGCGGCATCGACATCACCGACGACCCGAACGTGGCCTTCGACGGCGCCAACGTGGCGCTGCTGGTCGGTGCCCGTCCGCGTACGAAGGGCATGGAGCGCGGCGATCTGCTCTCCGCCAACGGCGGCATCTTCAAGCCCCAGGGCAAGGCCATCAACGACCACGCCGCGGACGACATCAAGGTCCTCGTCGTCGGCAACCCGGCCAACACCAACGCGCTCATCGCGCAGGCCGCCGCGCCGGACGTACCGGCCGAGCGCTTCACCGCGATGACCCGCCTCGACCACAACCGCGCGATCTCGCAGCTGGCCGCCAGGACCGGTGCCGCCGTCTCCGACATCAAGCGCCTCACCATCTGGGGCAACCACTCCGCGACCCAGTACCCGGACATCTTCCACGCGGAGATCGCCGGCAAGAACGCCGCGGAGCTCGTCAACGACCAGGCCTGGCTCGCCGACACCTTCATCCCGACCGTCGCCAAGCGCGGAGCGGCGATCATCGAGGCCCGTGGCGCCTCCTCGGCCGCCTCCGCCGCCAACGCCGCCATCGACCACGTCCACACCTGGGTCAACGGCACCGCCGAGGGCGACTGGACCTCCATGGGTATCCCGTCGGACGGCTCCTACGGCGTTCCGGAGGGTCTGATCTCCTCCTTCCCCGTCACCTGCAAGGACGGCAAGTACGAGATCGTCCAGGGCCTGGACATCAACGAGTTCTCCCGCGGGCGCATCGACGCGTCGGTCGCGGAGCTCGAGGAGGAGCGCGAGGCGGTCCGCGGCCTCGGCCTCATCTAGTACGTACGCAGGCCCGTACGTACGCGTACGGGTACGACTGTGGGGTGCCGCGCCGGCCGCGCGGCCCCCCCCACTGCGCCCACCGCGCCGAGGGCCGCGACGGGGGCCGGGGGGGGTGGGGATCTGGGCTGATGGGATGCGGGGCCCGGAACCAGCCACACCCCGCCCCG
>NZ_JBHVDH010000003.1:35685-402526 GCF_042802855.1 Streptomyces sp. NPDC057445 | reverse complement strand
CGGGGGGGGGGCCGGCGGGGGCGGCGGGCCGGGGGGGGGCGGCCCCCGCCCCCGCCCCCCCCGCCCCCCCCCCCCCCCCCCCGCGGGGGGGGGGGGGGGGGGGGGGGGGCGCGGCGCCCCCCCCCCCCCCCCACAGTGCTCCCACGGCTCCGAGGACAGCGACGGCGGCCGGGGGCTGTGCGAATCTGGGCTCATGGAATCCGGTCCCGTGAACGAGCCAGACGCCGCCCGTCTAGTGCTGCTGCGGCACGCCAAGTCCGCCTGGCCGCCGGACGCGGCGGACCATGAGCGTCCGCTCGCGCCGCGCGGACGGCGGGACGCACCGGCCGCCGGACGGCTGCTGCGAGAGACGGGGTGCGTGCCCGACCTGGTGATCTGCTCGACCGCCCGGCGGGCGCGCGAGACCTGGGACCTGGCCGCCGAGCAACTGGGCGTGGAGGTGCCGGTCCGTTACGACGAGCGCGTGTACGGGGCGGATCCCGCGGAGCTCATCGACGTTCTGCGGCAGGTGCCCGCCGGAGTGGGGACGGCGTTGCTCGTCGGCCACAACCCCGGCATGGAGGACCTGGCGGCCGGACTGACCGGCGGGGCCGAGGGCGATGCGCTTGTCCGCATGACCGAGAAGTTCCCCACGTCCGCCTACGCGGTGCTCGGCTTCGCCGGTGGCTGGCCGGCGCTCGCTCCGGGCTCGGCCCGGCTGACCGCCTTCGTCGTCGCCAGAGGAGACAGAACCGGCCGGGCATGACCCCGGCCGGGCATAAACAGTCCCCGGTAGTTCCGCGTCGCATTCCCGTGTCCCAGTCGTCGCTGACACACCGGTCCTCGCGCAGTTCTGCCGGGGGCTTAGCCAGAGCCTTGGGAACAGTCACGCGGGCCGGTAGACGTCTCTGCCGGCTGGTGCGGCCTTCTCTGGTTTTCCGGTATAAGGCCAGTTTCCTCCCGATATGACCGAAGTCAATAGTTGGTGACCGTCCGGTTTCGCCGTCGTTCCCGGCAGGGGCGACGGGGACGTACCCCCGGCCGCCGGTCGGCGAGTGTCCGCAGGCTCAGCGGCCTGGATCGGTACACCTGCCGGGGGCCCTGAGTGCGGCGGCGACACGGTCCTCGCCATCCAGGAGGCCCGCAAGTCCGTGGGCAGGCGACTTCCGCCAGATCCGCCAGGCAGCAGGGTTCAAGGCATGCGCGACGACGCGATGTGGACCTTCATCCCGCACGGGATGGTGCCGTCCGGGCGGACCATGCTCTCCGTCTCGGCGGTGAACGCCTCCCGCAGTGAGGCGATGGTGCGGATGTCGACCGGGCCCAGGTCGTAGACCCCGGAGACCACGTCCCACACCTGCTCGAGAGAACCGCTGAGGTCGATCCGGACGGTGTCCCGGTCGACCGGCGAGAACCCGGCGGGGCCGAGCAGTTCGTCCAGGCCCTCGCGACTGCGCACGCGTCGGTCGCCCAGTGCGGGGATCCGCTGCTCTGCGGGAGCGGACCCGATGAGCGGGCGCAGCAGCCGGAGGAACACGTCGTACGCCTCTCCGTCCACGGCGCCGCCCCCCGTTGCGAGGGCGAGCACGCCGCCGGGCGCGAGCACGCGGGCCGCCTCGGCGACGACCTGGTCGGCGTCCGCCATCAGCATCAGGGCCATATGGGAGACGCACGCGTCGAAACTGCCCGCGGGGAAGGGGAGTTCCTGGGCCCTGGCCTCCAGCAGCCTCGTCCCGGCAGGCAAGGGCCGCCGGCGCGCCAGCGTCAGGTCCTCGGGCGACAGGTCCACTCCGGCGAGCTCACGCCCCTCGGAATCCGCGGCGAGCAGCTCCAGCAGCAGGCCGTCACCGCAGCCGAGGTCCAGGACGCGTCGGCATCCGGTGACGCGGTCCCGCAGGATCTCGTAGCTCGACCGCCCGTCGGCCGCCCGTCCGTGCGCCATGCAACGCGCGGTCACCGCCGGGTGTGCGGCGTGGAACTCACGGAGGAAGGTCTCTTGAGTGGTCGTGAGCATGAGTTCGACCCTACGTGGACGCGGATACGGATGGACGCGGGAGCCGTGACGCGGTTCGACCGGCGTGCGTACGCGCCGATGAACAGGCGGGAGGCGGCTGCACGCCACGCCGGGACGCCTTGGGGCCTTCGTGGCTGCCCACTCGGCCCTGACGGTCGCCACCATCGCGGCCCGGCCGGGGGCGTGGACGGTGACCGGTTCCGGTGTGCCTTCGCGATGATCGGGCTGCTGGTGCCGTGGATGTTCACGACCGGTGTCTTCAGCGCCGCCACCCGGGGCCGGCCGGGACTGCGGGCCCGGATCCCGGCCGGGCGGCAGCCGGCCGGGCGTGACCGCGTCAGGGCGCGGGCGCACAGCTGACCACCTGGGTGCCGGCCGGGGCGGCCGGGGCGGCCGGCGGGGCCGGGCCGGTCACCTGGTCCGGTGGCCTGAAGGCCAAGGCGCTGCTGCTCCCCGTTCCCTTCAGTGCCGTCGTCCTGCACCGGCTGATGCCGCTGTGGGTGGCCGGACGGTACGTCCAGGACGAGCCGACGACCCGATGGACGACCTTGCCGTCTACCCCGGCGAGTGACTACGGACACTCCCCCCGACCTCATCGCTTGCCCGGCGGGGAGTGAGCCCGGCCACTTCCGGCCACGTATCGCGCATGCTTTCCGACCTCTGGGGCAGGCACCCCGATCACCGGTTGTCGCTGGTGAGAGACATAACGGGAACGGAAGGCAAAACGCGACGTGTCGGCACAACTGACCATCCACGTGGACGGAGAGTGGCGCAAAGCCACCTCCGGAGCCACGCGCGAGATCCTCGACCCCGTCGACGCCACCGCCTTCGCGGTCGTGGCGGAAGGCGGGGCCGAGGACACCGACGCCGCGATCGCCGCCGCGCGCCGCGCGTTCGACCAGGGGGAGTGGCCGGGTACGCCGGTGGCCGAGCGCGCAGCGCTGCTGCGGCGGGTCGCGGAGCTGCTGCGGCGGGACCGGGAGGAGCTCGGGCTGCTGGAGAGCCGGGACGCCGGCAAGACGCTGGAGGAAGGACGCGTCGACGTCGACTGCGTCGCCGACGCGTTCATGTACTTCGCCGACCTCGTCATGAACGAGAACGGGCGGGTCGTGGACGCCGGGTCCAGGGACATCCACAGCGTCGTCGTGCACGAGCCCGTGGGCGTGTGCGCGCTGATCACGCCATGGAACTACCCCCTCCTGCAGGCCAGCTGGAAGATCGCCCCGGCGCTCGCCGCGGGCAACACCTTCGTGATCAAGCCCAGCGAGATCACCCCGCTCACCACCGTCGCGCTCGTCCGTCTGCTCGGCGAGGCCGGACTGCCCGACGGCGTCGCCAACATCGTCACCGGCCCCGGCCACACCGTCGGCGCGCGCCTCGCCGAGCACCCCGACGTCGACCTCGTCTCCTTCACCGGCGGACTCACCAGCGGCACCAAGGTCATGCGCGCCGCCGCCGACAGCGTCAAGAAGGTCGCGCTGGAGCTCGGCGGAAAGAACCCGAACGTCGTCTTCGCCGACGCGTGCGCATCGGACGACGCCTTCGACACCGCCGTCGACCAGGCACTCAACGCCGCCTTCATCCACAGCGGACAGGTCTGCTCCGCCGGCTCGCGCCTCATCGTCGAGGAGTCCGTCCGCGAGCGCTTCGTCGCCGAACTCGCCCGCCGCGCCGAGAAGATCCGTATCGGCCGCGGTACCGACAAGGACGTCGAGTGCGGACCCCTCGTATCCGCACAGCAGCTGGCGAAGACCGAGGAGTACGTCGCCTCGGCACTGGCGGAAGGCGCCGTGCTGCGCGCGGGCGGCACACGGCCCGACGGGCCCGGGTACTTCTACCGGCCCACCGTCCTCGACCGGTGCCACCGCGAGATGCGTGTCGTGCGCGAGGAGATCTTCGGGCCGGTCCTGACCGTGGAGACGTTCCGTACCGAGGACGAGGCCGTCGCCCTCGCCAACGACACCGAGTACGGCCTCGCGGGCGCCGTCTGGAGCCAGGACCCCGGGCGGGCCAGGCGGGTAGCGGGGCGGCTGCGCCACGGGACCGTCTGGATCAACGACTTCCACCCCTACCTTCCGCAGGCGGAGTGGGGCGGCTTCGGCAAATCGGGCATCGGCCGGGAACTGGGACCCGCCGGGCTCGCCGAGTACCGCGAGACCAAGCACATCTACCAGAACCTCGCCCCGCGCCCCGTGCGCTGGTTCGCGGGCTGACCACGGGGAGCACAGAAAACATGACAGAGCACAAACACGAGCACCCGCACGAGCACACATTCATGCACGATCATGAATACGACTACGTCGTCGTCGGAGGCGGCACCGCCGGGTCGGTGATCGCCTCCCGCCTCACCGAGAACCCCGACGTCACCGTCGCCGTCATCGAGGGCGGCCCGAGCGACGTCGACCGTGACGACGTCCTGACGCTGCGCCGCTGGATGGGACTCCTCGGCGGTGAGCTCGACTACGACTACCCGACCACCGAACAGCCCCGCGGCAACTCCCACATCCGGCACAGCCGCGCCCGGGTCCTCGGCGGCTGCTCGTCGCACAACACGCTGATCGCCTTCAAGCCGCTGCCGTCCGACTGGGACGAATGGGCCGAGGCCGGGGCCGACGGCTGGGACGCGAAGGCCATGGACCCCTACTTCGACCGGCTGCTCAACAACGTCGTGCCGGTGGACGAGCGGGACCGCAACGCCATCGCCCGTGACTTCGTCGACGCGGCCCAGGCAGCGCTCGGCGTCCCCCGGGTGGAGGGCTTCAACAGGAAGCCCTTCGACGACGGCGCCGGCTTCTTCGACCTCGCGTACCACCCGGAGAACAACAAGCGTTCCTCGGCGTCGGTCGCGTATCTCCACCCTGTCATGGACCGGCGCCCCAATCTCACACTGCTGCTCGAGACCTGGGCGTACCGCCTGGAGCTCGACGGCACGCGGGCGACCGGCGTCCATGTACGGAGCAAGGACGGGACGGAGCGGCTCGTACGGGCGCGGCGCGAGGTCGTCGTCTGCGCGGGCGCCGTCGACACCCCGAGGCTCCTGCTGCACTCGGGCATCGGGCCGAAGGACGATCTGGCCGCTCTCGGCATACCTGCCGTCCACGATCTGCCGGGCGTGGGCGAGAACCTTCTCGACCACCCCGAGTCCGTGATCGTCTGGGAGACGCACGGGCCGATACCCGAGAACTCGGCGATGGACTCGGACGCCGGACTCTTCGTGCGCAGGGACCCCGCGCACCGGGGCCCGGACCTGATGTTCCACTTCTACCAGATACCGTTCACCGACAACCCGGAACGGCTCGGCTACGAACGGCCGCCGCACGGGGTGTCGATGACGCCGAACATCCCCAAGCCGCGCAGCCGCGGCCGCCTCTACCTCACGAGCGCCGACCCCCAGGTCAAGCCCGCCCTCGACTTCCGCTACTTCACGGACGAGGACGACTACGACGGCCGCACCCTCGTCGACGGCATCCGCCTCGCACGCGAGATCGCGAAGACCGCGCCGCTCGCCGACTGGCTGAAGCGGGAGGTGTGCCCGGGCCCCGAGGTGACGGGCGAGGAGGAACTGGGTGAGTACGCGCGCAAGGTCGCGCACACCGTCTACCACCCGGCCGGCACCTGCCGAATGGGTGCCTCCACTGATGAACTTGCCGTGGTGTCCCCGGACTTGAAGGTCCGGGGACTCGACGGAATACGCATTGCGGATGCGTCCGTCTTCCCGACGATGCCCGCCGTGAACCCGATGATCGGGGTCCTGATGGTCGGCGAGAAATGCGCCGAGCTTCTGACCGGAACGCGGAGTGAGGCCCGATGACCAAGCCGCCAGTATTTACCGTGAGTGATCTGTGGAAGGTCTTCGGGCCGAAGGCGGAGCGCATCCCCGGCTCGCCGGAGCTCGCCGCCCTCGACCCTGCCGAACTGCGCGAACGCACCGGCTGCACCGCCGCAGTACAGGACGTGAGCTTCGAGGTGCAGCGCGGCGAGGTCTTCGTCGTCATGGGCCTGTCCGGCTCCGGCAAGTCGACGCTCGTCCGCTGTCTGACACGGCTCATCGAGCCGACCTCCGGGTCGATCGCGATCGACGGCGAGGACGTGATGTCGATGGACAAGGCCCGGCTGCGCGAACTGCGCAGGCACCGCGCGTCGATGGTGTTCCAGCACTTCGGCCTGCTGCCGCACCGGTCCGTGCTCGACAACGTCGCCTACGGGCTGGAGATCCAGGGCGTAGGACGGACACAGCGGCGCGCCAAGGCGGCCGAGGTCGTCGCGAAGGTGGGCCTGGAAGGCTTCGAGCACCGTCGGCCGGGCCAGCTCTCCGGCGGTCAGCAGCAGCGCGTCGGACTGGCGCGGGCGCTTGCCGTCGACCCGGAAGTGCTGCTCTTCGACGAGCCGTTCAGCGCGCTCGACCCGCTGATCCGCCGCGACATGCAGGACGAGGTCGTCCGGCTGCACCGCGAGGAGGGCCGCACGATGGTCTTCATCACCCACGACCTGAGCGAGGCGCTGCGCCTCGGCGACCGGATCGCGCTGATGCGGGACGGGCGGATCGTGCAGCTCGGCACGCCCGAGGAGATCGTGGGCTCGCCCGCCGACGACTATGTGCGGGACTTCGTCCGCGACGTTCCGCGCGAGCAGGTCATGACCGTCCGGACCGCGATGCGGCCCGCGACCGCGGACGAGGCCGACTCCGGCCCCGCGGTCGCGCCCGACGCCACGGTCTCCGAGGCGATCGAGGCGGTCGCCCGCTCCGGAAGCGCGGCCCGTGTCGTCGAGAACGGCCGCTGCCTCGGTGTCGTCGACCACGCCGCCCTGCTCTCGGTGGTCGCGGGCCTGCGGACCGAGGAGGTGGCGGCATGAACCCCTTCCGTACGGACGTGATGTGCGCGGCTCGGCGGTGGTGCGGATGAGCGTCACCGTGGACGAAGTGTCCAAGACCGCCAACGCCGTCGACGCTGCCCCGGCACCCGGGCCGGGCGGGCTGCGCGCGTTCGCGCACCGCCGCCGGGGACTGCTGGCGGGCGGCGCGGCCTTCGCCGTGCTCGTCGTGCTCGGTACCGTCCTCCTCGGCGGCGGAGCCTGGCCCGCCGGTCTGACCGTCGACATCTCACAGCCGCTCGACGGCGCCAACCAATGGGTCGTCGACAACCGTGACACCCACCCCCTCTTCCTCTACTTCCTGCTGCATCTGTCCAACACGGCGACCGACGCGGTCAACACCGTGTACCAGGTGCTCGACGCGCTGGGCTGGCTCGGGGTCGTCGCGGCGGGAGTGCTGGTCGCGTGGCGGGCCGCCGGGCTCGGGCTGCGCGGGGCGCGCGTCGCGCTCACCGCCCTCGGGGCATTCGCCGTGTGCGGCCTGCTGGGGATGTGGGACGCCACGCTGATCACCATCGCGCTGATGGTGGTTTCCGTGGCGGTGGCGGCGGTGCTCGGCGCGCTGATCGGGCTCCTTGCCGGGGTCTCCGACCGGGTCGACCGGGCGCTAAGGCCGGTGCTCGACACCATGCAGGTGCTGCCGGCCTTCGCGTATCTCCTGCCGTTCGTGCTGGTCTTCGGCACGGGCACGCCGGCGGCACTCTTCTGCACGGTCATCTACGCGGCCCCGCCGATGGCCCGGCTCACCGCGCTCGGTCTGCGCGGCGCCGATCCGGGCGTACTGGAGGCCTCCGCCTCACTGGGTGCGAACGGTCGGCAGCGGCTGTGGACGGCCCGGCTGCCGCTCGCGCGCAAGCAGATGCTCCTCGGCCTCAACCAGACGATCATGATGGCGCTGTCGATGGTCGTCATCGCGGCCCTCGTCGGCGCCGGCGGCCTCGGCGAAGAGGTGTACTCGGCGCTGTCCACGACGGATGTCGGCAAGGCGTTCGCCGCCGGCGTCCCGATCGTGCTGATCGCGATCTGGCTCGACCGTACGACCGCGGCCGCCGGCGACCGCCTGGGCGAAACCGCGCCGGGCGACGGATGGCTGCACGGCGCCCGTGCCTGGGCGCTGGTCGCCGCCGGCGTCGTGGCCGCGGTCGCCGTACGCACCACCACCTGGCCAGAGGCATGGACGTACGAGATCTCCACACCGGTCAACCAGGCACAGGAGTGGATCACCGAGAACCTGACCTTCATGGAGGCCTGGGCGCGGGAGTTCACGCTCTGGATCCTCAACCCGCTGCGGGACACCCTGATGTGGCTGCCCTGGTGGTCGGTGCTGCTGCTGGTCGCCGCAGTGGCCTGGCTCGTCGGCAACTGGGCGGCCGCCCTCACCGCCACCGGCGCGATGGCCGCCATCGGTGTGCTGGGGGTCTGGGCGAAGTCCCTGGACACCCTCTCCCAGGTGCTCGCCGCGCTCGTCGTCACGCTGGTGCTGGGCGTACTCGTGGGCGTGCTGTGCGCCCGCGCGGGGCGGCTGGAGCGCTGGATGCGGCCGCTGCTGGACGCGATGCAGACCATGCCGCAGTTCGTGTATCTCATCCCGGTCGTCGCGCTCTTCGGAGCGACCCGCACATCGGCGATCGTCGCGGCGGTCGTGTACGCGCTGCCCGCCGTCGTACGCATCACCACCCAGGGTCTGCGTGAGGTGGACCCGGCCGCGCTCGAGGCGTCCCGCTCGCTCGGCGCTTCCACCCGCCAGCAACTACTCGGCGTCCAGCTCCCGCTCGCCCGTCCCGCACTGCAACTCGCCGTCAACCAGGGCGTGGTGCTGGTGCTCGCCGTGGTCGTCGTCGGCGGCCTCGTCGGAGGCGGTGCGCTCGGCTACGACGTGGTGAAGGGCCTCTCCCGGGGCGAGATGGGCCTCGGTATGACGGCCGGCATCGCGATCGTCTGCCTCGGCCTCGTCCTGGACCGGATCACCCAGCCCGCGGCCCGCAGCGCCCGCAAGCACCGCTGACCCCCACACCCTCTCTGACAGGAGCACCATGTCTGCACACCGTTCCCTCCTCCGCACCGCCACCGCGGTCGTCGGCGCCGTCGGCGTTCTCGGTCTCACCGCGTGCGGCGCCGCCGACACCGGCAAGAGCAGCGACGTCGGCGGCAAGAAAACCGTCACCATGACCGTCCCGTCCTGGGTCGGCGCCCAGGCCAACGTCGCCGTCGCCAAGCAGATCCTCGAGAAGGAGCTCGGCTACACGGTCAAGACGCAGCAGATGGGCGAGGTGCTGGCCTGGGACGCGCTGTCCAAGGGCGATGTCGACGCCGTCCTCGAGGACTGGGGCCACCCCAAGGAGGAGAAGCAGTACGTCGAGACGAAGAAGACCGTCGTCGACGGCGGCGACCTCGGTGTCACCGGGCACATCGGCTGGTTCGTGCCGAAGTACTTCGCGGACGCCCACCCCGATGTCACGGACTGGAAGAACCTCAACAAGTACGCCAAGGACTTCAGAACCGCGGAGAGCGGCGACAAGGGTGAGCTGCTGGAGGGCTCGCCCGACTACGTCACCAACGACGACGCGATCATCGACAATCTGAAGCTGGACCTGAAGACGAACTACGCGGGTTCCGAGGCGGCCCAGATCACGGCGATCAAGAAGTACGCGAAGGAGAAGAAGCCCTTCCTGACGTACTGGTGGACCCCGCAGTGGCTGAACGCGCAGATCGACATGGTCGAGATCAAGCTCCCCGAGTACAAGGAAGGCTGCGACGCCGACCCGAAGAAGGTCACCTGCGCCTACCCGCAGACCCCGCTGAAGAAGTTCCTCAACGCGGACTTCGCGAAGGACGGCGGCGAGGCGGCCGAGTTCCTGAAGAACTTCAAGTGGACGACCGATCAGCAGAACGAGGTCGCCCTGATGATCGCCGACCAAAAGCTGTCGCCCGAGGCGGCGGCGGACAAGTGGGTCAAGGCGAACGAGTCGACGTGGAAGGCGTGGCTGCCGAAGAAGTGACGCGGCGACAGGGCTCGCGGGGGCGCGCCCCGGTTTGTGGGTCCGGGGCGCTCACCGTTCCTCCCGCATCCCCCGTCCGGCGCGCGGGGCGTACCTCGGCTCCGACGGGTCCGGGGCGCGCGCTGCGGCCCCCGCCCGGGCTGCAAGTGCCGGACGGGCTCCACAGGAGCCCGTCCGGCGTTCGAGGACGGACATGTGGATCCGCGGCGGTTCGGTGCCGGGTCGCTTTGGAGCCGGGCCGGGGCCTGTCGGGGGCTGGGGGTGGGGCTGGGTTCGGGCCGAGCCCGGTCGCCCGGCCCGTCCGGCGTTCGAGGACGGACACGCGGGTCTGCCGTCCGGTACCGAGCCGCTGGAGCCCGGCCGAAGGCCGGACAAGGGCCGCCCCCGGCCCCGTCACGCACGCAGGCCGGCCGCCAGGTCACGGACCGCGTCGAGGGTGCGCAGCAGGAGGCCCGGCCCGAAGGTGATCCGGGTGGCGCCGAGACGGCCGAGCTCGGCGATGGGCGGGGCGCCGGGGAACTTCCCCGCGTTGATCGGGCCCGGAACGGCATCGCGGAGCCGGGGGAGGACTTCCGGCGGGGCGCCGATCGGGTAGACGCAGTCCGCTCCCGCCGCGACGTAGAGCAGGGCCCGCTCGATCGCCGCCTCCGGGTCGGTCACGCCGCGGATGAACGTGTCGACGCGCGCGTTGAGGAACAGCGCGTCGCCCGCCTCCGCCCGTACCTCCGCGAGCCGGTCCGCCTGGCGCCGGGGGTCGACGAGTTCCTCGCCCGGTCCCGAGTCCTCCAGGTTGATGCCGACCGCGCCGGTGTCGAGAACCCTCTCCACCAGCTCCTTGGGGGACAGCCCGAAGCCCGCCTCGACATCGGCCGAGACGGGGACGTCGACGGCGCGGACGATCCGCGCGACCGCCGCGAACATCTCGGCGGCCGGGGTCGCGCCGTCCTCGTACCCGAGGGACGCCGCCACGCCCGCACTGGGCGTGGCGAGAGCCGGAAAACCGGCGTCGGCGAAGACCCGGGCGCTCGCCGCGTCCCACGGACCCGGCAGGACCAGCGGGTCCTCCGGGGCACGGCCGTGGTGCAGGGCGCGGAAGACGTTCACCGGCATGGCAGCCCCCTCAGTGCGTGAACTGGCCGGGCGTGTAGTGGCCCGGCACCATGCGGGTCGACACGCCGAAACGGTTCCACGCGTTGATCACCGTGATCGCGGCGATCAGCTGCGCCAGCTCCGCCTCCTCGAAGTGCTTCGCGGCCTTCTCGTACACCTCGTCGGGGACGAAGCCGTCCGTCAGGACCGTGACCGCCTCGGTCAGTTCGATCGCCGCGATCTCCTTGGCCGTGTAGAAGTGCCGCGACTCCTCCCATGCGCTCAGCTGGATGATCCGGTCCACGGACTCACCCGCAGCGAGAGCGTCCTTCGTGTGCATGTCGAGGCAGAAGGCGCAGTGGTTGAGCTGCGACGCGCGGATCTTCACGAGTTCGAGAAGTACGGGGTCGAGACCCTGCCGTGCGGCCGCGTCCAGCTTCACCATGGCCTTGTAGACGTCGGGTGCCAGCTTCGCCAGCTGCATGCGCGGGGTGTGCTCGGGATTGAACTCGGTCGTCGTCATGACAACAACCGTACGAGCCGTGTGGCGCATCGGTATGGTCCATTCCCATGACGGATGACTGGGCCATTTCCGACCCCGACCCCGACCCCGAGCCCGACATCGAGCCCGACATCGAGCCCGACCTCGACCCCGAGCCCGACCTCGACCCCGAGCCCGACCTCGACCCCGAGCCCGACCTCGACCCCGAGCCCGACCTCGACGTCGAGGCGGCGTCCGGGGACGGTTCCCGCGCACGCGCCGAATCGTCGTTCGGCGCGGACTTCCATATCGAGGTGCGCGGCCCTGGCGTGCGCACGGGCCTCATGGACGCGCTGCGCGACGCCGTGCGCACGGGGAGGCTGGCCCCCGGCACCCGGCTGCCCTCGTCCCGTACGCTCGCCGCGGACCTGGGCCTGGCCCGCAACACCGTCGCCGACGCCTATGCCGAGCTCGTCGCCGAGGGCTGGCTCACGGCCCGCCAGGGCTCGGGCACCAGGGTCGCCCGCCGCGCCACCCCCAGCACCCGCAGATCACCGGCCGCCGCGCCGCGGACGAGCCGGCCGCGAAGCCGCCCGGCGTACAGCCTGGTGCCCGGTTCACCCGACCTCGCGTCGTTCCCCCGCGCGGAATGGCTCAAGGCGGCACGGCGCGCGCTGACGGCCGCCCCGCACGAGGCCTTCGGCTACACGGACACCCACGGCCGTATCGAGCTGCGCACCGCGCTCGCGGACTACCTCGCGCGGGCGCGCGGCGTGTACGCGGAGCCCGACCGCATCGTCGTCTGCTCCGGCTACGTCCACGGGCTGATGCTGCTCGCGACGGTGCTGCGACAGCGAAGGGTGCGGGAGGTGGCGGTGGAGGCGTACGGGCTCGACGTCCACTGGAAGAGGCTGACGGACGCCGGACTGCGGCTGCCCGCGCTGCCCTTCGACGAGAGCGGTACGCGGACCGAAGACCTGGCCGGGCTCAAGGGCGCGGGGGCGGTGCTGCTCACGCCCGCCCATCAGTTCCCGATGGGCGTCGCGTTGCATCCGGACCGGCGGGCCGCGGCCGTCGACTGGGCGCGTACCTCGGGCGGGCTGATCCTGGAGGACGACTACGACGGTGAGTTCCGCTACGACCGCCAGCCCGTCGGCGCGCTCCAGGGCCTCGACCCGGAACGGGTGGTCTACCTGGGTACCGCAAGCAAGTCCCTGGCGCCCGGGCTGCGCGTCGGCTGGATGGTCCTGCCGGAGAACCTGGTCGCCGAGGTGGCCGCGGCCAAGGGCGAGGCGGACTGGGCGTCGGGCACGCTGGACCAGCTGACGCTGGCGCACTTCATCGGATCCGGCGCGTACGACAGCCACGTACGGGGGATGCGGCTGCGCTACCGGCGCCGCCGCGACCAGCTCGTCGACGCCCTGGCGGAACGTGCCCCGGACATCCGGGTCAGCGGCATCGCGGCCGGGATGCACGCGGTCCTTGAACTGCCCCCGGGCACCGAGCGCCCGGTCGTCCAGGCAGCCGCCTGGCAGGGCCTCGCTCTCGAGGGCCTCTCCCGCTACCACCACCCCACCACGCCACCCGCCGGGGACGCCCTGGTCGTCGGCTACGGCACCCCGTCCGACAGCGCATGGTCGGGCGCGCTGGACGCGTTGTGCCGGGTGCTCCCGTGACCCTGCGGCGGTGCGGCGGTGCGGCGGTGCGGCGGTGCGGCGGTGCGGCGGTGCGGTCCGGTGACAGCCAACGGTGACAGGAAGCGGCGAGGCGTCGGCGCGGCGTAGGCGCGGCGCCGACCGGTCGGGTCTCAGTGCCCCTCGGGCCGCCCGGCGGGACCGGCGGGACCGGCGGGATCGTCGGGGACGACGGTGTCGGCCACGGCCGCTTCCGGGGCCGGCAGTTCACCGAAGCGGGCCAGGGCAAGCGCTCCCGCCACCGAGATCACAAAACCGGTGATCGCGAGCCAGGCCATGCCCTCGCGCGTGCGGTCGCCGAGCCAGACGACCCCGACCGCCGACGGCAGAAGGGTCTCGGTCAGGACGAGTCCCGCGGTGGCCGTGGTCACAGAGCCGCGGGCGAAGGCCGAGGTGAGCAGCAGGAAGGCGGCGGCCCCGCCCAGCAGCAGCGCGTACAGCGCGGGGTTCCCGAAGTCCACCGAGTCCAGCAGCCGGACCGCCACCTCGGGCACCCCGAAGCCGATGCCCGCACCCATGCCCAGCACCAGCGCCCGGGAGCGGCCCGGCAGCCGGCCCGCCGCGGCGCCGATCAGCAGGACCACGACCGCCGTGCCGAGCAGCGCCCATTTCAGCGCGGGCGGCGGGACCGCCGTGCCTTCCGGGCCCGAGGCCAGGCCCAGCAGCCCGAGGCCCGCGCAGACCGCGCCGACCGCGGTCCACTCGATTCGGCTGAGCCGCACCGACAGCACCCGCGTCGCGGCCACCGCGGTCACCGCCAGGCTCGCCGCGAGCGCCGCGCCCACCGCGTAGATCGGGATCAGCCGGAGCGCCACGATCTGCAGCGTGAATCCGGCCCCGTCGAGGACGAGTCCGGCGAGATAGCGCCACTGCCTCAGAGCGCGCAGGAACAGTGCGGCGTCCACGCCGGACGTGTCGCCCGGGTCGGCGACGGCACGGGCGGCGACCGCTTGGAAGACCGTGGCCAGGCCGTAGCAGACGGCGGCCGCGATCGCGCAGAACATCCCAAAGAACACAAAGCGACTCTAGATGGGGAGGGTTCGTGGACCGGGCTTACGACCGGGCGGCGCGGCCATCTACTCTTGCGGCGATTCGCTTACTGGCTTGATGTGTACAAGGACGGGGAGGCCGGAAGGATGGCGCGGCGCAGGCTGAGGTCAGGCGCGGTGGTACTCGGCGGCATGGGAATGCTCGCGGCGACGCTCACGTCCTGCGGCTCGGAGCCCGACGAGCGGTGCATCGACCCCGTGACCCAGGAAGTACTGCCTGATTACGAGTGCGACGACGACGACGGCCAGGGCCACGGCCGTTACTACTACGGCGGCAGCGTCCGGGGGAACGGCAAGGTCTCGGGCGGCAGTTTCGACAAGTCGGCCGTCGACAGCGGTGGCTTCGGCTCCTCCGGCTCCGGCGGCGGCTGAGCCGCCAGGGTCCACACAGAGATGAAACGTCACACCATCGATCCGCGCCCCGGCTGGCAGGAAATCGTCGAGGAGCAGGGACTCGTCTATCCGCTCACCCGGTACCCGGACGGCTCCCTGCGTCCCTACTGGGACGAGAGCGCCTATTACGAGTTCTCGCTGCCCGAGGTCGAGGCGCTGGAGGAGGTCGTCGAAGAGCTGCACGCCATGTGCCTGGCCGCGGCGGCGCACATCGTGGAGCAGGGCCGCTTCGCGGACCTCGGCATCACCGACCCCCGGCTCGCGAAGCGCGTCGCCGAGTCCTGGCGCCGCCGGGCCGAACTGCCTTCCATCTACGGGCGGTTCGATCTGCGCTACGACGGCACGGGCCCGGCCAGGATGCTGGAGTACAACGCCGACACCCCGACCTCGCTCGTGGAGGCCGCCAGCCCCCAGTGGTTCTGGATGGAGGAGCGCTTCCCCGGTGCCGATCAGTGGAACTCCCTCCACGAACGGCTCGTCGACGCCTGGAAGCGGCAGGCACCCCTGCTGCCGCCGGGGCCCGTCCACTTCGTGCACTCGGACGGTGACCTGCTCGGCGAGGACCTGATGACGGTCGCCTATCTGCGCGAGACCGCACAGCAGGCCGGACTGAGCACCGAAGCGCTGTCGGTCGAGCGGATCGGCTGGGACCGGCTGTCGGGCCGGTTCGTCGACGACCGGCTGCGCTTCATCCGCAGCTGCTTCAAGCTCTATCCGTGGGAGTGGCTGACCACCGACCGCTTCGGTCCCCACGTCCTCGACACCCTGGACAACGGTGGCGGCACCGGCACCACCTGCTGGATCGAGCCCGCCTGGAAGATGCTGCTCTCCAACAAGGCATTGCTGGCGGTGCTGTGGGAGCTGTATCCGGGGCACCCGAACCTGCTCCCCGCCTATCTCGACGGACCGCGCGAACTCGCCGGGAAGAACGGGTACGTGGCCAAGCCGCTCCTCGGCCGCGAGGGCGCGGGCGTGACCATCCATGAGCCCGGCGGGGAACCGGCCGTACGGGAAGAAGCCTGCTGCTACCAGGAGTTGGCGCCGCTTCCCGACTTCGCCGGCAACAAGGTCGTGCTCGGCGCCTGGGTCGTCGAGGGCGAGGCGGCGGGGCTGGGCATCCGGGAGTCGTCCGGGCTGATCACGGACGAATACGCCCGCTTTCTGCCGCACGTGATCCTCTGACCCCGGCCGGTCCGGTCCCGGCCGGTCGGTCCTCCCCGAGCCGTCGGGCTCGCGCTCACGCGCGATCGCCCGGACACGGTCCGGCGCGGTGCGCCGGGCCCCCGGCGGGTGACCCGGCGCACCGCCCCGGGTCACCCGCCGGCCAGTACCGCGCGGAGCTGGTCGAGGCCCCAGTCCAGGTCCTCCTTGCTGATCACCAGCGGTGGAGCGATCCGGATCGTCGAACCGTGTGTGTCCTTCGCCAGGACACCGCGGTCCATCAGCTTCTCCGAGATCTCGCGGCCCGTGCCGTGCGACGGGACGATATCGATCCCGGCCCACAGCCCGCGCCCGCGCACCGCCTCCACGGCGCCCCCGCCGACCAGGAGCCCCAGCTCGTGGTGCAGGTGCTCGCCCAGTTCGGTGGCGCGCTGCTGGAACTCGCCGGTGCGCAGCATCCCGATGACCTCCAGCGCCACCGCGCAGGCCAGCGGATTGCCGCCGAACGTCGAACCATGCTCACCGGGCCGGTAGACCCCCAGCACCTCGGTCGACGAGACGACCGCCGAGACCGGTACGACACCGCCGCCCAGTGCCTTGCCCAGGATGTACATGTCCGGGACGACACCTTCGTGCTCGCAGGCGAAGGTGCGGCCGGTGCGGCCCAGGCCGGACTGGATCTCGTCCGCGATGAACAGCACGTTCCGCTCGCGGGTCAGCTCCCGCACCCCGGCGAGATAGCCGGCCGGCGGCACCAGGACCCCCGCCTCGCCCTGGATCGGCTCCAGCATCACGGCCACCGTGTTCGCGCTGACCGCTCGCTGCAGGGCGGTGAGGTCGCCGTACGGGACGATCTCGAAGCCCGGTGTGTAGGGGCCGAAGTCGGCGCGGGCCTCCGGGTCGGTGGAGAAGCTGACGATCGTCGTGGTACGACCGTGGAAGTTGTTGGCCGCGACGACGATCTTCGCCTGTCCCGGCGGGACGCCCTTGACCTTGTAGCCCCACTTCCTGGCGGTCTTCACGGCGGTCTCGACGGCCTCCGCCCCGGTGTTCATGGGCAGCACCATCTCCATGCCGCACAGCTCCGCGAGCTGGGTGCAGAAGTCGGCGAACCGGTCGTGGTGGAACGCCCGGGACGTCAGCGTCACCCGCTCCAGCTGGGCCTTCGCGGCATCGATCAGTCGCCGGTTGCCGTGGCCGAAGTTGAGCGCCGAGTACCCGGCGAGCATGTCGAGGTACCGGCGCCCCTCGACGTCCGTCATCCACGCACCGTCCGCCGAGGCGATCACGATGGGCAGTGGGTGGTAGTTGTGGGCGCTGTGCGCCTCTGCGGAGGCGATCGCTCTGTCCGTAGCAGACACGGGTTCTCCGTTTCGTCCTGCGGCATGGGTCGTCGAACCGGGACCGGGACCGGGGTGAGGCCCTGCCCGGCAACGGGGTGATCCCTCTTTCTATCGTCGCTCGGTCATCACGTGAAGAAACATTGGGCTTCGGACGCGACTCGCCGGAGACCTTCCCGTTTCCCCGTGGTTCCGGAACCCGTGCCCGGCCGCAGAGGCTGCGCCGAGTAGGCTGGACGGTACGCACGGCGACTGGCGTACGCGGAACTGACCGCGGGGGAGCCGAGCGCGGCAGAACACGTACGAGGCGCCGCCCGCCTGGGCACCCCGGGACCAGACCGATACCAGCCTGATCCCGGTGGGCGCCGCTCGTCCCCTGCTTCGGCGGGGGACCCCGAGTTGCACCCCGGGAACGGAATTCCCCGACTGCCTGCCCGGAGGACGCCATGACTCTCCCCGCTCAGCACACCCATCCCGCCCTCACCGCGACCGACCCGGAGCTGGCCGCGCTCGTCGGTGCCGAGGAGCGGCTGCAGGCCGACACGCTGCGGCTGATCCCCAGCGAGAACTATGTGTCGCAGGCGGTGCTCGAAGCCTCCGGCACCGTCCTGCAGAACAAGTACAGCGAGGGATACCCCGGACGCCGCTACTACGAGGGCCAGCAGAACATCGACAAGGTCGAGCTGCTCGCCATCGCCCGCGCCAAGGAGCTGTTCGGCGTCGAGCACGCCAACGTCCAGCCCTACTCCGGCTCACCGGCCAATCTCGCCGTCTACCTGGCCTTCGCCGAGCCCGGCGACACCGTGATGGGCATGGCCCTCCCGATGGGCGGCCACCTCACCCATGGGTGGGGCGTGTCCGCGACCGGCAAGTGGTTCCGCGGCGTGCAGTACGGCGTGCGCCAGGACACCGGCCTCATCGACTTCGACGAGGTGCGCGAACTGGCCCTCAAGGAGCGGCCGAAGGTCATCTTCTGCGGTGGCACCGCCCTTCCCCGCACCATCGACTTCGCCGCCTTCGGGGAGATCGCCCGCGAGGCGGGCGCCGTACTGGTCGCCGATGTCGCGCACATCGCGGGCCTGATCGCGGGAGGCGCCCACCCGTCGCCGGTGCCGCACGCGGACGTGATCTCCACGACCACGCACAAGACCCTGCGCGGGCCGCGCGGGGCGATGCTGATGTCCCGCGACGAGCACGCGAAGGCCATCGACAAGGCGGTCTTCCCCGGCCTCCAGGGCGGCCCGCACAACCAGACCACCGCGGCGATCGCCGTCGCGCTGCACGAGGCGGCCCAGCCCTCCTTCCGTGACTACGCGCACGCGGTCGTCGCCAACGCCAAGGCCCTCGCCGAGGAGTTGCTCGCCCGCGGCTTCGACCTCGTCTCCGGCGGCACCGACAACCACCTGATCCTGATGGACCTCACGCCCAAGGACGTCCCGGGCAAGGTTGCCGCCAAGGCGCTGGACCGCGCCGGGATCGTCGTCAACTACAACACCGTGCCCTACGACCCCCGGAAGCCCTTCGACCCCTCCGGCGTCCGCATCGGCACCCCCTCGCTCACCTCGCGCGGCCTCGGCACGCAGCACATGCCGACGGTCGCCGACTGGATCGACCGCGGCGTCACCGCCGCCCGGACGGGTGACGAGGACGGGCTGGCCGCCATCCGCGCCGAGGTCGCCGACCTGATGGCCTCCTTCCCGGCGCCGGGCCTCCCCGCGTAACCGGGCCGCCACGGGTGGACCCGGCCAACGGGCGCGGGTCCACCCGGGAGAAGCCCCGGGCCCGCCGGCCGGGAACTTCTCTCTCGCGTCCGGCAACTGCCGGGGCGGCCCCGCTTCCCGGTCCTCTTCCCGGTCCTCCCGCGTCCGCCGAACGGCGGACGCGGCAGCCGGGCCGCGAGCGGGCGAAGGGCTGCCCCAGGACGGCCCCGGCTGCCAGGCCGGGCATCGCCCACCACCGATCGGTGCCATCCCCGGCCCCGGCCGTGGCCTGCCCGGACGCCTCCGCGGAGACTGCGCCGCCTTCCGGGGGCGGCTGCGCCGGAATGACCTGGCCCACGTCCCTGGTGGTCCTCTTGCCCAGGACCCCAGCCGTCTTCAGCAGCGCGGTCGGCTCACCCGGCCTGTCGGCCTCGTGCCACAGCCCGTCGTACGACGTCGGCGGTCCGACCGCCGTGCCTGAGCCGTCCCCGTCTCCGTCTCGTCGAGCTCCAGCAGACAGCGGTGGATCACGACCTGCCGCTGCTCCTCGCCCAGTTCGTCCAGGGCGGCCGGCAGCCGCCCGCGGCGCTCCCCCGCCACGGCCGAGGCCGCCGGGTCCGCCGAATCCGGTATCAGCGGCTCGCCCCGCGCCGGGCAGCATCGCCTCCCGCCCGGCGAGGGCGCGCATCCGGACCGTCGACCGCACTGTGTTCCTTGTCTCATTTGTTCCTTGTCCCATTCACGACGGTGCGCAGCAGCCAGGGCCGGAACCTCGCGCCTTACCGGAACCGGCCGAGCGGCTGACAGGCCTTGAAGGAGGCGGACTGCACCACATCCCCGGCACCCGCGCCCGCCCCACAGGCCACCGCCGCACGTAATGCCATCTGCGTGTACGCACACACCGGCTCCGCATACGCCTCGGGCTCCCCGGAACGTACCCGCGCGATCACCGCGGCCTCGTCGACGACGGTCGATCGGTTCCCGTCGGGACTTCCCGGACCCCGCGGTCCTTCCGGGTCCCGGAACACCGGGAACACCCGGGTCCGTGACCCGCGACGGTGACTTCGCGGTGGCGTCCTCGCGACGGCGACTCGCCAGGGATGGTCCGGCGGCGGCACCCCGTGGCGGCTCGCCGAACCCCTGGAAGAGCCCCTGGAACTCCTGGTACGCCCCGGCTCCTTCGGAGATCGGTTCCCGTCCTGTCGGCGGCACCTGAGAGAATGCTGGACATGGCCTCTGACAGTCCTCGCGTGCTCTCCGGAATCCAGCCGACCGCAGGCTCGTTCCACCTCGGCAACTACCTCGGCGCCGTCCGCCAGTGGGTTGCGCTGCAGGAGACCCATGACGCGTTCTACATGGTCGTGGACCTGCATGCGATCACGGTCCCGCAGGACCCGGCCGAGCTGCGGGCCAACACCCGCCTCGCCGCCGCCCAACTGCTCGCCGCCGGCCTCGACCCCGAGCGTTGCACGCTGTTCGTCCAGAGCCATGTCCCCGAGCACGCCCAGCTCGGCTGGGTCATGAACTGCCTGACCGGCTTCGGCGAGGCGTCCCGCATGACGCAGTTCAAGGACAAGTCCGCCAAGCAGGGCGCCGAGCGCGCCACGGTCGGCCTCTTCACCTACCCGATCCTCCAGGTGGCCGACATCCTGCTGTACCAGGCGAACGAGGTCCCGGTCGGCGAGGACCAGCGTCAGCACATCGAGCTGACACGTGATCTGGCGGAGCGTTTCAACGGCCGGTACGGGCAGACGTTCACGGTCCCCTCGCCGTACATCCTCAAGGAGACGGCCAAGATCTACGACCTGCAGGACCCGTCCAGCAAGATGAGCAAGTCGACGGCCAACCCCAAGGGTCTGATCAACCTTCTCGACGATCCGAAGACGACGGCGAAGAAGGTCAAGAGCGCGGTCACGGACACGGACACCGTGATCCGCTTCGACGCCGAGAACAAGCCGGGTGTCAGCAATCTGCTCACCATCATGTCCACCCTCACCGGTACGGCCGTCCCGGATCTGGAGCAGAACTACGAGGGCAAGGGCTACGGTGCGCTGAAGACCGACCTCGCCGAGGTCATGGTGGACTTCGTCACTCCGTTCAAGGCCCGGACCCAGGGATACTTGGACGACCCGGAGACGCTGGACTCCATCCTGGCCAAGGGCGCGGAGAAGGCTCGCGCCGTCGCCGCAGAGACTCTCGCCAGGACCTACGAAAGGGTCGGCTTCCTGCCCGCCAAGCACTGAGCCCGAGCATCGGGTCCAGGGACCCTGGCGGTAGGACTGCCGCAGCCGTCACACTGGCGGCTGGGGCAGACCGTCGGACCGCGGACCCTCACCTCGGACCAGGGCACGCGGCCGCATGGCCCAGACAGACCATCGAGCACCCGGATAGGAGAACGACGTGGGGACCGTAACGCTCGGCGTTTCGATCGCGGTCCCGGAGCCCTACGGCAGCCTGCTCCAGGAGCGGCGCGCGGGCTTCGGCGATCCCGCCGCGCACGGCATCCCCACGCATGTCACCCTCCTCCCGCCCACAGAGGCCGACGCCTCTGCCCTGCCGTCCGTGGAGGCGCATCTCGCCCGCGTGGCGGCGACGAGCAGGCCCTTCCCGATGCGGCTGTGCGGCACCGGCACCTTCCGCCCCCTCTCGCCCGTCGTCTTCGTCAAGGTCGTCGAGGGCGTCTCGGCCTGTACGCAGCTCCAGAAGAGGGTGCGGGACACATCGGGACCGCTGGTCAGGGAGCTGCAGTTCCCGTACCACCCGCATGTGACCGTCGCCCATGGCATCGCCGACGAGGCGATGGACCGGGCGTACGAGGAGCTGTCCGGGTACGAGGCGGAGTGGACCTGCACCTCCTTCGCGCTGTACGAGCAGGGGCCGGACGCGGTGTGGCGCAAGCTCCAGGAGTTCGCCTTCGGGGGCGGTACGAAACTGTCGAACGTGCCCGCGCAGGGGACGTCGGTCGACGCGACGGCGCCCACGCCCCGCTAGTCTCCGGGACCTCGGCCGGTCTCGCAGGACCGAGTGGTCTCCCCGGGCTCAACCGGTCTCGCAGGCCCGGACCGGAGCTGGTCTCCCAGCGTCCCGCCGGACCCGGTCCGGCCGAGTGGGGCGGACGGGTCAGACCGGCAGCCGTCGGAAGATCGCCCGCGGTACGTGCCGCAGCGCGGACATCACCACTCGTAGCGGCCCCGGCACCCATACGGTCTCGGAGCGCCGTCGCAGCCCGATCTCGATCGCCAGGGCGACCGCCTCAGGGGTGGTGGCCAGCGGGGCCTCCGGGAGGCCCGCCGTCATCTTCGACCGCACGAAGCCGGGTCTGACCACCATCACGTGCACGCCCGTCCCGTAGAGGGCGTCGCCGAGGCCCTGGGCGAAGGCGTCCAGGCCCGCCTTCGACGACCCGTAGATGAAATTGGCCCGTCGGGCCCGCTCGCCCGCCACCGAGGACAGGACGACGAGAGAGCCATGGCCCTGGGTCTGCAGGGCGCCCGCGCAGATCAGCCCCGAAGAGACCGCCCCGGTGTAGTTGGTCTGGGCGACGCGGACCGCGGAGAGCGGCTCGGCCTCGTCCCGCGCCTGGTCGCCGAGGACTCCGAAGGCGAGCAGCACCATGTCGATGTCGCCCTCCGCGAAGACCTTGCCCAGTACCTCCTCGTGCCCGGCGGGGTCGAGCGCGTCGAAGGGGACCGTACGCACATCCGCGCCCAGGTCGCGCAGCGACGCCGCGGCCGAGTCCAGCGCGGGGGACGGGCGCCCGGCCAGCCAGACGGTGCGGGTGCGGCGGGCCACCAGCCGGCGCGCGGTGGCGAGGCCGATCTCGGAGGTACCGCCGAGGATCAGAAGGGACTGCGGAATGCCGAAGGCGTCCTTCATCGTGATGCTCCTTCTCGTCGGAGGCCTGATGTTCGTCGTCGGGGGCGGTCGTCAAGGGCGGTCGTCAAGGGAGAGACAGGCGTCAAGGAACGGCAGGTGTCAAAGGGAAAGGCGTCGGGACAGGTCGGACACGAAGACCCCGCGGGGGTCGAGTTCGGCGCGCAGCGCCCGGAAGCGGTCCAGTCCGGGGTACATCGCGGCCAGCAGTTCCGGCCGAAGCCGGGAGTCCTTGGCCAGATAGACCCTCCCCCCGGCCCCCGCCACGCGCTCGTCCAGCTCGTCGAGGAAGGTGCCGAGCCCCGGCAGCCCGGCCGGGACGTCCAGGGCGAGCGTCCAGCCGGGGACGGGGAACGACAGCCACCCGGGATCGCCCGCGCCGAAGCGCTTGAGCACGGCGAGGAACGACGGGCAGCCCTGTCCGGCGATCCGCCGCACGATGTCGCGCAGCGACTCCTCCTGCCCGTACCCGACCACGAACTGGTACTGGACGAAGCCGCTCCGGCCGTAGATCCGGTTCCAGTGCGGGAGCCCGTCGAGCGGGTGGAAGAAGGTGGAGATCCTCTGGAGCTCGCCCCTGCGGGCACGAGGCGCCCTGCGGTACCAGAGGGCGTTGAAGAGGGAGACCGACGTCCGGCCGAGCAGCCCTTCCGGTACGAAGTCAGGCGCGAGGCCGAGGAAGCCCGGGGCGGCGGGTAGGCGCCCAGGGCGGAACTCCAGCGGGCGGCGCAGGGCCCTGGGCGGCAGCGCGTCGAGGGGTGCGTGCTCCCCGCGCGTGAGGACCGAGCGGCCGGTCGCCGCGCCCCGCGCGAGCAGGTCGATCCAGGCGACCGAGTAGCGGTAGCGGTCGTCGGTCGCCGTGAGCCGGGCCATCAGGTCGTCGAGGTCGGCGGCACGTTCGGTGTCGACCGACATCAGGGACGTCTCGACACGGTGCAGCCGGATCGTGGCGGAGAGGATCACGCCGGTCAGGCCCATCCCGCCCGCCGTCGCGTCGAAGAGCTCGGTGCCGGGCAGGGCCGTGCGCACCTCGCCGTCGGCGGTGAGCAGTTCGAGCGACAGCACATGGCGGCTGAAGGAGCCGGAGACGTGGTGGTTCTTGCCGTGGACGTCGGCGCCGATGGCGCCGCCGACCGTCACCTGGCGGGTTCCGGGCGTGACGGGCACGAACCAGCCCAGCGGCAGCAGCACCTCCATCAGCCGGTGCAGGCTGACACCCGCCTCGCACACCACGACACCGCTCTCCGCGTCGACGGTGCGGATACGGTCGAGGCCGGTCATGTCGAGGACCGCGCCGCCCGCGTTCTGCGCGGCGTCGCCGTACGCCCGTCCGAGGCCGCGCGCGATCGAGCCGCGCGCCCCGCAGCCACGCACGGCCTCCGCCGCCTCCTCGTACGTGCGGGGGCGGACGAGCAGCGCCGCGGAGGGCGCGGTGCGGCCCCAGCCGGTCACGGCCACCGGGAGGTCGTCGGTCGGGGCACGACCGGGGGCGACAGGGGAGTCGGCAGACATGTGCGCGACGCTATCGCCCCTTATTAGTGATTTGCCCCAATGTCGGCTGACTCGCCGAAATGGGTGATTAAACGAGTGTCATCAAAGATTGCCGTGAATGACGGCGTCCGGTTGAGAAGAGTCGCCCCTGGCTCGATCGAAAGGGGTGGCAGATGCGAGGCCTCGAGTGGGCGGACCGGGCGGCGGGCTTCGCCACGGGCCGGGGCCCTGGCTGGGCGGACCTGGCGGGCGCCGATCACCGGCTGCTGCTGGCGCTGCGCGACTGCGGGCGGGAGCCGCGCGTGGCCGCGGCGGCGCGCGCGCTCTCGCGCGGCGGGGAGCACGGTGCACTGTGGATCGCGACCGGTCTGCTGTGCGCGGCGACCGATCCGGAGCGGCGCCTCGGCTGGCTGCGCGGCACCGCGCTGATCGGCGTCGCCCATCTGGCGAGCATGGGCATCAAACGGGTCGTTCGCCGCCCGCGGCCACGACTGCCCATGCTGGAACCGCTCGTACGCACCGCGGGCCGGCACTCGTTTCCCAGCTCGCACGCCACCGCCGCGGCGGCGGCGGCCGTCGCCTTCGGTGCGCTGCGCCCGGCCGGCCGGCGGCTGGTGCCGCCGGTCGCCGCCGCGATGTGTGTGTCCCGGCTGGTGGTCGGCGTGCACTATCCGACCGATGTTGCCGCGGGCGCCCTCCTCGGCGGGCTCACGGCACGCCTGGGGACCCCTTGGCTGCGGTCCGGCCGGGACGAGGGCGGAGCGCTGCGCCGGACTGCGGCGCGGGCCATGTCCGGGGAGCGGGCGCGCGTTCGGTCCCGGACCGCCCGGGAAAGCGCCCTCCAGGTCGCCCGCGGGAACGCGATCCCACGCCTGTCCCCCCGCCCCGTCGCCGACCTGAGTGCCGGTCCCTCCGCGCGCCGGACCGTCGGTACTGCCCTGCGCCGGACCGCGCGCGGGAACCCGGGCCGGTCGGTCGGTCCTGCCGTGGGTGTGGGTGCCGGTCCCGCTGTGCGTCGTACCGCCGGTACCGCCACGCGCCGGACCGTCAGCGCGGCCGTCCGTCGTACCGCCGGTACTGCCCTGCGCCGGAGCATCAGTACGGTCCTCCGCCAGGCCGCCGGTCCCGCCCTGCGCCGGGCCTTGGGTGGTGCCGCACACCGGAGCCGGAGCCGGAGCCGGACATCCGGCCGGGCCCCGGCCCCTGCCGCGCTCCGCGCGGTGAACGCGGCAGCCCTGAGCCGCCCAGGTGCCGGGGGTGCTCATGGCTGAGCGCAGCACCGCCGTCCTGGAGCAGCCGGAGCACGGATCCGGCGGCCTGCCGCCCATGCGCACCCCAAGCGCGCTGAGCCTGCCCGCCGGGCTGATCAGGACCGCCCGGCCGCGCCAGTGGATCAAGAACATGCTGGTCGTGGCGGCCCCGGCCGCAGCAGGCCGACTGGTGTCCTGGCACACCGCCGTCCAACTGGGCGTCGTGTTCACCCTCTTCACCACCGCCGCCTCCGCCGTGTACCTGATCAACGACGCGCGTGATGCGGAGGCCGACCGGGCGCACCCGGTGAAGTGCCTCCGCCCGGTGGCCGCCGGGCAGGTGCCGGTGCCCGTCGCCTACGCCGCCGGGGCGCTTCTCGCCGTCGCCTCGACCGTCGCCGCGGTGGTGCTGTGCAACCCGATGACCGCGGTGCTGCTGACCGCGTACGTCGTGATGCAGCTCGCGTACTGCGTCCGGCTCAAACACGTCCTCGTCGTCGATCTGGCCGTCGTCACCTCCGGATTCCTGATGCGCGCCATGATCGGCGGGGTGGCGCTGTCCATCCCGCTCTCCCGCTGGTTCCTGATCACCACCGGCTTCGGGGCGCTGTTCATGGTGGCCGCCAAGCGCTACTCGGAGGCCGTGGAGATGGCGGGCGCGGACGGCGCGACCCGGGCGCTGCTCTCCTCGTACACCACCGGCTATCTGCGCTTCGTCTGGCAGTTGGCGGCGGGGGTCGCGGTCCTCGGCTACTGCCTGTGGGCGCTGGAGAGCGGGGGCACCGCGAACGGATCTCTGCTGCCCTGGCGTCAGATCTCGGTGATCGCGTTCATCCTCGCGGTGCTGCGGTACGCGGTCTTCGCCGACCGGGGAACGGCCGGCGCACCGGAAGAGGTCGTCCTGCGCGACCGGCCGCTCGCCGTCATCGGGCTGGTGTGGCTGTCGATGTACGGAATGGCCGTGGTGGATCTCTGACCACTTCCGGATCGGTCCGGCCGAGAGGGGGCACACGTACGAGATGGACTGGCTGACCCGACTCCCCCTCATCGGCCCGCTCGTGCGGCGGCTGATGAAGACGCACGCCTGGCGCTCGTACGAGACCCTCGACCGGGTGCACTGGACCCGGCTCGCTGCCGCCATCACCTTCATCAGCTTTCTGGCGCTGTTCCCGCTGATCACGGTCGCCGCGGCGGTCGGCGCGGCACTGCTCAGCAAGGAACATGTGGCGAAGCTCGAGGACAAGCTCTCCGATCAGGTGCCGGGCATCTCCGAACAGCTCGACATCGGGGCTCTGGTGGACAACGCCGGCACGGTCGGCCTGGTCGCGGGCGCCCTGCTGCTGTTCACCGGCATCGGCTGGGTCGGCTCGATGAGGGACTGTTTGCGCGCGGTCTGGGAGCTCGACGACGTGGACGAGGGCAACCCGATCCTGCGCATGGGCAAGGACGCCGTCGTCCTGCTCGGGCTGGGCGCGGTGGTGCTGGCATCGTTCGCTGCCTCCGCCCTCGGCACGAGCGCGGTCGGCTGGGGCGCCGACCGGCTGGGCATCGACCGCGACGGGGTGGGTGGTGTGCTGCTCCAGATCGCCGCCATCGCCGTTGCCGTCCTGGCCGACTTCCTGATGCTGCTCTACGTCCTGACCCTGCTCCCGGGGGTCCAGCCGCCCCGCCGCCGGCTGATGGTCGCGGCGCTGCTCGGGGCGGTCGGCTTCGAGCTGCTGAAGCTGCTGCTCAGCGGTTATCTCTCGGGTGTCGCGGCGAAGTCGATGTACGGCGCGTTCGGCGTGCCGGTCGCGCTGCTGCTGTGGATCAACTTCACCGCGAGGCTGCTGCTCTACAGTGCCGCGTGGACGGCGACGGGAAGCGCCGCCGCCCAGCGCGACGAGCGCTCTAACGGCGAGGGAGACGGCGGACCAGATCCGGCAGCGGCCAGCGCCGGTTGACCAGGAACACCGCGCCCGCGAGCAGCACCAGCACACCGCCCGTGATGGCGATCGCGACACCGATGCCGCTGGAGCTCTCGTGGGCTGCCGTGGATGCCTTCGCCGGGCCGTGCTGATTCCTCTTGCCGTCCTCGTCGCCGTCCCCCGCGCCGTCCGTGGACTCGGAGCCGTTGGAGGGCCCTGTACGGGCGGACTTCGGCGCGACCAGTTCGCCGATCGGCTCCACCTTTCCGACCGCCTCGAAACCCCAGTCGAGCAGGCGCGCGGTCTCCTTGTAGACGGCCTGCTGTTCGTCCGACGACGGGTTCATGACGGTGACGAGCAGCACCTTGCCGTCCCGTTCCGCGACTCCGGTGAAGGTCGCGCCGGCGTGCGTGGTGTTCCCGTTCTTGACACCCGCGATGCCCGCGTACGGGTTGATGCCGAAGTCGCCGGTGAGCAGCCGGTTGGTGTTCTGGATCTCGAACGTCTCACGCTTCTTGCCCGGCTTCTGCTCGCCCGGGAACTCGGCGCGGACCGTCGAGCAGTACTCCCTGAAGTCCTTCTTCTGCAGTCCGCTTCGGGCGATCAGGGTCAGGTCGTACGCGCTCGACACCTGGCCCGTCTCGTCGTAGCCGTCCGGTGTGACCACATGCGTGTCGAGCGCCTGCAGTTCCTCGGCGTGGTCCTGCATGTCCTCGACGGTCTTCTCGACACCGCCGTTCATGGCGGAGAGCACATGGACGGCGTCGTTGCCCGAACGGAGGAACACGCCCAGCCAGAGATCGTGGACGGTGTAGGTCTGCTTCTCCTTCACCCCGACGAGGCTGCTCCCCTCGCCGACATCGGCGAGTTCGTCCGTGGTGACCGTGTGCTCCTCGTCCTTGGAGAGCCTGGGCAGCAGGGTGTCCGCGAAGAGCATCTTCAGGGTGGAGGCGGGGGGCAGCCGCCAGTGGGCGTTGTGGGCGGCCAGCACATCACCGGTCTCGGCGTCCGCGACGATCCAGGAACGCCCCGACAGCTGCTTGGGCAGAACCGGGGCGCCGGACGCGAGATCGACCTGGGTGCCTGGTTCGCCGAGCTGTTCGCCGCCCACGGTGGACATGGCGGCCGGAGGGTTCGGAGCCTTGTCGTCCGTCTTGATGGTGTCGGCGGTTGTGGCCGTGGCAGTGGCCGCCATCGCAGGCGCGACGGTGAAGGCGGGCAGCAATGCGGCAGCAATGACCGTCAATGCGGTCTTTTTCAGAGCAGACACGATCGAGAAAGTACATGGAGTTGTCAGTGAAACGGACACCGACGGGGTGACCCGCCGCGAGCTCCGCCGGTACAGCCCATAGCCCGGACCCCGTCGCACCGGTATGGAGCACAGCGGTGATACTGAGTCCATGAAGCTCAGCCGCCCCGTCTCCTGGTTCCTGCTCGCGTTCGGGGTGTGGAGCTGGGTCATCTGGGTCACTTTCGTCAAGAACCTTTGGCAGGACGCCAGCGGGCTCGCCTTCGACGACGCCGGTGACCCCACTGCGTACTTCTGGGTCCATCTGCTGCTCGCCATCACGTCCTTTCTCCTGGGGACGGCGGTCGGGGTCATCGGGTTGCGTGGCGTACGCGCATTGCGCCGCGACCGTGAATAAGGGAGCGGTGCCGTGTTGGTCGTCCTGCTGGTGATCGTCGTGATCCTCGCCCTGCTGGCGGGTGTGCACTGGTACGTGTGGCGTCGCCTGGTCCGCGACACGACGGTGCGCGGGAGCGCCCTGCGCCGGGCGGGCACGGTGGCGGTGGTGGTGCTGCCGCTGCTGTCGGTCGGCGCGCTCACCTCGGGGCGGGCGGGTGCGCCTTTCCTGCTCCAGCAGATCCTGGCATGGCCGGGGTATCTGTGGCTCGCGGTGCTGCTGTATCTGACGCTGGCGCTGGTGGTGGCGGAGGCTGTGCGGCCGCTGCTGCGGCGGGTGCTGGAGCGGAAGGCTGACACACGGTCAGTCACCGGCCGGCTCGCGACGCCCGCAGGTGCCGTGGCCGAGGCCGCGACGGGCGGTACGGGCGTCCGCGGTGCCGCTGTGACGGCCGCCGGGCACGCGGGTACCTCCGGATCCTCCGGCGCCCATGGTTCCTCCGGTGCCCCGGGTTCCGTCGCCGTCGACGACGGGCCCGACGCGGCTGTACGGCAGGGCGGCTCCCTGGCGACCGCCGACGCTCCCGGTGCGGACGCGCTCGCGGCCGACGGGGTCGCGGAAGCGAGTGTCTCCGTGCCGGGCGGCGAGCGTCCCGAGGCCGCTGCCGGCGAGCTGTCGCGACGGCTCTTCGTCGCACGCGCCGCCGGCGGAGCCGCCGCCGCCGTCGCCGCGGGGACCGTCGGGTACGGGACGTACGGTGTGATGCGCGGGCCGCGGGTGAAGAAGGTCACCGTGCCGCTCGCCAAGCTCGCGCGCGGAGCGCACGGGTACCGGATCGCCGTCGTCAGCGACATCCATCTCGGGCCGATCCTGGGCCGCGCCCACACCCAGCGGATCGTCGACACGATCAACGCCGCACAGCCCGACCTCGTCGCCGTCGTGGGCGATCTCGTCGACGGCAGCGTCGCCGACCTCGGCCGGGCGGCCGAGCCGCTCGCGCAGCTGAAGGCCCGGCACGGGTCGTACTTCGTCACCGGGAACCATGAGTACTTCTCGGGCGCGGACGCCTGGGTCGACCATGTACGTGAGCTCGGCCTCACGCCTCTGCGCAACGACCGCGTCGAGATCGCCGGGTTCGACCTCGCGGGCGTCGACGACGTCGCGGGCGAGAGCGAGGGCCAGGGTCCCGACTTCGCCCGGGCGCTGGGCGACCGTGACCGCACCCGCGCCGCCGTGCTGCTCGCCCATCAGCCGGTCGTGATCCATGACGCCGTGCGCCACGGTGTGGACCTCCAGTTGTCCGGGCACACGCACGGCGGTCAGATGTGGCCCGGCAATCTCATCGCCGACCTGGCCAATCCGACCCTCGCGGGTCTGGAACGGTACGGCGACACCCAGCTCTACGTCTCGCGCGGCGCGGGCGCATGGGGCCCGCCGGTGCGGGTCGGTGCGCCGTCCGACATCACCGTCGTCGAGCTGGCCTCCCGCCAGGCCTGACGACGCCCCCGCGCCGCCGGGGAACCGGGATCATGCTCCCTGGTCCGGGTGCTTCCGGTTCGCCGTGCGCTTGGGCTTGCCCGACGCCGCCATGCTCGCCGCCGTCGGCATGAAGTCGCCGAGCAACTCGTGGAGGTCCTTGACGAGGGGGCGCAGCAGACGGAAGCGGGAGAGCGAGATCGCACGGGCCGTGACCGGCGAGAGCCGCTCGACCAGGCGGCGGCTGTTGGCACAGCCCTCGGACCGGTCGTAGACCCAGAACAGCACGAGCCCCATCTGCTGAAGCCACAGCAACTGCGGCAGCGGCTCGGCCAGTTCCGGGTCGACCTTGACGTCGGCGCCCGACAGCACACGGCGGTGGACGTCGATCGCCGCGTCCCGGGGGCCCTCCGACTCCGGGGAGAACGGGCTGAGCGGGCTGTCCGGGTCCGCGGCGTTCTTGAAGAACTGGGCGGCGAACTCGTGGTACGGCTCGGCGATGTCGAGCCAGCCCAGAAGGACCCCGCGGATGCGTGCCGTGAGGTCCTTCTCGCCGCCGTCCAGGATGTCCGCGACCGCCGCCTGGTGCTGCTCGGCGATCCGGTCGTAGAAGCCCTGGACGAGGTGTTCCTTGGAGGAGAAGTAGTAGTACGCGTTGCCGACGGAGACGCCGGCCTCCTGGGCGATGGCCCGCATCGTCGTCTTGTCGTAACCGCGCTCCTGGAAGAGCCGGAGCGCGGTTTCGAGGATGAGAGTGCGGGTCTGCTCGCTCTTGGCGGGCTTGGCGGAAGGTTCGCCGCGCTGCTCGTCCTGGGGGTCGTTCACGTCGGTCACGATGCTCGAGCCTAACGGGGCGCGGCCGGGACCTCGCACCGCCCGTCGTCACAGGAAGCCGCGGTGGCCTCCCGGTACTTCGCGGCGGCGAGGACGGTCACCCGGGCGAAGGGCGCTCCGGCCGGCGTCGCCAGCCAGTGGGCCTTGGGCCGGTGCTCGGCCAGGGCCCAGAGGCACACGATCCAGGCGGCGGTGGACCGGTACACCTGGCCCTGGTCGCCGATCACCGTGATCTCGCGCAGGGTGCTCTCGTGGTCGAGCTCGGGGAAGCGCCGTCCGGCCTCCTGCGACGCCGCGGGGACCAGGTCCAGCGGCACGAGCTGCCGCTGCCGCAGCAGCCAGTGCCGCAGATGGACGCAGAGCGAGCAGTTCGCGTCGTAGAGCACGGTCAGACGCTTCACCGGTGTGCCGCCCACGGCTGCTCAGGCCCTCGTGGCGGGCGCGGCCCAGGGGCCACTGCCGGCCGGTCCGGTCCAGCCCTGCGGCGGGACGGGCGGGGTCTGCTCGCGCTCCATCACTCCGCGCCGGCGGATCTTGTTGAGGACGTAGACGTTGCCGAGGTGCATGACGCCGAGGACGAGGAGGACGACTCCGAGCTTGACGGAGAGCGCCTCGAAGAGTCCGCGGGTGCTGCTGACGGCGTCCTCCTGGCCGAGATAGAGCGCCACGAAGCCGAGGTTGACGAGGTAGAAGCCGACCACCAGGAGGTGGTTCACGGCATCGGCGAGCTTCTCGTTCCCCTTCAGTACGTCGGCGAGGAAGATCCGTCCGTTCCGGCTGAGCGTGCGCGCCACCCAGATGGTGAGAGCCACGCTGATCAGCAGGTAGACGGCGTACGCGACAACAGTGAGGTCCATTCCCCACCCTCCCTTGAACACGTTCAAAAGGTCTTGTCATGGACTGTAGACCTCTTTCTGAACACGTTCAAGTCGGGAGAGGAAAGGTGAAGCGGCAAGAGGTACCGAGCGGTTAGGGTCGTGCAGATGACGCTCTCTCACGATGTGGCGGGGGATGGCCCCGCAGTGGTGCTGCTGCATTCGTCCGTCTGCGACCGGCGGATGTGGGACGCCCAGTGGCAGGCCCTGGCCGAGGCCGGTCACCGGGTCGTGCGCTGTGACTTCCGCGGGTTCGGCGAGACCCCGGCCGAGGCGGTGCGCCCGTACCGGGACGCGGACGACGTCCTGGCCCTGCTGGATGCGCTCGGCCTCGAACGGGCCGCGTTCGTCGGCGCATCCTTCGGCGGCCGTGTCGCCGTCGAGATCGCGGCCCGCCGCCCGGAGCGGGTGACCTCACTGGTCCTGCTCTGCGCCGCGCTGCCCGGACATGAACCCGGGCCGGCGCTCAAGGACTTCGGCGCCCGGGAGGACGAACTGATCGAGGCGGGCGACCTCGACGGGGCCGTCGAGCTGAACGTGACCACCTGGCTGGGCCCCGAGGCGGACGAGCCGGTGCGTGAGCGCGTACGGGCCATGCAGCGGCACGCCTTCGAGATCCAGCTGGCGGCCGACGAGGAAGCGGCTTCCGCGTCCGGGCCGGAGGATTCCACGCCCTCCGCCGGACCGGACATCGATCCCGCCGCCGTCGACGGCCCCGCCCTCGTCGTCACCGGCGCGCACGACCTGGCCGACTTCCGCGCCATGGGCGCCCGCCTCGCCGAGCTGATCCCCGGCGCCCGCGCCGTCGAACTCCCCTGGGCGGGCCACCTGCCGTCACTGGAACGCCCGGCCGAGGTGACCGCACTCCTCACCGGCTTCCTCCAGGAGGATGCCCCGTCGACCGGCCCATGAGCGCCGAGGGCCTTCCGGGGCTCATGGGTGCTTCGGTGCCCCGCCTGCCCCCGTCCGCCGACCGGCCGAGGCATCGGCTGCACGCCCGCTTCGCAGAGCGTGACGCCCATGCCGGTCGTCCCACCATGAAGGCGAAGGCGAAGCACCCCAATGACGGGGCCCTCGGGCCCTCGGGCCTCAGGTACTCCGGGTGCCGCCGTCAGGCGCGGCGCCGGTGCACCCGGTCCGTGCCCGTCACCGACATCACCAGCGAGTACAGGGATGTCGTCGCCGTGATGAACAGCCGGTTGTTCTTGGGACCGCCGAAGGCGAGGTTGGAGACCGGCTCAGGGACGAGCAGCCGGCCCAGCAGTGTGCCGTCCGGGTCGTAGCAGTGCACGCTGTCGTGGAGGGCCGCCGCCCAGAGGCGGCCCTCGTCGTCGAAGCGGATGTTGTCGAAGCTGCTCCGTGCCGCCTCCGCGAAGACCTTGCCGTCGGACAGTGTGCCGTCGTCGCGGACGTCGAAGACGCGGATGTGCCGGGCGCGGCTGTCCGACACGTACAACTGCCGTTCGTCGAGGGAGAAGACGAGCCCGTTGGGCCCCGAGAAGCCGTCCGCCACCAGCCGGACCTCGCCCGTCCCCGGATCGATCCGGTAGACGTTGCAGGCGCCGATCTCGCTCTCGGCGCGGAACCCCTCGTAGTCGCTCGTGATGCCGAAGTCCGGGTCGGAGAACCAGACGGACCCGTCGGAGCGCACCACCGCGTCGTTCGGCGAGTTGAGCCGCCTGCCGTCGAAGCGGTCGGCCAGGACCGTGAGCGAGCCGTCGTGCTCGGTGCGGGTGACGCGGCGGTTGCCCTGCTCACAGCTGATCAGGCGGCCTTCCCTGTCCAGCGTGTTGCCGTTGCTGTGGCCGGCGGGGGAGCGGAAGACGCCTACGGTGCCGGTCGGCTCGTCCCAGCGCAGCATGCGGTCGTTGGGGATGTCGCTCCAGATCAGCTGGCGCCAGGCGGGCAGATAGACGGGCCCCTCCGCCCAGCGGCAGTCCTCGAAGAGCCGCTCCAGCCGGGTGTCGCCGTTGGCGCAACGTCCGGTGCGGAAACGCTCGTCCAGGATCTCGTACCGATCACCCTCGATTTCACCGGACACAGTTCGTGCCCTCCCCTCATTGGCTGAACATCATTCGGAACGACTTCAGTATGGCAGAACGGGATATGGTTGCGGCATGGCTGTGGAAAACGTGGACAACATCGACCGTGCGCTGCTCACGCTGCTGCAGCGGGATGCCGGACAGGCCTATGCGGCGCTGGGCAGAACGGTGGGTCTCTCGGCCGGCGCGGCCCACGAACGCGTACGCAAGCTGCGCGAGCGCGGAGTCATCCGCCGTACGACGGTCGACGTCGACCCGACGGCCCTAGGCCTCGGTGTGCTGTCCTTCGTCTTGGTCGAATCGTCGGCGTGGATGGGTGACTCGGCGGAGGCGTTCGCGTCGATACCGGAGATCGAGGAGGCGCACATCATCGCGGGCACCGCGTCGGTCCTGGTGAAGGTGCGCACGGCGACCACCGAGCAGCTCCAGGACGTCCTGCGGCGGTTGTACGCGATCGACGGGGTCAGCGGCACCCAGGCGACGGTCGCCCTGGAGACCTTCTTCGAACGACCGCCCGCACCGTGACCGCGTCGCCGCCGTGCCCGGCGGCTAAATGCTCAGCGAGCGCGCGTAGTTGAGCTGCCCCATGACCCAGTGGACGGTGCCCGGGCCGGTCGCCGGGATCATCGTCGTGTGGTGGCGGCCGGCGCTGGTGACGGTGACCTGGATGAACCCCGTCGTCCTCTTCTCCTTCATCAGAAGGAAGAGCAGGCCCACCAGGCACAGCAGGGAGAACACGATCGCCAGCACGACGGCGTGCGTGGGAATGCGTTCCTCCGTGCGCGACATGTCCAGCGCGTTCCACACCGCGCCCTTGAGCGGCAGCGTCCCGTTCGGTGTGACGATCGAGTCCTGCAGGACCGTGATGTCACCGAGCACCAGCAGCGGCACACCTGCGCCGTAGGGCCCGGCCGCCGGGACGAGCGACCCCTGTGGAAAGCCGGCGCCGTAACCGGCGCCGTGGCCATAGCCGTTGGCGAAACCCTGGTCGTGCCCAGGCGGCTGTGTCGGCCCCCACTGGTAGTTGCCGCCCTCCAGATAGGGGTTCTGGTTCGGCTCGGTCATCGGTCCCCGCTCTCATCCGGCTCAGCCGGCTCGTCCGGCTGTCCGGCCCATCCGGAAAGGTGTCACGACAAAGGCCCGTCTCGGTACGGGTGAGCGTACAGAAACGGGCCCCTGCCGGAGTGTTGACCCGGCGGACTGCCGGACCGGTGACTCGACGGTGACTCAGAAGCGGCGGGTGATCAGCGCGCGCTTGACCTCCTGGATCGCCTTCGTGACCTCGATGCCACGCGGGCAGGCGTCCGTGCAGTTGAAGGTCGTGCGGCAACGCCACACGCCGTCCTTGTCGTTGAGGATCTCCAGGCGCTGCTCCCCGCCCTCGTCACGCGAGTCGAAGATGAAGCGGTGCGCGTTGACGATCGCCGCCGGGCCGAAGTACTGCCCGTCGTTCCAGAACACCGGGCAGGACGACGTGCACGCGGCGCACAGGATGCACTTGGTGGTGTCGTCGAACCGCTCGCGGTCCTCGGCGGACTGCAGGCGCTCACGGGTCGGCTCGTTGCCGGTCGTGATCAGGAACGGCATGACGTCCCGGTACGCCTGGAAGAACGGCTCCATGTCCACGACCAGGTCCTTGAGGACCGTGAGGCCCTTTATGGCCTCGATCGTGATGGGCTTCTCCGGGTTGATGTCCTTGATCAGCGTCTTGCAGGCGAGCCTGTTCTTGCCGTTGATCCGCATCGCGTCGGAGCCGCAGATGCCGTGCGCGCAGGAGCGCCGGAAGGTCAGCGTGCCGTCGACGTCCCACTTGATCTTGTGGAGACCGTCGAGCACACGCTCCTTCGGGTCGATCTCGAGCTGGAAGTCCTGCCACTCCGCCTCGGCCGAGACCTCGGGGTTGAAGCGGCGGATCCGGAAGGTGACCGTGATGTACGGGGAGGCGGCAGCCTCCGCCTCCACCTTGTCCATGGTCGGGGTAGCCATCAGTACTTACGCTCCATCGGCTGGTAGCGGGTCTGGACGACGGGCTTGTAGTCGAGACGGACGGTCTCGGTGCCGTCGGCGCCGACCTCGCGGTACGCCATGGTGTGGCGCATGAAGTTGACGTCGTCGCGGTTCGGGAAGTCCTCGCGGTAGTGACCGCCGCGGGACTCCTTGCGGGCCAGTGCGGAGACGGCCATGACCTCGGCCAGGTCGAGCAGGTTGCCCAGCTCGATGGCCTCCAGCAGATCCGTGTTGAACCGCTTGCCCTTGTCCTGGACGGACACGTTCCTGTAGCGCGCGCGCAGCTCGGCGATCTTCTCGACGGCCGTCTTGATGGTCTGCTCCGTACGGAACACCATCACGTTCGCGTCCATCGTCTCCTGGAGCTCGCGGCGCAGCTCCGCGACCCGCTCCGAGCCGGTGGAGTTGCGAAGCCGCTCGACCTGCTCCTCGACGAGGGAGGCCGGGTTCTCCGGCAGGTCGACGTAGTCGGCCTTCGCCGAGTACTCGGCGGCGGCGATTCCGGCGCGCTTGCCGAACACGTTGATGTCGAGCAGCGAGTTGGTGCCGAGGCGGTTGGCGCCGTGCACCGAGACGCAGGCGACCTCGCCGGCGGCGTAGAGACCCGGGACGACGGTGGCGTTGTCCGCCAGGACCTCACCCGTGACGTTGGTCGGGATGCCGCCCATCGCGTAGTGCGCGGTCGGCTGGATCGGGATCGGGTCCGTGTAGGGCTCGATGCCGAGGTACGTACGCGCGAACTCGGTGATGTCCGGGAGCTTGGCGTCCAGCTGCTCCGGCGGCAGGTGGGTGAGGTCCAGGAAGACGTGGTCGCCCTCGGGACCGCAGCCCCGGCCCTCACGGATCTCGGTGTAGATGGAGCGCGAGACGACGTCGCGCGACGCGAGGTCCTTCATGACGGGCGCGTACTTCTCCATGAAGCGCTCGCCGTCCTTGTTGCGGAGGATGCCGCCCTCACCGCGGGCGCCCTCCGTCAGCAGGATGCCCATGCGCCAGATGCCCGTCGGGTGGAACTGGAAGAACTCCATGTCCTCCAGCGGCAGACCGCGGCGGTAGCAGGCGGCCTGGCCGTCACCCGTAAGGGTGTGCGCGTTGGAGGTCACCTTGAAGAACTTGCCGGTGCCGCCGGACGCGTAGATCACGGCCTTCGCCTGGAAGACGTGGATCTCGCCGGTGGCCAGCTCGTAGGCGACCACGCCGGCCGACTTCCGGACGCCATCGACCTCGGTGATCAGCTGGTCGAGGACGTAGAACTCGTTGAAGAACTCCACGCCCTCCTTGACGCAGTTCTGGTACAGCGTCTGGAGGATCATGTGGCCCGTGCGGTCCGCCGCGTAGCAGGACCGGCGTACCGGGGCCTCGCCGTGGTTACGGCTGTGACCGCCGAAGCGGCGCTGGTCGATGGTGCCCTGCGGCGTCCGGTTGAACGGCAGGCCCATCTTCTCCAGGTCGAGGACGGCGTCGATGGCCTCCTTCGCCAGGATCTCGGCGGCGTCCTGGTCGACCAGGTAGTCACCACCCTTGACGGTGTCGAAGGTGTGCCACTCCCAGTTGTCCTCCTCCACGTTCGCCAGCGCGGCGGCCATGCCGCCCTGCGCGGCGCCCGTGTGGGAGCGGGTGGGATAGAGCTTCGTCAGCACGGCGGTGCGGCTGCGCTTCGTCGACTCGATGGCGGCGCGCATACCGGCACCACCTGCGCCGACGATGACGGTGTCGTACTTGTGGATCTTCATCAGTTGTTTCGCCTCAGCCCCGTGCCTAGCGGATGTTCGGGTCGAAGGTGAAGATCACCAGCGTGCCCAGAAGGATGGTGAACACCGTGGCGGTGTACAGCAGGCCCTTGAGCCACAGGCGCGTGTTGGCCCGCTCCGCGTAGTCGTTGATGACGGTACGGAGGCCGTTGGCGCCGTGCAGCATGGCCAGCCACAGCATCAGCAGGTCCCAGACCTGCCAGAACGGGGACGCCCAGCGGCCGGCCACGAAGGCGAAGCCGATCTTGGAGACGCCGCCGTCGAGCACGAGCTGGATCAGCAGGTGGCCGATGACGAGGACGACGAGGACGACACCGGACAGACGCATGAAGAGCCACGCGGCCATCTCGAAGTTGCCGCGGGTCGACTTCGGGGTCTTCGCGGTGCGCTTGCGCGGCGCCTCGATGAAGGGGGCCGGGTGGTCGGCGTCGTACAGTCCGACGCCCTCGACGGCCCCGATCGCGGAAGAGGAATCAGCAGACATGTCTGGCGTCAGCTCCCGAACAGTTCACGTGCGGCGTGGCCGAGGACGGGGTAAAGGGCGCCCGCCATCAGCACGACCCAGATGCCCATGACGGTCCAGAGCATCTGCTTCTGGTACCGCGGGCCCTTGGACCAGAAATCGACGGCGATGACACGAAGGCCGTTGAGCGCGTGGAAGAGGATGGCGGCCACGAGGCCGTACTCCAGCAGCGCGACGAGCGGCGTCTTGTACGTGGCCACGACCTCGTCGTATGCCTCGGGGGAGACACGGACGAGAGCGGTGTCCAGCACGTGTACGAACAGGAAGAAGAAGATGAGGACGCCGGTGACTCGATGAGCCACCCAGGACCACATACCTTCCCGGCCGCGGTACAGCGTTCCAGCCGGCACGGAAAAACCCTCCGGGAGCGGGGATTGGAGCCGGCCGCCAGCGTTCTACCAAAAGTGACAGCTCTGTCGGTCTGGCCCGGCCGGGTACGGTCCACCGGCCCTGGCCATCGTAGCGACGAGATGTCGGTTCCCTCGCCCGGGGTCGTTATGTGTGATCAAACAGGCACGGACGGGCTATCGGGACGGCTTCCCCGGCGCCCTGAACTGCTTCTTTCCGGGTGATTGGCCACTACATGCGCCAGCCGGGCGCGGGCGAGTCGGCGTAGCTCGTCGGCGGCGACCACCCGCTCCTCGTCCGGATCGTTGCCGAGTCGTGAGCGGATCGCCGCCAGCACCTGATCGGGCTGCTCGTCGGGGGCGAAGCCGTCGAGGGAGATCACGAACGCGTGGCCGAAGCGGCTCTCGTACGCCGCCTGCGCGGCGCGCAGCGCGGTGTGGGCGGCCGCGGGCGCACCCGGGTGCAGTCCGGACGAGGACTCGTCGGCGAGCGCTTCGTCCAGATCGGCCGCCGCGAGGTCGTAGCCGGCTTCGTCGGCGGCGGCGAGCAGGGCGTGCAGATCGGGGTAGGGCCGGTGGGCGACGATGCGCCGGCCCCAGCGGCGGCTGCCGCAGCAGGCGAGCAGGGCCGCCTCGACGGCGCCGACGGGGGCGGTGTTGAACCGCTCGAGGCCGGGCAGGGGCGCAGGGCGGGCGGGCGTGGGGCGGGCGGGTCCGGCCGGTGCCGGGATCCGCAGGAAGCCGGTGTGCGATTCGCTGGACAGCGTGTGCTCCTCGGCTCCTCGGCGGCGCGGCTCTCCATCCGGGCACGGTGGGTGCCTGGGAAAGGTGAGGTGGGTGAGCCACAACGTTATCCATACTGCGGTGGAAGCTGTCCGGCTGTTGCTCGATTTTCACCCGGACGGGAAGGTTTCGGCGCGCATGATAGACGATCCTGCCCGACTTCGCCCGGTTCATCTCAGTTAGTCATACTTCACCGGGAAGAGGAGGTTCATGCGATGACCTGGCGGCGCAGGAGCACACGGCTCGCGGGATCCGCGGTGGCCGCCGCGGCGGCCCTGACCACTTTGGTGTCCTGCTCCTCCGCAGGCTCGGGAGGCGGTAGGGCGACGGGCGAGCAGGCGCAGGCGCAGCCACCGGCAGTCACCCCCACCCCCACGCCGACGCCGACGAAGAGCTACCCGCTCTCCACGGCGCCCCGCACCATCCCCTCCGTACGTACCCACGAGGCTGCCCGCGGCCCCGGCTGGCGGCCGGGTCCGGGCAGTGCGGTCGTCGTCGCCAAAGGCAGCGAGGGACTCGCCGACGAGGCCCGGCTGCTGTCCCAGGAGCTGAAGACCGGAGTACGCAACAGCGGCCCGGTGCGCCCCGGTGACATCCAGCTGGCGCTCGGCCCCGCGCAGCCCGACGCGGCGGAGTCGTACACCATCACCACCCGGGGCGACCGTGTCCGGATCACCGGCCCCGACGAGGCCGGGGTCTTCTACGGCACCCGCACCCTGAAGCAGGCCCTGCGCTCGGGCGGGGTCATGCCCGAGGGCGTCGTGAGGGACCGGCCCGACCGTCCCCAGCGCGGCCTCAACCTCGACATCGCGCGCAAGCCCTTCACCGCGGGCTGGATAGAGGCCCGGCTGCGTGAGATGGCCGACCTCAAGCTCAACATGCTCGGGCTGCACTTCTCCGACGACCAGGGCTTCCGAATAGCCTCCGACTCGCATCCCGAGGTCGTCTCCGCACAGCACCTCACCAAGGAACAGGTGCGCCGGATCATCGCCCTCGCGCGGAGCCTGCACATCACCGTCGTGCCCGAGATCGACTCGCCGGGGCACCTGGGTGCGGTCATGCGGGCCCATCCGCAGCTCCAGCTGCGAAACGTCCAGGGGGTGCCCCGCCAGGGCGCCATCGACATATCCAAGCCCGAGTCGGCCCGGATCGTCGACGATCTGCTGCGCGAGTACGCGGCACTCTTCCCCGGTGGGTGGTTCCATGTGGGCGCCGACGAGTACCAGGCGCTGACCGTGCGGAACCCGGCGGCCTCGTATCCGCAGCTCGCCCGTGCCGCCGTCCAGAAGTACGGACCGAACGCCGGCGTCCAGGACCTCGCCACCGGCTGGCTCAACGACCGTGCCGCGGTGGTGCGCGCCGCGGAGAAGAAGCCGAAGGCGTGGAACGACGGGTTCTTCCGCGGCGGCGTGATCTCCGCGGACAAGGACATCGAGGTCGAGTACTGGACGGGCAAGGAGATCGGGGCGCGCCCGCCGCAGGAGTATCTGGCGGAGGGCCGCAAGGTGGTCAACCTCAACGACGAGTACCTCTACTACGTGCTCGGCGAGCCCAACGAGTTCACCTATCCCACCGGCCGTCGCATCTACGAGCAGTGGAACCCGCTCGTCCTGCGCGGCACCACGGCGGTTCCCGCGCGCTACTCGAAGCAGATACTGGGCGGCCGGCTCGCGATCTGGAGCGACCGTGCCCAGGCCCAGACCCAGGAGCAGGTGGCGGCGGGCATCCGGATGCCGCTGCGGGCGGTGTCCCAGAAGCTGTGGACACCGGGTCAGCCGCCGCTGGCGTGGGCCGGGTTCACGGCGCTGGCGAACCGGCTCGCCTGACCTCCGGCCCGGGGCTTCGGTCGGACCTACGGACCTACGGACCTTGGGACCTAGAAACCTACGGACCTTGGGACCTAGAAACCTACGGATATGGGCTTACGGCCTGGAGCTGCGGTTTCGCACGGAATCCGCTGGACGGCGCTCGGCCGTGCAACGTATCGTCCGCGGGCGGTCGCGACCGGGCCGCACCGCTGCGCCTCTGGGGAGAGGCGCACTTCACGGCTCATCCGGGGGGACCTCGACCGTGCTCTGCTCCAACTGCTCGACACACAAGGCCACGACTGGCCCGGGGCTCTGCGACGGCTGCGCGGTCGCAGCCGGTAACACCGCGCCGCCGTTGGCCGCGCCGCCGGTAGCCGTCTCCGGGCCGACGCCACGGCTGCGTTCGCTGGCCGGCCTCTCGTACGCGGTCCTGGCCCTGCTGGGCGCCGTCGTCGTGGCCGATCTGGCGGGCATCGCCGCGGCGGCGTACATGCGCCGGGTGTGGGCGGCCGACGTGTCCGCACGCACCCGGGACGAACTCGACCGCGCCGATCTGCTGATGGCGGTGTCCGGCGGGCTCTACGGCCTGGCCCTGATCGGGGCGGGTGTCCTCTTCATCATCTGGTTCCACCGGGCCCGCATCAACGCGGGGGTCCTCGCGCCCGATCTGCAGCGGCGGGGGCCCGGCTGGGCGATCGGCGGCTGGTTCATCCCGATCGGGAACCTCTGGATCCCCCGTGGGATCGCGGGCGACGTCTGGAACGCGAGCCGGCCGGTCACGGGAGCCCGGTGGACCTCGCACGCGCTCCTCAACGCCTGGTGGGCGATGTGGCTGCTCTCGCTCGCGGTCGACAGGGTCGCGGGCAAGGGGTACGACGCGGCGCAGGCCCCCGAGGCGATCAGGGACGGGCTCAGGGTGTTGATCGTCAGCGACGCCATCGACCTCATGGCGGCCTTGCTGGCGATCGTGGTCGTCCGGCGTGTGACGGCGATGCAGCGCGCCAGGGCGACCGCCGACCTGGTACCGGTACCGGTGTGAGCGCGCCTGAGGGCCGTACGGGCTCGCACCCCGGCTTCCGGGGCGCCGGCCGCGGTCGGAGGCGGATCCGGATCGTCACCGTGGCGGACGCCGGCACGTGGGGAACCTCGTCCGCGTAGCGGGATTTGTACCTCGCCACGAAGAGGTCGAGCGTCTTCCCCGGCGATGCCTGGGGCGCGAACGGGCGCAGTGCGGTGAACACTGCGGTGAACACGATTCCCGACCGTTGCTTTTCGGACTTCTTTCTCAACCGAGCCCGCCACAAGCCGCGTTCGACGTGCGCAGAATGCCATAGGGCTGTGAGGTAAGCGTGTCGCGGGTCGTCGGCGTGGCACGGCACGGCGTCCCGCAGGTCACGCTGGAGTCGCAAGCAGGGGGGCAGACATGGGTTTCTGGGGGTACTACCTCGTCGGCAGGGGCGAGCGTCCACTGGCCGAGCAGGACGCACTCGCGCGTGTGCGGTCCGATCTTGTGCTGCATTCGCGAAGGCCCGGCGGCTGGCAGGTATGGCGGGCGCCGAGCGAGCCCGACCTCGGTGACATGGGGGCGCTCGCCCGGTCGGCGGGCGTACCCGTGCTCTTCGGCTTCGTCATGGACAGCGCCTGTGTCGCGGTGGAGGGGGCGGCGCCCGGCAGCGGCTCCTGGTACGCCTGTCTGGCCAGGGAGAACATGGCCGGATTTCTCGCCACCGGCGAGATGACGCTCGACGACCTCTATCCGTCCCCCGAGGACGCGGCGCGCCTGGCGGCCGAGTGGGCCGCGGAGGCCGGAGCGGGCGTGGAGACCGGCCCGTTACGGGAGATCCTGCGCGCGCCCCGGCCCGAGCCGATCGCGGCCGGCGCGGAGGAGCTCTTCTTCGGCTTCCTCCAACGCTTGGGCATTCCGGACGAGTCAGGTGCATCTGTCGCGGCCGGGTGACGATTTTGAGCCACCCGGCGCAGTAAGGGACATACTGTGTCGGCACAGTCGGGAGGCGTCGATGGGCCTGGTGGAACTGATCGCTGAGGCGGATGAGCGGAGCCTGGCCGCGAGCGGTCTGGCCTGTCTCGACCGCTGCCTGCCCCTGCTCGTCGACGAAACCGACGTGCTGCGCCCGCTCTGGGCGGGTATCGCCGACGGTGAGGACGGCTGGGTGGACCGGCTGGAGACCACCAGGGCCACGCTGGACGGCACGCCCGTCGCAGACGAGGCCGCCGCCCCCGTACGGAAGATGATCGGCGCCGCGCCGTCGGACTGGGCGACGGAGCCGCTGGCGGAATGGGCCACCGCCTGCTCCGCCCTGGCGCTCGAGCTCCATCAGGAGCTCGACCCCTCGGGCGGGGCGGAGGGGCCGCTCGTCGCCGGTGAGCAGCGCCGCCAGATCCAGATCCTCGAGGTGCTGTCCGCCAACCCGGGCGGCGCGGGCCTGCGACGGGCCCTGGACCTCTCGGTGGAAGGGCAGCGCGTGCTCCGCGCCGCACTGTCCCGCCGGGCGAGAGCCGCACAGGACTCGGACGACTCCTAGACGACACCAGGGGGCACTGTCCGGCCTGCTCGGGCCGGACAGCGCCCGGGCGCCTGGGCCTCTCATTCGGATCTTGCCGGGTTCGCGTGTTCTGGCGCCGCACCTCGCTGCGTTGTCGTCGGTCGCCGACGTCCCCCGGCTGCCGCTGGGAGGTGCCCCCACCGTGGGGGCTCCTTCTTCCGCCTTGCGATGCACGTGGCGTGCGGTCGGACCCCGCTCACCGATCCGGCCTGATCCGAAAGAAAGACGCTAAGTCTTGGCCGGGGCGGCTCCGTGCGGGCTGCCCTTCGCCACGACGACTTCGTCGACGAGGAGTTCGTCGTACCCGTCGGCGTCGGTGTCGCGTGCGGTGAACGACGAACCGGCGTGTCCGCTTCCGTCGAGCGTCGCCGCACCGGTGGTGGTGAGTCCGTCGGCCGAGCCGTGGAAGGTGTCGATCCCGTGGTCCGTCAGCACGGCGAGGTCGTCGTAGCCGTCGCCGTTGAGGTCGCCGGAGGCAACGGCCTGGCCGCCCGCGCCGTGCAGTACCGCGGGGGAGGCCGTGTCCGGCCCGCTCGCGGTGCCGTGCAGCAGGACGAGGGGCATGGCGCCCCCGGCCGTACGGTAGGTGAGGACCGTGTCCAGGAAGCCGTCCGAGTCGAAGTCGCCGGTCGTGATGTCGGTGAGGCCGGAGAGCAGGCCGGCGTCCCAGCCGGGGCCGGGGCGGGGGTCGGGACCGGGTCCGGCGCCCGGGGTCCCCTCCTCGTCCGTGGTGCCGTACAGGGCGACCCCGGCGGCGACCGCCGCGGCCAGAGTGCGGACCTCGGGCAGGTCGGCATAGAGCTTGTCGCCGGGGCAGTCGGTCGCCGAGCCGTCGCGATGTCCGGAGATCCGCTTGAGCCGGACCCGGTCCCCCCGCTCGAAGTTCCCGTTGTCGGCGCCCACGGTGAGCGTGACGGATCCCGCCGGATTGTGCCCGTAGAGCCCGAGCTTCCATGCGGCGACCGTGGCGATCGCCTTCTTCACGGCCGGAACGGCCTTGGCCGTCATGTGGTCGCCGAGGACAGAGATGCTGCTCGTGTCGACGTTGAGGCCGTAGGTGTGCGCGCCCTGGACGGGACGGTCGATCCCGCCGGCCCGCCCCTCGAAGACCTTGCCGCACTTGTCGACGAGGAAGTGGTAGCCGATGTCGTTCCAGCCCTGGCTCTGCACGTGGTAGCGGAAGATGCCCCGGATGATCGAGGCCGACTGCGCACACGTGTAGTTGTTCGTCCCCGCGGTGTGGTGGACGAAGATCGCCTTGGTCGTGGTGTTGTATCGGGGCGGGTCCTCGACGAGCGACTCGTCGGCGCCCCACCCCGCACGCGAGATGATCGACGGTGCCCCGGCCGGTGCCTGGGCGAGCGCGGGCGGGGTTTCCGGGGCCGGGGACGAGGACGCGGATCCCGGGTCCACCGGGGTGACGGAAACGTCGGTGCCGCGCCCCGGGTCGATCAGTTCGACGCGCAGCCCCTCCGGCAGCGCCTCGCCCTGCGCCCGCAGCTGGACACCGTCGGACGGTCCGGTCCACAGCGGCGAGGTCCCGCCGCGCCGTGCACCCCCGGGCTGTTCGGGACCAGTCTCGGGCGCACGGACATCGGCGTCGAGCGTCCGCCACTGGGACCAGACGCCGGTACGGCTGTCCCGGGTCCGGACCTCGGCGGTGCCTTCGAGTTGCACGGAAGCGTCGTTCCAGGTCAGGCCGATCATGCTGAACGGCTGTGTGGTCCGGGCGGGAAGCACCTGGAGTGACGGGTCGTCACCTGCAGGCATGAGGAGGCTGTGGACGTCCCCGCTCAGCGCGTCAGGAGCGGGGACGGGGGCAGGCACGGCAGGCGTCGCGGGCCCCGCGAGAGCCAGCCCCGTGGCGACGGAGGCGGCGAGCACGGTGATCCGGGAGCGCCTCATGGCGCGGCTGTTCATGGGGCGGGAGCATACGGAGCGGAACCGGGCAGAGAGGGACGACCCGGCCCTGGCTGTGCCGATGATCGCCCGAAATGAGGAAGTGATTGAGGGGCCGTCGGAGTACGGGGTGACAGCCGCTCGGGTGACGTTGGTACGGTCCCGGCATGGCCGACGATCACGACCCGACGCGCATGCCCGTCACCGCCGATGATGTCCGGCACGCCGTGCGGCTCGCGCTCACGACGCTCCGGGGCGGCCTCGGAGGTGACTGGGACGCGAAGGCCGGGGCGCTTGAATGGACCTGCTGGGAGACCGTCGAGCATCTCGCCGACGACCTGTTCGCCTATGCCGCGCAACTGGGGCCGGAGGCGCCCCCGCTGGACGGCGAGATCCCGTTCGACTGGGCGGCGCGGAGGGCCGGCGGCCCCCGCAACGTGACGTTCGCGGACCGCTCTGCCGGGCCCACCGGACTGCTGCTGGTGCTGGAGGCCTGCGGTGCGATGCTCACCGCGATGGTTCGCACGACACCGGCCGATGTGCGGTCGTACCACGGCTTCGGCACGTCCGATCCCGAGGGCTTCGCCGGCATGGGTGTCGTCGAGGTCCTCGTCCACACGCATGACATCGCCGAGGGCCTCGGTGTCTCCTGGACCCCGCCCGCCGGCCTCTGTGACCGCGTCCTCAAGCGACTGTTCCCCGACGCCCCGGCAGACACCGACCGCTGGGCCACCCTGCTGTGGGCGACGGGCCGCGGCGAACTGCCGGGGCGGGAGCGGCTGGAGTCATGGCGCTGGTACGGCGCGGTTGAGGAGTGACGGTTGTGGTCCCGCGGGGCGGGACTTCACGTGCGGCTCGTGTACGAGGTGAAAGCGGACCCGTGCACATCTGTTACGCCTCGCATGCGCGTCGTGTGGTGCTCGGACGGTATGTCCATGTATAACCGGCCGCGTTGTCGCGCGGCCGAGCGCCGACGCGCCGTTCCGACGACCGGAGGATCACCTCGTGCTGTCCTCGTCCCGTAGCTTTTCCGCCGCGCTCGCCGTGCCCGGCGTCGCCATGGTGCTGGTGTCGGTCTGCGGAGCTCAGGACCCCGAGGGGTCCGCCGTGTCCACCCTGTCCGTCGTCCCTGGTGCCGCGCCCGCCGCGCCGTTCTTCCCCGTACCGGTCGCCGTCGGCGACGCCACCCAGGTCATCACGGTGAAGGCGAGCGGCTCGTACGGCACGGTCATGGCCTGGTCCAAGGGCCCGTCCGGATGGCAGGCGGTCATCGCCGACAGCGGCCGTGTCGGGGCCAACGGGCTCGTCGACGGGGCCACGCGCAAGCAGGGTACGAACACCACGCCGTCGGGCACGTACACCATCACCGAGGGCTTCGGCGTGGAGGCCGGCGGCACCGCCATGCCGTACACGAAGGTCGACTCCACGCACTGGTGGGTCCAGGACCCTGAGTCGAAGTTCTACAACTCGATGCACACCGAGGCGGGGGCGGACTTCCCGCTCACCGAGTCCGGTGAGCGGGGCAGCGAGCATCTCGTCAACTACCCGACGCAGTACGCCAAGGTGCTGGTCGTCGACTTCAACCGCCGGCCCGCCGTACCGGGCCGCGGGGCCGGGATCTTCCTGCATGTGAACGGCAAGGGCGCGACGGCGGGATGCGTCTCGGTGCCGCGCGCGACGATGGACCGGGTCATGGCGTGGATCACGCCGTCGGCACACCCGCGCATCGCGATCGGCTGACCCTTCCATGCCGGCCTCGGCACGCTGCCCGCGGGATACGTCACGCGTCGCCCCACGCCAACTGATGAGCCGCCAGGCCCACGCGCGGAAGATGACTGCGACACGCGACAGGGGGAAGCAGGAAGGACGACCGGGGCCGCCACCCCCCACAGGAGAGGCCCCGGTCGTCGTCCGCCGGGGCCGCTTGCGCGGCCCCGTACTACCTTCAGCGCCGGGGGTGCGTTTTCTGTCACACGATGCCTGAAGCAGAATGTTGCAAGTTGTACAAGACATGGACGTACGCAGCGGTAGGCACGTAGCGTGCTCTTGCGCGATGGGGCGTGCGGTGGGTGTGACCAGCCGCGATGACGAACGGGTAGTGGGAGTGCTGGGGGACGACGCGGAGCTGACCGCCGCAGTGCTCGCGGCTCAGGCCGGGGACGAAGACGCGTTCCGGACTGTGTACCGCGCCGTACATCCGCGGCTGCTCGGTTACATACGCACGCTGGTCGGTGAACCGGACGCCGAGGACGTGGCATCCGAGTCCTGGCTGCAGATAGCGCGGGACCTGGAGAGGTTCAGCGGCGACGCCGACCGCTTCCGCGGCTGGGCGGCGCGGATCGCCCGCAACCGTGCTCTGGATCACATCCGGATGCGCGCCCGGCGGCCCGCCATCGGCGGTGATGAGACCGAACTCACAGGGAAACCCGCCGAGTCCGACACCGCGGGCGAGGCCATGGAGGCCCTCGCCACCGGGCGGACGATGGAGCTGATCGCCCAACTGCCGCAGGACCAGGCGGAGGCCGTGGTCCTCCGTGTGGTCGTCGGTCTCGACGCCAAGAGCGCGGCGAAGACGCTGGGGAAGCGGCCGGGTGCGGTACGCACCGCGGCCCACCGGGGGCTGAAGCGGCTGGCGGAGCTGATCGGCGCCGGTGACCCCGGCGCCCACGGTGGCCAAAGCCCTGGTGAGCACGGTGCGTACGAAGGTACGGAGAGCCCCGGACGCGGCGCGGAGCTGGGCGCCGTACCGCCGCAGCGCACCCCTCGGCCCGGTGCCGCGCGGTCCGCCGGTGTGACGCATTCGCCTCTGCGGACGCAGAAGGACATGTGATGGCCGACGAGCGGTACGAATGGCTCGACGAGGAGACGGCGGAGCGACTGCTCCGCGGGGAACCTGTCGAGCCCGTCGGCGTTGACGCGCGTAGCGATGCGCAAAGTCTCTCGGAAGTGCTGGACTCCGCCCGTGTACGGGAGGCGGGAACCGAGTCCCTGCGTGGTGAGGAGGCCGCGCTCGCGGCGTTCCGCAAGGCGCGGGACGGCGGCGCGGCGGAACTGCTCCCGCCCGTCCGGCTCACTGCGCCCGCCCCTCGCCCGGCCCGCTGGGCCCGGCCGTTGCGCTGGGGACTGGCCGCCTCGCTCGCCGGGTTCGCCGTGGGCGGCGTGGCCGTCGCGGCCGTCGCCGGTGCGCTGCCCACCCCCTTCGGCGACGATCGCGCCCCGATGCCCGCCTCCACCGTCTCGGCCGCCGTGCCGGGACCGGTGGTCTCCGACTCGCCGACGGGCGGGAACGACACGACGCCGCTGCCGTCGTCCCCGACCGGTGGCGGAAACCCGGTGCCGCCGCCGTCCTCCGGTACCCGCGGGTCCACGGGCGGGCAGGGCGGCGACAGGGCGACTCCGGGCGGCCCGGCCCAGGGCGGCGAGCCGGGCGAGTCCAAGGGCAAGGACTCTTACGGACACGGCGATCGGTACCGCAGGACCGTCGATGCCTGCCGTGACTACCGGAGCGGACAGCTCGACGAGGAACGCAAGCGCCGGCTGGAGGACGTGGCCCGGGGCGCCGACCGCATCAAGCGCTTCTGCGACCGGGTGCTGTCCGGCGCCGGACGGTCGAGCAGCGGCGGCGACCAGGACGGCGGAGACGGCGACGGCGGGGACGACGGCAGCGGCGGTGACGGCAACGACCAGGGCGGTGACGACGGCGAGGACGGAGCCCCCGCGGTCCCGGGCTTTCCGACGAACCCCGCCCCCGCGCCCGTGATCGGGCTGCCGGTGCTGTCCGTCGCCGGCATTCCGCTTTCCGGCTGACGCCTCCGCCGGTGCTGCCGGCGCCCGGTGCTGCGACCGGAAGGTTCACCGGCGCGCGACTCTCCCAGACCTTCGCCCGGCGGGGTACCCCCAGCACCTCGCGGCGTTGTCGGAGTCGCCCGTGTACGCCCACTACGAGGGCGATCCCGCCCAGCCTCCGGCCGGGCGGTACCCCCACCGCCTTGCGATTCAGCGCACCGGACGCCCCGAACCACTCGGCAGACCTTTCCGGTCACCGCACCAGGGTCGCTGCCCATGGCGCGCGGCGCGGTCCTCACCGGCCGCACGCTCGCCGACCTGGTGCAGACGGCACTCACGCGTGCGGTCTCATCCCGTCGTGACGGGCGTCAGGCCGCGCTCGTCAAAGACCTTCTTGGCCACGAACGTGGCGTTGAGGGCCCTTGGCATGCCGCAGTAGACCGCGGAGTGCAGCAGCGCCTCGACGATCTCCTCGGGAGTCAGCCCGACGTTGAGGGCGGCGTTGACGTGCACTTCGAGCTGGGGCTCGCAGCCGCCGAGCGCGGTCAGCATGCCCAGCGTGACGAGCTGCCGGTCGCGCGGTCGCAGGCCGGGACGGTCGTAGATCTCGCCGAAGGCCCAGGCGACGACCTGGTGGCCGAGTTCGGGGGAGATTCCGGCGAGGGAGTCGACGACCTTCCGCCCGGCCTCCCCGTCGACTCGGGAGAGCACCTCCATGCCGCGCTCGAAGCGGTCCTGGCGGGTCTCGGCAACGGGACGCTCTGAGGTGCTCATGGGTGGCCCCTTCCCTGCTCCGGCTGCTCGGCGAGCAGCCGCTCGTAGTGCCCGATCCGGCGCGCCGGCGGCGCGCCGCAGACCGCGGATACGGTCCGCGAGCACCGCGCGGTGCTCGCGCGGCACGGCCGGCCGGTCGGCGACGGTGGCCTGCCCGGCTGACCGCAACTTCGCGACCTCTGCATGTCGGAGACCGGCATGCCGGTCTCCCGCAGCAGCAGGAACTCCAGCCGTGCCAGGTCGGCCGCCGCGTAGCGGCGCTGGTTGCCGGTGCTGCGCCCGACGCGCTCGAACAGCCCTGCCCGCTCGTCATGGCGCAGGGTGTCGGGCGACAGCCCGGTGCGCTCCGCGACCTGGGTGACGGTGGGCGCGGGCTCGGTGTGGGCAACGGCGTTACCGCTGGTCATATGACGACCGTAGGACTTGGAGCGCGCTCCAGGTCAAGCGTTGCCCGTCCTCATGTGCCGACGGGGCCCACCAGCGATCCCCGCGCCGGAGCAACGGGGCCACGAGCGCGCCGACAGGGGGTCCCTCCCGGGTGCGGGTGCGGGTGTGGGTGGCGGGTGCGCGCCTGCCGGGTCCAGCACCCCCGGGTCCCTGCCGGGGGTGCTGCCTGCCGGCTCCTGCTCCCTCGGTCCCGGCTCCGCCCGCGACGCCCCTTCGGGCCACCGCACCACCTCTCTGACCTGCGGTTTCCGATCCGTCGGAAGAATTTTCGGCCAGGTGTGACGTTTTTCGGGACTACGGCGCAGTAGTAAGTGAGCCGACTGGTCATCGGCCGCGCCTGAGCCGGGGTTCCCCCCGTACCTACGGCTCGGCGCAAATGGCGCGGGCGGGACACGTTCCCCCGGTCCCGCCCGCGCCCCTCACTTCTCCACCGTCATCGGTGGACACCGGTCACCAGTGGACGACCACCTTGTCGCCGGCCTTCACCTGGTCGAAGACGGCCGCGATCTTCCCCTTGTCCCGGACATTGACGCAGCCGTGCGAAGCGCCGCCGTAGCCGCGGGCCGCGAAGTCGGCCGAGTAGTGGACGGCCTGGCCGCCGCTGAAGAACATCGCGTACGGCATCGACGTGTGGTAGATCGTCGACGTCCACTTCTTGGCCTTCCAGCCCACGCTGAAGATGCCTTCGCGGGTCGGCGTGTTCTCCGAGCCGAACCGCACGTCCATCGCCGAGACGACCTCGCCGTCGATCATCCAGGCGAGCGTCCTGCTCTCCTTGCTGATGCAGAGCACACGGCCCTTCATGCACCGCGGGTCGGGCTTGTCCAGCGTGTTGGTCGTCGGGGGGCGCAGCTCGTCCGCGGTCGGCTTGCGGGTCATCGCGACGAGGCTCGTCCAGGTGGCCTCGTCGACCGAGCCGGTCGTGGCAAGACCCTTCTTCTTCTGGAACTCGCTGACGGCCTCGGCGGTCATCGAGCCGTAGAAGGCGGTGGGCGAGCGGTGGAAGTAACCGAGCTGACGCAGCCGCGCCTGCAGCTCCCGTACCTGCTCGCTCTCCGACTCCTCCTTCATGAGCACCCTGGATGCCGCCGACGGGGTGCCGCTCGCCGTGCCGGATGGCGACACCGGGGCCCCGCTCGGCTTCGAGTCCGTGACCGGATCGGCCGAAGCGGCCGGTGTCTTCGAAGGCTTGCTGCTCGTGGACGATCCCGCCGCTCCGCCGCCCCCCGCGGACGGAGCGCTGCAGCTGGTGGCAAGAGCGATGGCGACAGCGGCCATCAGTGTTCTGTGCAGGACGGACGTGCGGTGCATGGATTGCCCCCCGGGACGGTCGTGTGTCAGTAGGGATGCTTCCAGGCCGTGCTTGGTTGCGGACCGCGGGGCATGCTGTGAGGAGGCCTCAGGCGTGCGGCGCTCCGCCCGCATGTCCGTCGGCCCGGTCCGTCGGCCCGGTCCGTCGGTCCAGTCCGGCGCTGCAGTCCGGCGCTCGGACTCACCGGCCGGTAACTCCGGTGCTGCCGGTGGGCGGCGGGCGGCGGTCGGTGGGTGGCGGTCGGCGGTCGCTCGGCAACCAGCCAACGAGTCAGAAGCTCAGGGGACACCTTTAGCAGCAGGCCCAGCGGAAGGCACAACAACATGGCGCGCGAGTCGGAGTCGGGACTGCCCATCGAGCCGGTCTACGGGCCGGACTCCCTGCACGGGTGGGAGCCGGCGGAGAAGCTGGGGGAGCCGGGTTCGTATCCCTTCACGCGCGGTGTCTATCCGTCGATGTACACCGGCCGCCCGTGGACGATGCGTCAGTACGCCGGGTTCGGCACCGCGGTCGAGTCCAACGCCCGCTACAAGCAGCTGACCGCGCACGGCACGACAGGTCTGTCCGTGGCCTTCGATCTGCCGACCCAGATGGGTCACGACAGCGATGCGCCGATCGCGCACGGCGAGGTCGGCAAGGTCGGGGTCGCCATCGACTCGGTCGACGACATGCGTGTCCTGTTCGACGGGATCCCGCTGGACAAGGTCTCCACGTCGATGACGATCAACGCCCCGGCCGCTCTCCTGCTGCTCCTCTACCAGCTGGTCGCCGAGGAGCAGGGGGTTCCGGCCGACCGGCTGACCGGCACCATCCAGAACGATGTGCTCAAGGAGTACATCGCCCGGGGCACCTACATCTTCCCGCCCAAGCCGTCGCTGCGGCTGACGGCGGACATCTTCAGATACTGCAAGGCCGAGATCCCGAAGTGGAACACGATCTCGATCTCCGGCTACCACATGGCCGAGGCCGGTGCCACGCCCGCGCAGGAGATCGCTTTCACCCTTGCGGACGGCATCGAGTACGTCCGAACGGCTGTAGCCGCGGGGATGGATGTGGACGACTTCGCCCCCCGCCTCTCGTTCTTCTTCGTGGCGCGTACGACGATCCTGGAGGAGGTCGCCAAGTTCCGTGCCGCGCGCCGGATCTGGGCGCGGGTGATGAGGGACGAGTTCGGCGCCGGGAACCCCAAGTCGCTGATGCTGCGCTTCCACACCCAGACCGCCGGAGTGCAGCTGACCGCCCAGCAGCCCGAGGTGAACCTCGTGCGCGTCGCCGTCCAGGGCCTCGCGGCCGTCCTCGGCGGCACCCAGTCGCTGCACACCAATTCCTTCGACGAGGCCATCGCCCTGCCGACGGACAAGTCGGCCCGCCTCGCGCTGCGCACCCAGCAGGTGCTCGCGTACGAGACCGATGTCACCGCCACCGTCGACCCTTTCGCCGGCTCCTACGCCGTGGAGAGGATGACCGACGACATGGAGGCCGCGGTGCTGGAACTGATGGACAAGGTCGAGGAGCTGGGCGGCGCGGTCAGCGCGATCGAGCGAGGCTTCCAGAAGGACGCGATCGAGCGCAGCGCCTACCGGATCGCGCAGGAGACCGACAGCGGCGAGCGGGTCGTCGTCGGCGTCAACCGCTTCACGCTCGAGGAGGAGGAGCCCTACACGCCGCTGCGTGTCGACCCGGCCATCGAGGCCCAGCAGGCGGAGCGGCTGGCGAAGCTGCGCGCCGGGCGTGACCGGGCCGCCGTCGAGTCGGCTCTCGCCGAGCTGAAGGAGGCCGCGGAGGGAACGGCCAATGTGCTCTACCCGATGAAGGACGCCCTGCGGGCGCGGGCCACCGTCGGCGAGGTGTGCAATGCGCTGCGCGAGGTGTGGGGGACGTACGTTCCGAGCGCCGCGCTCTGACCGGCTCCGCGGGGCTGTCGGCCGTGCCGGACCGCCGTGAATAGCCATGAACCGCCATGAACTGGCGTGAACTGTCGTGAACCATGGTGAACCACCGTGAACCCATGTGCGCGCGCCCCGGGTTTCCGTCATGCGAAACCCCGAGGCGGAGTGTCGTACCCCTGTGCGACACTCCGCCTCATGCTGGGTGTGACAGATCTTCCGACGTATCTCGTGGGCCTCGTCCTGATCGTTCTGCTGCCGGGGCCGAACTCGCTGTACGTGTTGTCGGTCGCCGCGCGCCGCGGTGTGCGCACGGGATACACAGCAGCGGCGGGCGTGTGGTGCGGGGACACGGTTCTGATGACCCTGTCCGCGGCCGGAGTCGCCTCGTTGCTCCAGGCCAACGCCGTGCTGTTCGGCATAGTGAAGTACGCCGGTGCGGGCTATCTGACCTGGCTGGCGATCGGGATGCTGCGGGCGGCCTGGGGTATGTGGCGCACCCGGCACGAGCGCGTGTCCGACGGGTCGGCCGACGCGGCGCCGTCGGCCGGCGCCGAGCGGCCGTTCCGTCGCGCCTTCGTGGTCAGCCTCTTCAACCCCAAGGCGATTCTCTTCTTCGTCGCCTTCTTCGTGCAGTTCGTGGATCCGGGCTATGCCTACCCGGCGCTCTCCTTCCTGGTCCTGGGTGCCTTCGCCCAGCTGGCGAGCTTCCTCTACCTCACCCTGCTGATCTTCACGGGTACGCATCTGGCGTCCGCGTTCCGTCGCCGCAAGCAGCTCTCGGCGGGCGCCACATCCGCTGCCGGGGTGCTGTTCCTCGGTTTCGCGGTGAAGCTGTCGCTCAGCAGCGCGTGACCCGCACCAGAGAGTCGCCCAGCCCTCTCGTGTCCTGACCCGCCCAGCCGATGTAGCCGTCGGGGCGGACGAGGAAGAGGCCCTTGCCGTACGCCTCGTACGGCTCGGTCCTCAGCACGCGGACGACATCGGGCAGCTCCTGCGGCAGTTCCGCGTCGGTACCGACCGCGAGCAGCGTGAAGTGCGGGCCGCGGAAGGCGTCGAAGAAACGGGTGCCGTCCGGGCACCGCCCGTCCGGGGCGCGGTCACCTGCCGCCAGTGCACCCGCCGCGCCGGAGGCCAGCGGCCCGCCGCGGTAGCCGAGGCCCAGCTGGCGGGTCGCGCTGCCGCGCCGGGATTCGCCCCGGTGGATCCGTGTGGACAGGCCGAGCATGTCGGCCGCGATCGGCCGGCGCTCCGCCTCGTACGAGTCGAGCAGCGCCTCCGGTGCGCCGTGACGCAGCACCTGGCCGAGCTTCCAGCCCAGGTTGAAGGCGTCCTGGACGCTGGTGTTGAGGCCCTGGCCGCCGGCGGGGGAGTGGATGTGTGCGGCGTCCCCGGCCAGGAAGATCCGGCCGTCGCGGAAGCGGGCGGCGAGGGCGGCGCGCGGCCGGAAGTCGGAGGCCCGGCGGACCTCGCTGACCTGATCGGCCGCCAGATGGGTTCGGGTGGCGACCAGTGCGCGTACTCCCTCGGCAGAGGTGTCGGGCGAGCCCGCGGTGAACTGTGCGACGAGCTGGAAGTCGTCGGTGCCGGGCAGCGGGCAGATCGCCAGGTAGCCGGCGTCCCCGCCGGCGAACATGTGCCAGTTGTCCCGGTCGAGGTCCGGTATGCGGACGTCCGCGACCAGCATCGGTGCGGGGTCGACGCCCTCGCCCTCCATCCCGATGCCGAGGGCCGTGCGGACCGTGCTGCGGCCGCCGTCGGCCGCGACCGCGTACCGCGCCCGGACGGCGCCACCCTCCGCGAAGTGCGCCGTGACCCCCTCGGCGTCCTGCGCGATCGCCGTCACCTCCTGGCCGAAGGCCACATCGCCGCCGAGCTCGCGGAGCCTGGCGAGCAGGACCTCCTGGGTGCGCCACTGCGGCAGCAGCCAGGGCTCGCCGTACGGCTCGGCGTCCGTGGGCTCGGCGCGGTCGAACATGTCGTACGCGCCCGTCCGCTCGCCGTCCTTCCAGATGAGGCCCATCGGGGCGCGTCCGCCCGCCGCCAGGACGGCGTCGATGACACCGAGATCGTGGAAGACCTCCATCGTGCGCGGCTGGAGGCCCTTGCCCCGTGAACCGGGGAAGAGGCCCTGGGCCTTCTCGGCGACGAGCGCCCGGACCCCGCGGCGGGCCAGGTCCACCGCGAGGGCGAGCCCGCTGGGTCCGGCGCCCACGATGAGGACGTCCGTTTCCTTAACGATTTAAGTTCCATGGGGAGGAGCGTGCCCTTAACGGCGTTAAACTGTCAAGGTGGGACCTACGAAGATCGACCGCACCCGGGTCGCCGACACCGCCCTGCGCCTGCTGAACGAGGTGGGCCTGGAGGGGCTGACGTTGCGCGCCATCGCCAAGGAGCTGGACGTCAAGGCGCCCGCTCTGTACTGGCATTTCAAGGACAAACAGGCGCTGCTCGACGAGATGGCGACGGAGATGCTCCGGCGGATGGCCGCCGACATGGCCGTGTTCCTGTCCGACGACTGGCGAGACAGCCTCGCCGCGGCGATGCGCGGACTGCGCGAGCATCTGCTGCGCTACCGCGACGGGGCGAGGGTCTACAGCGGTACGCGCTTCACCGACACGAGCTACGCGGCGCCCATGGAGGCCCATCTGCGCGCCCTGACCTCGGCGGGCTTCACGACGGCGGGGGCCGCGCGCGCCTGGTTCACCGCGTACAGCTACACGATCGGCTACGTGATCGAGGAGCAGGCGATGGGCCCGGACCCGGCAGCGGGCAGCGAGGGCTACGACCTTCAGGCACGGGCCGGACGCCTCGCGGAGCATCCGCTCGCGGCCGAGGCCGGTTTCGAGGTCTTCTCGCACCACGACGAGGGGTTCGAGGCGGGGCTGGCCGCGGTGGTGGCGGGAATCGACCACGTGCTTCGGGGGCCGGAGAAGCCGGCCTGAGGACCGGGCCCGTCTGACGGGCGCCGGGCCCCGGGCGGCCCGCCCGAGGTGCGCCGATGACGGGCCCGTGAGGCGATGCCGGGCCACGCCCGTGAGCGAAAGTCACCGGTCACGGTGAGGGACAGGTCGCCCGGAGCGTGCCGCTCGGCCTCGAGCTTCCCCATGGTGCGCAGGGCGTCGGACCTGGCTGTGGCCGCGCTCCCCACGCCGCCCGCCCAGGTGGAGTTGCCGGTCGTTGAGCTCGGCGTAGCCGAAGTGGACGGCGTGCAGTCGTCGTCCTGGAGTGCGGAGAGCTTGTCGAAGGCCGCGGGGCCCGCGGCGCCGTCGGCGGCCGGCCCGTACGCCGACTGGAAGCGCTTGACCGCGGCCGTGGTCGCCGGGCCGGGGTCGCCGTCGAGCGCGAGGACACCGCCCTACCCGGGGTGTCCGGCGACCCGGATCGGGAGCTGGGTGGCATCGACGGCGCCGGAGGTTCCCCGGGAGAGGGTCCGGGACCACGTGCACCGGGTTCCGCCCGGCCCTGGGTTCCCTGCTCGAGGCCGCCCGGCCGGGTGCCGCCTCGGTGAAGCAGGTCGGCCCAGCACCGGCTGGGAGAGGCCGGTCAGCCCAGCGCCGCCTTCTTCAGCCTTCGCGCCCGCCGCACCACACGCCTTACCGCCGCGTTACGCGGCACCGGGATTCCGCCCGGAAGGCCGAGGACCGTCAGTCGGCGACGCTTGAAGTAGCGCCAGGTGCGGGCCGACAGATGCGCGGCCAGATAGGTCTGCGCCGCCTCCCGCAGGTCGGACCTGAGCTTCGGCTGCATGGCAAAGCCCACCGCCGCCACCAGACCGGCCAGTTCCTCGTCCGCCGGACCGGCGGGACCCGAGGCCCCTTCGTCCAGATCCGGCAGCAGCGCGTCCACGATCGTGACCGGTATGCGGTTGCTGTTCTGGTACGGGGCGAGCCGGCCGAGCAGCTCCTCGGTGCCGGTCCTCGCGACCGGGATGCCGTAGAACGTGCTCGCCGTGAGCAGCGCGGTCGAGAAACAGCCCGCCACGAGTGCCGGCTTGAGCTCCTGGAACAGCACCTCCGCGAGCAACGGCTGCTCCAGCACGGTCAGTTCGGCGCCCAGCCGCTCCGCCTCCCGCTCCAGCGCCCGCGACCACGCGGCCGGGGCCACCGGGTGCGGCTTGAAGACGAGGCGCCGGTGGCCGAGTGCGACCGCGCCCCGCACCATCCGCAGATGCAGGGCCTCCTCCTCGTCGGTGGTGAGGATGTCCAGGGCCGCGAGGTACTGCCCGAGGAGCAGAGCCGGCGGATCGGCATCGGTGATGTCCGGGAGTGCGGGCGAATCTCCGCCACGGCCTTGGGCGCGGGAGGTGCCCCCAGCGCCCTTCGCCAGTTCCTCGACCACTTTGGTGAACGCCTCGGCCGGCACCAGCTGCGGCTCGGCGGCGAACTCCGCCAGCAGCAGCGGCTTCAGGCCCGGCACCAGGTCCAGGTGGAGCAGCCGCCGCACGCGCTCGCCGACCAGCGGGTCGATCTTGTTCCGTGTCGGCCCGTAGCTCATCAGGCCGTCCGCGTAGACATCGAGCCGTGCCTCTGGGAACAGCTGCGCGATCGCCAGGGCCGGGTTGACCTGGATGGACTCCAGGACCAGTTCGATCCGGTCGTCGCCGAGCCCCCACAGCCCGCGCAGGAAACGCTCCCATATCGGGACGTCCTCGGGCCGGGCCGACCAGCCTCCCGGATGGAGGGGCTCGATCGCCTCGTTCCAGGACAGCACCTCGTCGAAGCGGCCGCGCAGCCGCTCGAAGCCCGGCATCTCGTCGAGCGCGTGTGCGGTCTCCGGGATCGCCGCGTTGTTGCTGACGAGCAGCAGACGCCGGTCCGCGGGCTCGAAGCAGCCGCTGTCGAGGGCGGCCGCCAGCGTGGCCGCGCCGTACAGCGTGGAGGCGAAGAAGATCTGGGTCGTGCGCGTCGTGCTCATCAGGCGGCCGCCCCGGTGGAAGCGACGGGGGCCGGCGTGGCCGCGCCCCCGGGCCGGCGGCGCGCCCTGCGCAGCCGGGACGCCCGCTCGGCGTCCATGGAGCCGAGTGCGTCCTTCAGAATGTCCTGGGGCATCCGCCGCAGCGCGGCCGCACTCATCGAACGCAATTTCCGGGCCACGGCCGGTTCGTACCTCTCCACTGATCCCAGATGATGGGCAATAACGGCACAATATGTTCGTACGGCTTTCGGAAGCAGCCGTTCGGAATCCGGATCCGTTGCCGTTTCTTCGAGCACCTGGTCGAAAGCCCTGATGAAATCGAGCTGCCTGCTGTCGCCGATCTGCGTCAGCGACGACGCGATACCGCGCCGGTAGAAGATCCCGAGCAGTCCCACCGCCGCGAAGGACTCGGTCTCACGGTGCAGCCGCCAGATCCACGGCCGGTCCTCGGCCGTCCGCAGACCGTCCGTGAAGTGGAGCAGGCCGCGGTCGAGCAACTCGCGCCGGTAGATGCCGGCCCACGCCATCGGGTAGTCGACGGAGGTCGTGCGGTCGGCAGGCAGGATCATGTCCCGGGGCCGCAGCACCTCGTTCCTGCGGCCCACCGGCACCCGGAAGACCTTGCGATCGCGGCCCGTGCACTGGACATGGTCGGTGCGGACGAAGTCGACGCCCAGCCCCTCGATGGCGGCGACCAGCTGCCCGTAATAGCCCGGCGCCAGCCAGTCGTCGCCGTCCAGGAAGGTGATGAACTCGCCGCGCGCGGCGTCCAGGCCGGAGTTCCGGGCCGTGGCCAGGCCGCCGTTCCGTTCGTGTCCGACCAGGACCGCCCCGGGGATCTCACGCCGCGCGCGCTCCAGGATCTCCAGGGTCCCGTCGCTGGAGCAGTCGTCGACGAGCAGGAATTCGAAGTCCTCGCGCGCGTTCGCACGCAGGCTTCTGAGGGTGTCGGGCGCGTATGTCTGGACGTTGTAGAACGGCACGATGACGGAGAGCTTAACCACCCGCAGGACACTAGGCGGCGGTCCGGCATTCACCCTGACGCCAGGAAGGACAGCGGGTGAACGGGGCGCGGCGGAATTGTTAACCGGATCGGCTCATAGGCCTTTTCGCGATTCGTCGACCCGCTGTTAACCAATTGTTGCTGCCCAGTTGGGCCGCCGAACGAAATGCCTTTCTAGCGTCCTCGACGTGCCATCAAGTACCAGCGAAGCGCTGCGCGTCGCCGTGCTCGCCGACTCCGACACCCGGTGGAAGTGGGGTGCGCTGACCGCGCGCCGGATCACCGCGCCGGATCGCGCCGAGGATTCCGCGAAGGGCGTCGCGCTCACCGGATTCCTGCTGCGCGGCCGTGCCACGCCCACCGCCCGCCAGCTCGCCGAGGTCGGGGTCGAGGCGGACGCACTGCGCGAAGTGACCGCCGCCGAATTCCTCCGGGCGATACGTGACGAGCAGTACGACGTCGTCGTCCTCGCCCTCGTCGGCGGTGCCGTGCAGGCGATGCTGCACGGCCTGGCCGCGCTGCGGCTGCCGCTCCGGCCCGTGCTGGTCACCGGATACGTCGGCGTGGTCTACGAGAAGCTGGCCGACGGCCTGCTGCTGCGGCACGGCGCCGACATCGTCCTCGCCAACTCACGCCACGACGCGGACCGCTTCCGCGCGGTGTACGAGGGCGTCGGCGCCGACGCGTCCTCGGTGACGGAGGCGGCGCTGCCGTTCCTCGGCGGAGCCTCTTACGAGCGCGAGGAAGGCCGCGACACCGTCGTCTTCGCGGCCCAGCCGTCCGTGCCCGAGAGCCGCGCCGACCGCACGTACCTGCTGCGCAGGCTCGTCGAGCACGCCAGGCTCCACCCCGGCCGTGAAGTCCTGCTGAAACTCCGCTCCAAGCCCGGTGAGCACACCACTCACCTGGAGGAGCTGCCGTACCAGAAGCTGGCGGACAAGCTCCCCGGCGGACTGCCGCCCAACTTCAGCCTTGTGTACGGGCACATGGGCGAGGTGCTCGACCGCACCGACCTGCTGGTGACCGTCTCGTCGACGGCCGCGCTGGAGGCGCTGCACCGCCGTGTCCCGACGGCCGTGCTGTCCGACCTCGGGGTGCGCGAGGCGCTCGGGAATCACCACTTCCTCGGCTCCGGCCTGCTCACCTCCTGGGACGCGCTCGACAGCGGCCACCGGCCGCTGCCCGACGAGGAATGGCTGGCCGGCCAGGGCGTCGCCGCGGACGGAAGCTACGGGACGGCCTTCGACGAGGCACGCGGACGCGTCGCCGAGCTGCTCGGCCGCACCGAGCTCCCACCGATCGCCCCCTACTACACGACCGCCACCGCGCCCGGCTACCTGCCCGGCATCCTCGCCCGCCACCACCTCGCCGCGGACGGCACCCCGCTGCCCGGCGCGGCCCGGGCGACGGAACCCACCGGCGTGCGCCGACTGGTGCGCGACGCGGTGAGGGGGGCGGCGCGCGGCGCGTACCGCCACGGCGTGCAGCGCGTCGCCCCTGTCATCCGCCGCATGGGCGCACTGTGAACCCCCCGAAGGAGCGATCCGCCATGTCCACCGTCCTCGCCGTGATCCCAGCCCGCGGCGGCTCCAAGGGCGTTCCCGCGAAGAACCTCGCGCAGGTCGGCGGCATCCCGCTCGTCGCCCGCGCCGTGCGCGCCTGCCTCGGCGCGAGGCTCGTCACGCACGTCCTGGTCTCCACCGACGACGACGCGATCGCGGACGCCGCCCGCGCGGCGGGCAGCGCCCTCGACGCTGCCGGCCGAGTGCACTGCGTCCAGCGGCCGGCGGCCATCGCGGGCGACACCGCGACCAGCGAGTCCGCGGTGCTCCACGCGATGGACGCCCACGAGGCGGCCCACGGCAGCCCGGCCGATGTGGTCCTGCTCGTCCAGTGCACGAGCCCCTTCCTGACCAGCGAGGACGTCGACGGTGTCGCCTCTGCGGTCATCGACGACGGCGCGGACACAGCGGTCACGGTCGCCCCGTTCCACGCCTTCGTCTGGCGCCGGATCCCCGTCGGGGACACCATCGCGGACACCGCCGCCGACGGCGCGGTGGAGGACGGCCAGGGCGTCAACCACGACAAGTCCTTCCGCCCCCGCCGTCAGGACCGGCCGGAGGACTTCCTGGAGACCGGCGCCGCGTACGCGATGGAGGCCCGCGGCTTCCGCACCCACGGCCACCGCTTCTTCGGGCGGACCGCCCTCGTCGAGACCGACCCCGCACGGGTGCTGGAGATCGACGACCCCCACGACCTGGCCCGCGCCCGTGCCCTCGCGCCGCTGCTCGACCCGGCAACCCTGCCGACGCAGGCGGACGTCGACGCCGTGGTCCTCGACTTCGACGGCACCCAGACCGACGACCGCGTCCTCGTCGACTCCGACGGCCGCGAGGTCGTCGCCGTGCACCGCGGTGACGGACTCGGCATCGCCGCGCTCCGCCGCGCCGGGCTGAAGCTGCTGATCCTCTCCACCGAGAAGAACCCCGTGGTCGCCGCGCGCGCCCGGAAACTCGACATCCCCGTTCTGCACGGCATCGACCGCAAGGACCTCGCCCTCAAGGAGTGGTGCGAGGAGCACGCGGTCGCGCCCGAGCGGGTCCTCTACGCCGGCAACGACGTCAACGACCTGCCCTGCTTCGGGCTCGTCGGCTGGCCCGTGGCCGTCGCGAGCGCGCACGACTCCGTGCGTGCCGCCGCCCGCGCCGTCACCACCACCCCGGGTGGTGCCGGCGCGATCCGTGAGATCGCCACCTGGCTCCTCGGTCCCTCCCTCAACACCCCCAATGTGTAAGGAAGCCCTCATGAACTCCCGTCTGCGCACCCTCGGCAGCAAGACCGCGGGCCCCGGCAACCCCGTCTACGTCACCGGCGAGATCGGCATCAACCACAACGGCGACCTGGACAACGCGATCGCGCTGATCGACGCCGCCGCCGACGCCGGCTGTGACGCGGTCAAGTTCCAGAAGCGCACCCCGGAGATCTGCACCCCGCGCGACCAGTGGGACATCGAGCGCGACACGCCCTGGGGCCGGATGACCTACATCGACTACCGCCACCGCGTGGAGTTCGGCGAGGACGAGTACCGCGCCATCGACGAGCACTGCAAGAAGCGCGGCATCGACTGGTTCGCGTCCCCGTGGGACACCGAGGCCGTCACTTTCCTGGAGAAGTTCGACGTCCCGGCGCACAAGGTCGCCTCCGCGTCCCTGACGGACGACGAGCTGCTGCGCGCCCTGCGCGCCACCGGCAAGACGGTCATCCTCTCCACGGGTATGTCGACGCCGAAGCAGATCCGTCACGCCGTCGAGGTCCTCGGCAGCGACAACATCCTGCTCTGCCACGCCACGTCGACCTACCCGGCCAAGGCCGAGGAGCTCAACCTGCGCGTGATCAACACCCTTCAGCAGGAGTACCCGAACGTCCCGATCGGCTACTCCGGCCACGAGACCGGCCTGCAGACCACGCTCGCCGCCGTCGCCCTCGGCGCCGCGTTCGTCGAGCGCCACATCACCCTCGACCGCGCCATGTGGGGCTCCGACCAGGCCGCCTCCGTCGAGCCCGGCGGTCTGCAGCGCCTCGTCCGCGACATCCGCACCATCGAGGCCGCCCTCGGTGACGGCGTCAAGAAGGTGTACGAGTCCGAGCTCGCGCCGATGAAGAAGCTCCGCCGCGTCGCGGGCGTCGTCGCGGAGCAGGCCGAGCAGGCCGAAGCGGTCACGGTCTGACGACCATGGACCTCGCCTTCGTCGAGAGCCCGGTCCAGCTGCTGAACGTCCTGGAGTGGGCACACATCAGCCCGGCCGAACCGCTGCCGAGCATCCCGGCACAGCCGCTCGGCACGGTCATGGGCGGGAACGGCCGGACGGGACGGGAGCTCACCGTGGTCGTCCTGTCGCCCACCGACCCCATGTCGCGCGGTCAGCTGCGCCGCATGGCCGAGCTCGCCCGCGACGAAGGCTTCGCGGTCCGCTGGCAGGAGGCGCGCGGCGGTGCCGGCGCGCCCCTGCGGACCGTCCGGGAGCTGGCTCCGCTGCTGCGCAGGTCGCGGCGGGTCGTCATAGGCGACCCGTTCTCCCGCTATGTGCAGCTGTTGCTGACGCTGGTGGGGACGAAGGACCTGACGGTCGTCGACGACGGCACGGCCACCATGGAGTACGTCTCCCAGGTGGCCAGGGGCGAGCGCCTGGTGCGCTGGCACCGGCGCGGGCGGCGGGGAGCGCGCGAGCTGGTGCTCGCACCGGTCTCCGCCGCCGCGCGCCGCCGGCTCTCACCGTCGCGCTCCCGGGAGGTCGAGGTCTTCACCTCCATGCCGGTGGAGGCCCCTGCCGGGATCACGGTGACCGCCAACACCTTCGCGTGGACCCGCTCCCGGTTCGGCCCGCCGCGACTCACCCGGGGCGCCGACCTGGTCGGCACCTCCCTCGTCGAGACAGGTGTGGTCGACCCCGGCCAGTACGAGGAGGCGGTCGCCGCACTCGCCGCCGAGCACGGCGCGACCCGCTACTTCGCGCACCGCCGCGAGAGCCCGGACAAACTGCACAGGCTCGCCGCCCGCACCGGGCTGGAGATCGTCCGGCCCGATCTGCCGCTGGAGCTGATCGCGAGGCGGGGACCCATCGGACGTACGGTCCTGAGTTTCCCCTCGACCGTCGTACACACCCTGCCGCTGGCGCTCGCGGGTACGGGGATCAAGGTCGCGGTGTGCGACATCTCGCCCGAGTGGCTCAGGGATACCGCCTCTCCGCGGGCCCAGGGCTTCCTTGCGGGAGTCACCGGCACGGCCCGGGACGTCCACAGGCTCGCCGCTCCCGCGTAGGCCCTGTCCGGGCGATCTGCGAGTACCGGCCCGCGCGGCTTCCGGTGCGGGGCGGTGCGGTGCATCGCGGGGCGGTGAGGGCGCCGACCGGCCGGAGGCCGAGGAAGATCGCCCCGCTGCTGACGGGACATACGCGGCCGACTTCGCCGACCCCGCCCGCCTGGGGGCACCACCGGGGGCGCTGCGGGCAGGTGTGGAGCGGACCTCCGGTAGCGCCATGGGCGTGCGGTCCGCGGTGTCACGGGGGCTTCCTCTCGACGGTCGTCCGGGGATGCCCACCGGAGGTCCGGGGCAGTGCGCGCCGGAGTCGCCGACCGCCCGACGCCGCCCGGGTGGGGGCAGCCGTGCCCGAGCGGCTGAGGGACCACCGCCGCCGGGTACGTCCACGACGAAGCCCGGGGGCGCCGCGGGCCCGTCCGGAGGGGTGTCCGGCAGCAGGCAGGGCCTAAGCCTCCGGTGCAGGGGAGACACGGGCGGGACCAGGCCCGCGGCGCCCCCGGCCCGGAGCTTCGGGGGGCCACCGGAAGTTGCGTGCTGCGCGGGCGCCGGGCGGGACTCCGCGTCCCGGCCCGTCCTGCGGCCGGCCGCAGGACGCCCCGTGGGGCCGGTGCGTACCCCGCCCCAACGGCCGTCCCCGGCGAGACAGCGCGCCCGGTTGTCCATATCGTGGTCAAAGACAGGTGAGGTTACCCACACCGGCCAACAGCCATGCGTCGTCAGGCGCGTTTTCTTTCCCCTATCGGGCTGAACTTTTGTTGATCTCGAGTTAGTTGGGCCTTGAGGGGGCCTACTCTTCAACGGGTGAACCAGTTGATGTCCCGCGAGCCCGACGCCGATCTCCCCGGTGAAGCCGTGCTGCCCGGCACGCTGTCCGATGCCCTGTGCACGGAACTGATCAACTTCCGCCGGGACTTGCATATGCACCCGGAGCTCGGCAACCAGGAGTTCCGTACGACCGCCGCGCTCAAGGCCCGGCTGGAGGCCGCAGGTCTGCGCCCTCAGGTGCTCGCAGGCGGCACGGGACTCGTGTGCGACATCGGCACCTGGGACGGGATCCGTCCCAAGTTCGCGCTGCGCGCCGACATCGACGCCCTGCCCATCCCGGACACGAAGACGGGCGTGCCGTACCGCTCGACCGTGCCGGACCGCGCCCACGCCTGCGGCCACGACGTTCACACCGCCACCGTGCTCGGCGCCGGACTGGTCCTCGCCGACCTGGACCGGCAGGGACTGCTGCCGGGCGCCGTGCGACTGATCTTCCAGCCCGCCGAGGAGGTGCTCCCCGGCGGCGCGGCCGACGCCATCGAGCACGGCGTCCTGGAGGGAGTGGGCCGGATCGTCGCGGTGCACTGCGACCCCCGGGTGGACGCGGGCCGGATCGGACTGCGTGTCGGGCCCATCACCTCCGCCTGCGACCGGCTGGAGGTCACCCTCGACGGCCCCGGCGGCCACACCGCCCGCCCCCACCTCACCACCGACCTGGTCACCGCCGCCGCCAAGGTCGTCACCGAGGTCCCCGCACTGCTGGCCCGTCGCATCGACGCCCGCGCCGGGCTCGCGCTCACCTGGGGCCGGATCGAGTCCGGCCACGCCTGCAACGTCATTCCGCAGCGCGCCGAGCTCTCCGGCACCGTCCGCTGCCTGGATCTGCATGCGTGGCGCGAGGCCCCCGACCTGGTGCATGCCGCGATCGACGAGGTCGCGACGCTGCACCGCGCCAAGTCGCAGATCAACTACGTCCGAGGGGTCCCGCCCGTCGTCAACGACCCGGTCGTGACCGAGCTCCTCTACAACGCGCACGCCGCACGCCGTGGAGAGCTCGCCGTCGAGGACACCGAGCAGAGCCTGGGAGGCGAGGACTTCTCCTGGTACCTGGAGCATGTTCCGGGCGCGATGGCCAGGCTGGGAGTGCGCCCGCCGGGGTCGAGTGCAAGGCTTGACCTGCACAGGGGGGATTTCGATGTGGACGAGGAGGCCATCCGCGTTGGCGTGGAATTGTTCACCGCCGCTGCCCTGCTGGACGGCCACCGTTCGTAATCGGACAGTTCATCTGACGTTCGTCCTTCGCGACGATCCGATAACGGCTGTCGAACACGTCTTTACCTGACATCTACGCGCGTTACGATCGCCGGAAAACCAGCGCCGGAAGTGGCGCTTTCGGTCAGGTTTAAAGGAGCGTCCCAGTGCGCCGGATCACCAGGATCGCCACCGTGGGCATCGCAACCACGGCTCTCGCACTGTCCGCCACCGCGTGTGGCGGCAAGAAGTCTTCCGAGGCTGGCTCGGACAAGGGCGGCGTCAAGACCGCCATCGCCTATGACATCGGTGGCCGTGGCGACCAGTCGTTCAACGACGCCGCCTACGCCGGTCTGGAGAAGGCCGAGAAGGACCTCGGTGTCAAGGGCACCGAGGCCGAGCCCAGCGAGGGTGAGGCCGATCCTGACAAGATCCAGCGCCTCACGTCGCTGGCCCGCGCCGGCAACAACCCGGTGATCGGCGTCGGCTTCTCCTACGCCCCGGCCATCGCCGCGGTCGCGCCGAAGTTCCCGAAGACCACCTTCGGCCTCATCGACGACACCTCGAAGACCGGCAAGAACATCGCCAACCTCGTCTTCAACGAGGAGCAGGGTTCCTACCTGGCCGGCGTCGCCGCCGCCAAGGTGACCAAGTCCAACACCGTCGGCTTCATCGGCGGTGTCGAGACCCCGCTGATCAAGAAGTTCGAGGCGGGCTTCGTCCAGGGCGTCAAGGACACCAACAAGAATGTCAACGTCAAGGTCCAGTACCTGACCCAGCCGCCGGACTTCGGTGGCTTCTCGAAGCCGGACCTGGGCAAGGCCGCCGCCGAGGGTCAGCTCGACGCGGGTGCCGACGTGATCTACGCCGCCGCCGGTCTCGCCGGCTCGGGCTCGATCGAGGCCGCCGCCAAGAAGAAGAAGTGGGCCATCGGCGTCGACTCGGACCAGTACAACCAGAAGGGCCTCGCGGCCTACAAGGAGTACATCCTCACCTCGGTGACCAAGGATGTCTCGGGCGCTGTCTACAACCTGATCAAGTCGGTCAAGGACGGCAAGCCGCAGAGCGGTGAGATCCGCTACGGCCTCGACAAGGACGGCGTGGGCCTGGCGACCTCCAACCCGGCCTTCACCAAGATGACCGACGTGGTCGCCGCGGTCGAGAAGGCCAAGGCCGGGATCATCGCCGGTACGATCAAGGTCAAGACCGCTCCGTAACCGCATCGCCGGGACCAGGGCCCGCGGGTCCGGAGAGTGGCTGGAAAACAGCCCCTCCGGACCCGGGGTCAGGTTCTGGCCACAGGTTTTCCTTATTTGATATCGCTACGCGCGTAGAACCCTCTTTGGCGCGATAACTTCGCCCCACCCCCCTGCTCGCGACAGCCCCCCGCCCTGCCCTCCCTCGCTCCTCGCCAAGGAGAGTGCGTCATCAACGCGTCCAGTCCGTCAACGCCGCCGGCTGTAGCACTGCGCGGCATCACCAAGCGCTTCCCCGGCGTCGTTGCCAACCACGACATCGACATCACCATCCGCAAGGGCACCGTCCATGCCCTCGTCGGTGAGAACGGTGCCGGCAAGTCGACCCTGATGAAGATCCTCTACGGCATGCAGAAGCCGGACGAGGGCACCATCACCATCGACGGTCGCCAGGTCAGCTTCCACAGCCCGGCCGATGCCATCGCCACCGGCATCGGCATGGTCCACCAGCACTTCATGCTGGCCGACAACCTCACCGTGCTGGAGAACGTCGTTCTCGGCGGCGAGAAGCTGTACGGCATCGGGGCCAAGGCCCGTAAGAAGATCAAGGAGATCTCGGACGCGTACGGGCTGAACATCCGCCCCGACGTCCTGGTCGAGCAGCTCGGCGTCGCCGACCGCCAGCGCGTGGAGATCCTCAAGGTCCTGTACCGCGGCGCCCGCACCCTGATCCTCGACGAGCCGACCGCCGTGCTGGTCCCGCAGGAGGTCGACGCCCTCTTCGCCAACCTGCGCGAGCTCAAGGCCGAGGGCCTCACCGTCATCTTCATCTCCCACAAGCTGGGTGAGGTGCTGTCGGTCGCCGACGACATCACGGTCATCCGCCGCGGCACGACGGTGGGCACCGCCGACCCCCGCACCACCACGCCCAAGCAGCTCGCCGAGCTGATGGTCGGCAGTGAGCTGCCCTCGCCGGAGACCCGCGAGTCGACGGTCACCACCGTGCCGATGCTCGACGTGAACAACCTGCGGCTGGCCGAGACCGACCCCGACGGCGTCGTCCGTGAGGTCCTCGCCGGCATCAACTTCACCATTCACAAGGGTGAGGTCATGGGCATCGCGGGCGTCGAGGGCAACGGCCAGACCGAGCTCATCGAGGCCCTGATGGGCATGCGCGACCCCGACGGCGGTGTGATCACCCTCGACGGCGGCGACATCTCGCACACGCCGACCCGCAAGCGCCGCGAAGGCGGAATCGGTTACATCCCCGAGGACCGCCACCGGCACGGCCTGCTGCTGGAGTCCCCCCTCTGGGAGAACCGCATCCTCGGTCATGTCACCGAGCGCCCCAACAGTCGCAAGGGCCTGCTCGACATCAAGGCCGCCCGCAAGGACACCGAGCGGATCGTCCGCGAGTACGACGTCCGTACTCCCGGCATCGAGGTCACCGCGGCCTCCCTCTCCGGCGGCAACCAGCAGAAGCTGATCGTCGGCCGCGAGATGAGCCACGCGCCCAAGCTGCTCATCGCCGCCCACCCCACCCGCGGAGTCGACGTCGGCGCGCAGGCGCAGATCTGGGACCAGATCCGCGAGGCGCGCCGCGAGGGCCTGGCGGTCCTGCTGATCTCCGCCGACCTGGACGAGCTCATCGGGCTCTCCGACACCCTGCGGGTGATGTACCGCGGCCGGCTGGTCGCCGACGCCGACCCCGCCACCATCACCCCGGAGGAGCTGGGCTCGGCCATGACCGGCGCCGCCGCCGGCCACCTTGAGCACAACGAGAACGGTGAGGGCCGATGAAGAAGTTCGACAAGGACCGGCTGCTCCTCGGCATCGCCGGCCCGCTGCTCGCCCTGATCGTGGCCTTCCTGCTCACCTCGGGGGTACTCCTCCTCTCGGGCCTCGACCCCTTCGAGCCGTACGCGCTGATGGTCGAGCAGATCGAGTACACCGACGTGCAGGTGCTCGTCATCAACCAGGCCGGCATCTACTACCTCGCCGCCCTCGCCGTTGCCATCGGCTTCCGGATGAACCTGTTCAACATCGGCGTCGACGGCCAGTACCGCCTCGCGGTCATGCTGTCGGCCGTCGTGGGTGCCGCGGTCGAGCTTCCGGGTCCGCTGCACATCCTGCTGATCGTGTTCGTGGCCATGGCCGTGGGCGCGCTCTGGGCGGGTATCGCGGGCGTCCTGAAGACCACCCGCGGGGTGAGCGAGGTCGTCTCCACGATCATGCTGAACGCCATCGCGACCAGCCTCATCGCGTGGATGATCCTGCCCGCCAACTTCGGTGAGCAGCTGAAGGGCTCCAACGACCTGACCACCGGCGAGATCGCCGAATCGGGCTGGTTCCCCGGCCTGGAGCTCGAAGGCGGCCAGATCTACGGCTTCACCTTCATCGCCTTCGCGCTCGGCGTCGTCTACTGGTTCGTGCTCAACCGCACCCGCTTCGGCTTCGACCTGCGGGCCACCGGCGCCAGCCAGTCCGCCGCCCAGGCGAGCGGTGTCAACGCCAAGAAGATGGTCATGACCGCCATGCTGATCTCCGGCGCGGTCGCGGGTCTGTCGGGTATGCCGATGCTGCTGGGCCAGACCCACACCTACAGCCTGAGTTTCCCTGTAGGTGTCGGCTTCACCGCCATCACCATCGCGCTGCTGGGCCGCAACAGCCCGCTCGGCATCTTCTTCGCCGCCCTGCTCATCTCCTTCCTGGAGAAGACCGCGGAAGGCCTCGGCCTCGAGGGCTATCCGAAGGAGATCTCCATGATCATGCAGGGCCTGATCGTGATCGCCGTTGTCGTGTCGTACGAACTCGTCCGCCAGTACGGGCTCCGCCGCCAGCAGCAGAAGGTCGGCGAGGAGCTTGCCGCCCAGGCCCGCAAGAACAAGGAAGGGGTCGTCCTGTGAGCGACGTACGCAAGGCCGCCGGGCCGCAGCCGACCACGAATGCCGCGCCTCTGCGCCGCGCGGGCGGAGATGGGGGCACCACTCAGGCGCCTGCTCTGGGGGAGAACGAGATGAGGACGGCATGAGCGAGTCCACGAGCACTGTTTCGGCCGCGGCTACCGCGCCGAAGAAGGGCGGCGGACGCCGCAAGATGTCCCTGCCCGTCATCATGCTGATGATCGCGGGCGGCCTGGCGCTGTTCTCGCTGGTGCGCGTGATCAGCGGCGCCAACGACCTCACCTCCGTCGGTCAGGTCTCCGGCGCCCTCCAGCTCGCGGTGCCGATCGGTCTCGCCGGTCTCGGCGGTCTGTGGGCAGAGCGGGCCGGTGTGGTCAACATCGGTCTTGAGGGAATGATGATCCTCGGCACCTGGTTCGGCGCCTGGGCCGGCTACCAGTGGGGCCCGTGGACCGGTGTCCTGCTGGGTATCGTCGGTGGCGCGATCGGCGGTCTGCTGCACGCGATCATGACGGTGACGTTCAACGTCAACCACATCGTCTCCGGTGTGGCCATCAACATCCTCGCCGTCGGCGTCACCCGCTATCTGTCGGACTTCACCTTCGCCGAGGCGGAGGGCGGCTCCTCGAAGCAGTCCCCGCGCATCGAGTCGATCGCCGACATCACCGTCCCAGGTCTGTCGGAAGCACTGGCCGACCTCCAGGCCAAGCACTGGTTCTTCGTCTCCGACCTCGCGGGCGTGGTCGGCGGTCTCGTCACCAACCTGTCCGTGCTGACCGTCGTCGCGATCCTGCTCGTTCCCGCGACCTGGTGGGTCCTGTGGCGCACCGCCTTCGGTCTGCGGCTGCGGTCCTGCGGTGAGAACCCCGTGGCGGCGGAGTCGCTCGGCGTAAACGTCTACAAGTACAAGTACATCGCGGTGATCGTCTCCGGCGGGCTGGCCGGTCTCGGTGGTGCCTTCCTCGCCATCGTCTCCACGGGCATCTACCAGGAGGGCCAGACCGGCGGCCGCGGCTACATCGGTCTCGCCGCGATGATCTTCGGCAACTGGAGGCCGGGCGGCCTCGCGCTCGGCGCCGGGCTCTTCGGCTTCACCGACAGCCTCAAGCTGCGCGGCGGCGCCGAGAACGTCCACGCCATGCTGCTGCTCCTGGCGATCCTGCTCGTGCTCGTCTTCGCGTGGCAGCTGTACAAGAAGAAGCACTGGCAGGCCGCGATCTGCCTGGGCGTCTCCGCCCTGCTGTTCGCCTGGTACTCGCTGACCACCACCCTGCCGAGCCAGTTCGTCGACGCCGCGCCGTACGTCACCACGCTGCTGGTGCTCGCGCTGTCGGCGCAACGGCTGCGGATGCCCAAGGCGGACGGCCTGCCGTACAAGAAGGGCCAGGGCAAGTGACGTCCGCCCCGGCCGACGACGCCGCCGCCTGGGAGGCCCTGCGCGAGGCCGCGCGGGACGCGATGTCCCATGCGTACGCCCCGTACTCGGGCTTCCCGGTCGGCGCGGCGGCTCTGGTCGACGACGGCCGCACGGTCACCGGCTGCAACGTCGAGAACGCCTCGTACGGGCTGTCGCTGTGCGCCGAGTGCGGTCTCGTCTCGCAGCTGCAGGCGACCGGCGGCGGCCGGCTCACGCACTTCACCTGCGTGGACGGCAACGGCGACGTACTGATGCCGTGTGGCCGCTGCCGTCAGCTGCTGTACGAGTTCGGCGGGCCCGGCCTGCTGCTGGAGACCGCGGCGGGCATCCTCACGCTCGACGAGATGCTTCCCCAGGCCTTCGGCCCCGAGCAGCTCGGCCCGGAGAAACTCGGCTAGACCCGCGGCCCCTCCGCTCCCATGGCGGAGGGGCCGCACCACTCTCGTACCACCTGGTTCGTACCCGGAAGGACCCCCGAAGCACATGGACGTCATCTCCGTCATCCGCACCAAGCGCGACCGAGGCGAGCTCACCCCCGATCAGATCGACTGGGTGATCGACGCCTACACCCGCGGCGAGGTCGCCGACGAGCAGATGTCGGCGCTGGCCATGGCGATCCTGCTCAACGGTATGAACCGTGCGGAGATCGCGCGCTGGACCGCGGCGATGATCGCGTCCGGCGAGCGCATGGACTTCTCCTCGCTGTCGCGCCCGACCGCCGACAAGCACTCCACCGGCGGCGTCGGCGACAAGATCACGCTGCCGCTGGCACCTCTCGTCGCCGCCTGCGGCGCGGCCGTGCCGCAGCTGTCCGGCCGCGGTCTCGGCCACACCGGCGGCACCCTCGACAAGCTGGAGTCCATCCCCGGCTGGCGGGCGCTGCTCTCCAACGAGGAGATGCTGAACGTCCTCGACACGACCGGTGCCGTCATCTGCGCGGCCGGTGACGGTCTGGCCCCCGCCGACAAGAAGCTCTACGCGCTCCGGGACGTCACCGGCACCGTCGAGGCCATCCCGCTCATCGCCTCCTCGATCATGTCGAAGAAGATCGCCGAGGGCACGGGCTCGCTGGTCCTGGACGTCAAGGTCGGCTCCGGCGCCTTCATGAAGACCATCGAGGACGCCCGCGAACTGGCCTCCACGATGGTCGGCCTGGGCACCGATTCCGGTGTGAAGACGGTCGCCCTGCTCACCGACATGTCCACCCCGCTCGGCCTCACCGCGGGCAACGCCCTCGAGGTCCGTGAGTCCGTCGAGGTCCTGGCCGGCGGTGGCCCCCAGGACGTCATCGACCTCACCGTGGCACTCGCCCAGGAGATGCTCGTCGCGGCCGGCATCAAGGACGCCGACCCGGCGAAGGCCCTCGCCGACGGCTCCGCCATGGACGTCTGGCGGCGCATGATCGCGGCGCAGGGCGGAGACCCGGACGCCGAGCTCCCCGTCGCCCGCGAGCAGCACGTGATCACCGCCCCGTCGTCGGGCGTCCTCACCCGCCTCGACGCGTACGACGTCGGCGTCGCCGCCTGGCGCCTCGGTGCGGGCCGCGCCCGCAAGGAGGACCCGGTCCAGGCGGGCGCGGGCGTCGAGATCCACGCCAAGCCCGGCGAGCCGGTGACCGCGGGCCAGCGCCTGCTGACCCTGCACACGGACACCCCGGAGAAGTTCGAGTACGCCCTGAAGTCCCTGGAGGGCGCGTTCGACATCGCCTCGTCGGACACGGAGTTCAAGGCGACCCCGATCGTCCTGGACCGCATCGCCTGACCTGCCCGCGCGTCGCTTGGCATATGCCAGTGGCTTCTTTCGGGTGAACGGGACCGGTGGACCCCCACCGGTCCCGTTCGGCATGCTGGGATCGGTGACGCACCGACAGAGGAGACCGCCGTGAGCGCACTCAGCGTCGAGCCCGAGCCTGGTCAGGGCTGGGACGACCTTGTCCGTCTCTGGGAGGAGAAGGACTGGCCCGAGGGCTGCAAGGTGGAGATCATCGAGGGACTCATCACCGTGGCACCACCGCCGTCCAATGCCCATGACGACATCGCCGACACCGTCCATCGGCTGCTGTACACCGTGGTTCCCCGGGACTGGGGCGTGTACCCGACCCTGGGTACTGCTCTGCCCTCGCGCGACAGCCTGTACATCCCGGACCTGGCAGTGGTTCCGAAGGCGGTTCTGGAGAGCGAGGGAGGCAACTTCGTCCCTGCTGCGGGCGCCGAGCTCGTCGTCGAGATCACTTCGAAGTCCAATGCCGGCACCGACCGGATCAAGAAGGCGGCAGGCTGTGCCCAGGCCGGGATCCCCCTCTATCTGTTGATCGACCGATGGGCTCCTGGCGGCCCGACCGTCACTCTCTACGGGGAGCCGAACGGTGACGTGTACCGCCTCCTGCGGGCCGTGAAGTTCGGCGAGGAAATCACACTTCCCGACCCGTTCGACCTGACAGTCGACACCAGCGTCTTCCCTGTCGGCTGACTTGTCCGCCGATCCCCGTCGTCGGCGATGAGTTGTCGCCGCCCCGCCGGTCAGATCCATGTGGACAGCACGCGGCAACCCCTCGTTCTCGAGCTCATCGGCCGGATCACCCCGGCCGATGTGCCCCTGCTGTGCGCACAGTTGCGGGCACGCGGCGACACCGACGCAGGCCCCGGTGAGGTCATCTGCGACGCCGCCGGACTCACCGTTGCCGACCTCACCGCCGTCGATGCCATCGCCCGCCTGCGGCTCACGGCCCGGCGCCTCGGACGGGACCTGCGGCTGCGGAACGCCGGACCGGAGCTGACCGGGCTGCTCGACCTCGTCGGCCTCGGTGACGAGGTCGGCCAGGGCCGCCGCCCAGGAGCCGTCAGTCCTCCGTGCTGAGCCGCTCGGGCAGCCCGAACAGCGGGAACCAGCGCTTGGTGTCCAGGAAGAAGTCCATTCCGCCGACCTTGCCGCCCTTGATCTCCAGGACGATGAGCGCCCATGGCTCATAGCCGTCACCGGACTCGCTCGGGTGGTACTGCGCGAAGGCCGGAGAGCCGTTGGCCACGGTCGGGACCAGCCTGGACCCGCGGCAGACCTCACCGACGCCGAGCATCCAGCCCACGATGTCGTCATGGCCCCGCAGCCACAGGTCGTACGGCGGCATGGACATCGTCGCGTCCTCGTGGAGCAGCGCGGTCAGCGCCTTCATGTCGTACCCCTCGAAGGCCGCGACATAGCGCTCCAGCAGCCGCTGCTGCTGTTCGTCGAGCGGATCGGCGGGGTCCGACTCGGTGGGCGCGGAATCCGCGAGGGTGGCGCGGGCCCGCTGCAGCGCGCTGTTGACCGAGGCGACGGAAGTGCCCAGCAGCTCGGCGACCTCGGCGGCCTTCCAGGCCAGCACCTCGCGCAGGATGAGCACGGCACGCTGCCTGGGCGGCAGGTGCTGCAGCGCCGCGACGAACGCCAGCCGGACGGTCTCCCGCTCGACGGCCCGGTCGGCCGGATCGGCCACCGACGGCAGCACGCGCCCGTCCGGCACCGGCTCCAGCCAGGTGACTTCCGGACGGGCGTTGAGCTGGGCCCGGGCCACCGGTGTGGCGGCGGACAGGTCCATCGGGCGGGCCCGGCGATTGCCCGCGTTCAGCATGTCGAGACAGACGTTCGTCGCGATGCGGTACAGCCACGAGCGCAGGGACGATCTCCCCTCGAACTTCTCGAAGCTCTTCCAGGCGCGCACCATCGTGTCCTGGACGGCGTCCTCCGCCTCGAAGGCGGAGCCCAGCATGCGATAGCAGTAGCCGGTCAGCTCCTTCCGGTACTGCTCCAGCCGGGAATCGAGGTCCTGCGTCGTCATCGGATCGCTCATCGGATCCACCCCTGTCGCCCAATCGCCGCCAGCCCTTCGGACGCTACAGGAGCGGACTGACAATGGGCCTCAGGTCCCGGGCTTGCGCCCGTAGACGTAGACGTCCTCCCCGTTCCTCAGCAGGTTCCAGTACGCCTTGGCGTCCGCCGGGCGCATGTTGACGCAGCCGCCGGAGCCCGGCGGGTTGTACATCGACTTGGTTACCGAGTGGAACGCGATCCCCCCGTCGAAGAACTGCGAGTACGGCATCCGCACGTGGTAGATCGTCGACCAGTGGTTGATACTGCGGTAGTAGATCTTCTTCGAGCCGGTCCGGGTCTCCGCCCCGTCCCGCCCGGTCCGCACCGGCACCGGCCCGTACTTCAGCCGCGAGCCGTCCTGGATCCAGCTCAGCTGCCGGGTCAGGTCCACGCAGGCGATCCTGCCCCGGTTGGTGGGGCACTTGCCTGCCTTGTTGGGCGTGCTTCCCGCCGCCCGCTGCGCCAGCATCGTGTTCATCGTGCGCCAGGTGATCGGCCCGGCGTAGCCGATCGTCGGCGTGATGCCGTGCGCCCTCTGGAACTTCTGGATCGCCGTGCAGTCGCTCGCCGACTGCCTTCCGTCGACCCGCAGTCCGAGGAACTTCTCGACCTTCGCCTGGTAGGGCCCGGTCGATGTGGTGCAGGACGCCGCCTGCGCCGGGGCGGCGCCGAGTGCCAGTGTCAGTGGCACCACCATCCCCGTGATGCCGAGGGCGACGCCGCCCCGTCTCCATGTGTTCCGTGCACGTTCCAAGGTCACCAACTCCCCTGTACGCCCAGAGCGGTTGCTCTGACCGTTGGACGCTTCCGGGGGAGCCGTAGTTGCAGTGAATTGGCCGTTTGTTCGGGGAAGTTGCTCAGCGGGGAGGTTGCTCAGCGGGGAAGTTGCTCAGCGGTGGGCAGCCGCCAGGACGGGCCGCCGCTGGTGGGCGCGCGCCGCGTACGACCCGTACAGCGTGATCGCCACGACCCCCAGGACCGCCAGCAGGCCCAGCAGGACCGTGCCCGCCCAGCCGCCGGAGTGGAAGGCGACGGCGCCGAGCGTGCCGCCCGCGCTGCTGCCCAGGTAGTACGCCGACTGGTAGAGCGCCGAGGCCTGGGCGCGGCCCGTCTTCGCCGTACGGCTCACCTCGGAGGAGGCGACCGCGTGGCCCGCAAAGAAGCCCGCGGTGATCAGCACCAGGCCGAGCAGCACCGCCGCCAGCGAGTCGGCGAGGGACAGCAGCAGGCCCGCCGCCGTCGTCCCGACCGCGAGGTAGAGCGCGCCGCGCCGGCCCATGCGGCCGACGAGCCTTCCTGCCGCGGCGGAGGAGACCGTACCGACCAGATAGACGAGGAACACCGAGCCGACGATGCCCTGGGGGAGGCTGAAGGGCGCGTCGACCAGGCGGTAGCCGATCACCGTGTAGACCGCGCCGAAGACGGTCATGAAGAGCGCGCCGATCCCGTACAGCCGCATCAGCAGCGGGTCGGACAGGTGGCCGCGGACGGTACCGGCGAGGGCGCGGGGGTCGAGCGAGCCGGGCACGAAGTTGCGGGCCCGGGGGAGCAGCAGCCGGAACACGACCGTGCAGACCACGGCCATCAGACCGACCGCCGCGAGCGCCGCGCGCCAGCCCCACAGCTGGGCGGCCCAGCCGGTGACGATGCGGCCGCTCATGCCGCCGATGCTGTTGCCCGCGACGAACAGGCCGATCGCGGCGATGAGCGCCTTCGGCCGGACTTCCTCCGCGAGATACGCCATCGCCGACGCCGGCACCCCGGCGAGCGCCGCGCCCTGGACGACGCGCAGCGCGACCAGCCACTCCAGGTTCGGTGCGAGCGGCACCAGCAGGGCGACCACGGAGGCGACCACCAGGGACACCGTCATCAGCCGCGCCCGCCCGAAGCGCTCGGAGAACGCGCTGAGCGGCAGCACACACAGGGCCAGGGCGCCGGTGGCCGCGGACACCGTCCAGCTGGCCGCGCCCGCGGTGACGCCGAGGCCGGCGGAGACGGCGGGCAGCAGGGCCTGGGTCGAGTAGAGGAGGGCGAAGGTCGCGACGCCCGCGGCGAAGAGCGCGAAGCTCATGCGCCGGTAGCCGGGGAGGCCCGGTGCGAGCTGAGGGGACGACGGGGTGAGGGCACCCACGGTGGTGGGCGCCTCGGTACTTGCGGAAGGCATACCTCGAAGGTAGGCACGTCTTTCTGATGCGTCCAATGCATGGAACGGCTTTAATCGTTCCCATGGCGCATGACTACAGCTCAGGGGCTCGGCTGTCACCGAGTAGTTACGAAGAAGACATGGCCCTGCTGCTCGCGCCACGGCTCGCGTACTTCGCGGGGGTGGCCCGCCACGAGCATGTGACCAGGGCCGCGCAGGAGCTGGCCGTGCCCCAGTCGACACTGTCGCGGGCGATGGTCCGGCTCGAACAGGATCTCGGCGTCGCGCTGTTCACCCGCAAGGGGCGGACGGTGTCGCTGACGGCGGCCGGCCGCACCTTCCTCGCGTCCGTGGAGCGTGCCCTCGCCGAGGTGGAGCGGGCGGCGGAGTCGGTACGGGCCGACGCGGACCCGTCCGGCGGCAAAGTGGCCTTCGGCTTCCTCCACACGATGGGCTCGGAGACGGTGCCCGAGCTCATCCGCGCGTTCCGGGTCGATCATCCCCGGGTGCGCTTCACACTCGTCCAGAACTACGGCGAGGCGATGATCGAGCGCCTTCGCGCCGGCGATCTGGACCTGTGCCTGACCTCGCCGGTGCCGGACGCGCCCGACCTCGTCGCCCGCCGCCTCGACGAACAGCGACTGCGGCTCGTCGTCCCCGACGACCACCGCCTCGCGACGCGCAAACGGATCCGGCTGACGGAGGCGGCCGACGAGACGTTCGTGACCCTCGAACCGGGCTACGGACTGCGCCGCATCACCGACGCGCTGTGCGCCGAGGCCGGCTTCACCCCGCGTATCGCCTTCGAGGGCGAGGAGGCAGAGACCCTCCGAGGTCTCGTCGCCGCGGGTCTCGGCGTGGCCCTGCTGCCACCCCCCGCCGTACCCCGGCCCGGAATCGTGGAACTGACGGTCACGGCCCCGCGCGCGGTCCGCGAGATCGGCGTCGCCTGGCTCGACGGCCACCCGGACACGCCCCCGGTCACGGCCTTCAAGAAGTTCCTCCTGTCCCGGCGGGGCAACCTGTTGCCGGACTGACCCTTTCCCCCGGTGGGGCGGCCCACGGGTCCCTGCAGGGGGCCGCAGCCCACGGGGTTTGCGTGACCCTGCCGGCTGGGCGCGGGGCCCGGCACCGTGGGCGTGGCCCGTGTGTCCGCCTCGGACGCCGGACAGGCCGGCTCTCCGGCCCAGCCGCATTCCCTGCACACCGATGCGGCCCGCGGCGGCACCCGAACGAGCCAGAGCCCGCCCCGCGTTCGAGGACGGACGTACCGATGCGGCCCGCGGCACCGGGCCGCTTCGGCCCGTAGGGCACAGGGCCCGGAGGCAGCGCCCCAGGAGCGGGCTCAGTGCCGCAGCGACTTCCCGAAGCCCGCCGCGAGAGGCATCCTCAGCCCCAGCGGCGGCGGAGCCGCCAGCGCGTCCGCGACCGGGCGCGCGTACGCACGTGAGAAGAGCGCGCCGAGCACGAAATCCGAGGCCAGGGCCAGGACTTCGTCGTGGTACTGACGCAGGGCGTGGCCGTCGGAGTGGACCTCGAAGCGGCACGTGTCGCGGTTGCTCTTCTTGGCCCGTTCCGCGAGGCGGTAGGAGAGTTCGGGATCGGTGCGGGCGTCGTTCGTGCCGTGGACGATCAGCACCTGGCGGCCGGCGAGCTGTTTCACCGGTTCGGGTCGGGCCGCGACATCGTCCTCCGGCAGCCAAGGGGCAAGGGCGAGCACGGAGTTGACGGCGCCGTGACCGGCGGACTGCAGCGCGGCGCGAGCGCCCATGCCACGGCCCACGAGGCAGACCGGGACGTCCCCGTACCGCCGTACCGCCTCGTCCGCCGCCCAGGACGCGTCCGCCGCGAGCCGAGCGTCCGTGCCGTTCCAGCCGCGCCCGCGGTAGCGCACCACGTGTGCGACAAGACCGTCCGCGCGCCCCGCGCGGGCCAGTGACCGCGCCAGCGGCAGGGCCGCCGCGTGCGACACCGCCGAAGGGCCGCGGCCCGACTCCGGTTCGCCGTCGGGCAGCAGCAGGACCACCCCGCTCACGACGCCGTCCGCGGCCCTGACCGGACGCCCGAGCCTCGCCTGTGCCACCGACCTGCCTCCTTGCGCCGCGCCCGCTTCGAGACGAGCCTGCGCCGCTTCGGCCTCCCCGGCCGAACGCCCCGACCACTGGGGCAGTGCGTGGTGTGCCATGGCAGAACAGTCTCAGAAGGGCGGGTGTACTCCACCCGTCCGCACGGTCACTGTTACGTATCGACGCGTGGTTTGTGTAGGGGCCCTCTACGCGCGTAGGGATTACAGTGCGGAGATGAAGAGCCAGACCACTCATGCGTCCTCCCGGGGAACCGCCCCCGGACCTGAGGGGCCCACCCCGGACCAGATCCGGCGCGCCCCGAAGGTGCTCCTCCACGACCACCTCGACGGCGGGCTGCGCCCGGGCACGATCATCGATCTCGCCCGCGACGCAGGCTACGACTCGCTCCCCGAGGCCGAGCCCGACAAGCTCGGCATCTGGTTCCACGAGGCCGCCGACTCAGGCTCGTTGGAGCGGTACCTGGAGACGTTCGCGCACACCTGCGCCGTCATGCAGACCCGCGAAGCCCTCAAGCGGGTCGCCATCGAGTGTGCCGAGGACCTCGCCGAGGACGGCGTCGTCTACGCCGAGGTGCGGTACGCCCCCGAGCAGCACCTCGAGGCCGGTCTCACCCTCGAAGAGGTCGTCGAGGCCGTCAACGAGGGCTTCCGCGAAGGCGAGCGCCGCGCCCGGGAGAACGGCCACCGCATCCGCGTGGGCGCGCTCCTCACCGCCATGCGGCACGCCGCCCGCGCCCTGGAGATCGCCGAACTCGCCAACCGCTACCGGGACTCGGGCGTGGTCGGCTTCGACATCGCGGGAGCCGAGGCGGGCTTCCCGCCCACCCGTCATCTCGACGCGTTCGAGTACCTCAAGCGCGAGAACAACCACTTCACCATCCACGCGGGCGAGGCCTTCGGACTGCCGTCGATCTGGCAGGCGCTCCAGTGGTGCGGCGCCGACCGGCTCGGCCACGGCGTACGGATCATCGACGACATCGAGGTCGCCGCCGACGGCACGGTGAAGCTCGGTCGGCTCGCCGCGTACGTCCGCGACAAGCGCATTCCCCTGGAGCTGTGCCCGACCTCCAATCTGCAGACCGGGGCGGCGGCTTCGTACGAGGACCACCCCATCGGGCTGCTGCGGCGGCTGCACTTCCGTGCCACGGTCAACACGGACAACCGGCTGATGAGCAACACCAGCATGAGCCGTGAATTCGAGCTGCTGACCGAGACGTTCGGCTACACGCTCGACGACATGCAGTGGTTCACCGTCAATGCGATGAAGTCGGCGTTCATTCCTTTCGATGAACGCCTTGCGATGATCAACGACGTGATCAAGCCCGGCTACGCGGAGCTGAAGTCCGAATGGCTGTTCCGGCAGACCGCAACGACCAGCGAATCCTCGTCCGACGAGGGCTGAGCGCACGCGTCGGGAAGGGCCGGGAGCGTCAACTCCCGGCCCTTCCGCGTGCTCCCGGCCGTTTGCGGGGCCGAGCGCGCGCTGGCTAGCTTGCGGAGCCGCCCACTTCCCCTTCCCAAGGAAAAGCCGCTGATGAAGCACGCTGCCAAGACCCTCGGTGTCGCCGTTCTCGGTGCCGCCTTCGCCACCGCCGCCGCGGGCACCGCCTCCGCCGCGCCGCAGGTTCCCGAGATCGGCACCCCGCTGAGCGCCGTGGACGCCGTCCAGGAGCCGGCCCTCGCCTCCGCCCTCGGGCAGCAGATCGCTCAGCAGGCCATGCCGCAGGTGCTGCCCCCGGCCCCCACCGGCCAGGTCACCGGCCAGGCCACCGGCCTCATCGGCGGTCTGCCCGCGGGCGGCCTCACGGGCGGCAACGCGTTGCCCCTCCCGTAGAACCCGCAGTACCCGCAGTACCCGCAGTACCCGCAGAACGACAGCAGCAGGGGCGCACACCCGATGCGGGTGTGCGCCCCTGCCGCACTCTCCTCAGGCCCGTCACCAGGCGGTCGACGCGCTCTTCCGGGACGCGCTCTCCTCGGACGGCAGCAGCAGCCACAGCGCCAGGTAGAGCAGGAACTGCGGCCCGGGCAGCAGACACGACACCAGGAAGATCACCCGCATCGTGTTCGCGGAGGTGCCGAAGCGCCGTGCCAGCGCTGCGCACACACCGCCGATCATGCGTCCGTCGCTGGGGCGGACAAGTGCGGCCATGGTTGGCTCCTTCGCCGGTGGTCCCGGGGGTGCGGCCGACGCCGACCTCCCCGGACCACCTGTCCTTGGGTGGGAGCCACTCCACTGTGCTCCCGATGACTCCATGCTCGCCCGGCGAAGGGGGCAAAGCGTCGCTCTACGGTGCGACCCCGACCCTGGGAATCGTCGGGGTCGGCCCCTGAGCCGCGTCATCCCGCAGCACGGCGCCCCGGTCCTTCCCCGGGGCCGGGGAGCGCCTGCGGCGCCGCCGCAGCCGGGCACGGCCCGCGGGGACGACCGCCAGATGGGCCAGGGCCACACCCGCGGTGTTCAGCAGCAGCGAATCCACGTCGACGACCTGTCCGGGCACCCCGGTCTGCGCCAGCTCGATGCCCAGCGACAGCAGCGCGCCCGCCGCGACCGTACGGGTCAGCGAGGCCCAGGGGGAGACGGTGAGCCGGCCGCCCGCCATCGGCAGCAGCACACCCAGCGGGGCGAGCAGCAACAGCCCCTCGCCGATCCTGCGGGCCGCCTGGACCGGGCCCAGGGCGAGATCGGCCTTGATGCCCGCGAGCGGCTCCAGATTCGCCGCCGTCACCCACATCACATCAACGGGGCGAAGCGTCAGCCATCCCACGAGTGCCAGATGCGCGAGGAGGAGGACGCCCCCCGCCACGCGGAAGATGGCGGCACTGCCGCCCGAACCTTGACGCTGCACGTCCACCAAGACGACACGACCGGCAGGATCGGTTCCGCCGAGTGACGTGTCCGTCAGGAACCGTTTCCGGCGGGCAGCGGGCCGACCGTCGGGAGCACCGTCTCCGGGCGCACCTTGGCCGCGTCCGTACAGCGGTATCCGCGCGGTGCGTACTCCCCGGGCCCGCCCAGGACGACGGTTCCGCCGTCGGCCGCGGCCTCGCTCTCCGCGAGCGTGCACACGATCTGCGCGAGCGCCGCGGGCGGCAGGTCCTCCGGTTGCCGGCTCAGCCGGAGCGTGCCCTCGGGATCGTCCGCCCGGGCTCGCGTCACGGTCAGCGGACCTCGTACGTTCGTGGCGAAGCCCGCCTCGCGCTCGGCCTCCGACGGTTCGGCCTGCAGCTGGTCGAGCAGCGCCCCGGCGACGAGTACCCGGTTGCCGACGGTCTTCTCCGACACCGTGACCGTCCGGTCCACGGCAGCCAGCGCCGACGCGCACAGGAGATACACCCGCACCGGCAGCACCCCGGGACTTGCCTGGGCGGACGATTCCTTGCCCGCCACCGAGCACGGCATCCGCGACGGCGCGGGCCCGGCGTCGACGGGCACCGACGTGGTCCTGATCCCGCACCCCGCGACGCTGCCGGCCAGCACGAAGGCCCCGGCGGCGGCCACGGCGGCACGCCACGCCCCTCCGGTGCGTACGGTCACGGCGCCACGCCGCGTCCGCCCTGTTCCTACGGTCACCGCGCGTCGCCCGCCTCTCCATGGTCGCCGTCATGCTCCTGAACGGAGCCGCTCCGGCCGTCCCCGGCAATGCCCGACGCGTCGCGCGGCAGCCGGAGCACGAAGATCGCGCCGCCGTCGCCGTCCGTCGAGTTCGCCGCGCTGATACGGCCGCCGTGGATCAGCGCGTTCTCCATCGCGATCGACAGCCCCAGACCGCTGCCCTCCGAACGCGGCCGGGAGGCACTGGCCTTGAAGAACCGGTCGAAGACATGGGGCAGCACATCCTCGGGGATACCGGGCCCGTGGTCCCGTACCTCGATGACCAGCTCGTCGCCTCCCGCGCCGCCGGTCTCCATCCGCACCGCGACGCGCACCGGAGAGCCACCGTGCTTGAGCGCGTTGCCGATCAGATTGGCCAGGATGACGTCGAGGCGGCGCGGATCCAGCCGGGCCATCATGCCGCGCTCCGCGTCCAGCTCGACCGCGTCGAGCCAGGCGCGCGCGTCGATGCAGGCGGTGACCTGGTCGGCGACGTCGACGTTGTCGAGGACGAGCCGGGCCGTGCCCGCGTCGAAGCGGGTGACCTCCATCAGGTTCTCCACCAGGTCGTTGAGACGCCGGGTCTCGCTCACGACCAGCGCGACCGCGGGCGCGATCATCGGGTCGAGGGTCTCCTGCTCGTCCTCCAGAACCTCCGTCACCGCGGTCAGCGCGGTCAGCGGTGTACGCAGCTCGTGCGACATGTCGGCGACGAAGCGGCGGCTGGACTCCTCCCGCGCGCTCATGTCGGCGACCTGCTTCTCCAGTGACTCCGCCGCGCGGTTGAACGTCCGCGACAGCTCGGCCAGTTCGTCCGTGCCCGAGACATGCAGCCGGGTGTCCAGCTTGCCCTCGCCGAGCTGCTTGGCCGCCTCGCCGAGGCGCCGCACGGGCCGCAGCACGGTCGTCGCCGCGGCCTGCGCGATCAGCGCGGAGCCGACCAGCGCGAGGGCGGTGGCGATGCCCAGCGACCAGGCGAGCGAGTTCAGGTCGGCCCGTTCCTGCTCGAGCGACTTGAACAGATAGCCGGTCGGGCCGCCGCCGGTGATCCTCGTACCACCCACCAGATAGGGCGTGTTGCCGCGCTGCGTCCGCAGCCAGAACAGGTGGTACGGGTACTCGTTGCCGGCGGTGACCGCCTGCTTCTCGTTGACGGCGTCCCGCAGTGACCTCGGGACGTCGTCCAGGGTGAACACGTCCGGGTCGGACGCACCGACGATCGGCTTGCCCTCGTCGCGCTCGCCCAGCAGCACCACGCTGTACCCGGAGTCGCCGCCCGCCATCTGCTCGGCGGTCGTCTGGAGCTCGTTCTGCGTCGGTCGCGGGGGCAGCGACGCGGCCCGGTTCTGCATCTGCTGCCGGAAGTCGCCCAGTGCCGCGTCCTGCGTACGCGTCAGTACGGCCTCACGGTTGAGCCAGTACGCGATTCCCGACGCGGACACGGCGGCCGTCAGCGCGACCAGACCGAAGACGACGACGAGCCGCAGCCGCAGACTGGTCCACCCGAGTCCCGCGAGTATCGCTCTCTTCGCGGCACCCTTCTTCTCCGCTTCCGTCACCGCGCCGTCCCGCGTACGTCGCCACGGAGGCGGCGCAGAGGTGCCGGCATCGTGGTCGGCTGCGGCCCGGTGGCCGCGCGTGCGTCGCTCACTGTGCCGTTTCCTTCGCTTCTCCGCCCGCGCGGCGCAGAGGTGCCGGCATCGTGGTCGGCTGCGGCCCGGTGGCCGCGCGTGCGTCGCTCATTGTGGGGCGTCCAGCCGGTATCCCACGCCCCGCACCGTACGGATCAGGGTCGGCGAGGACGGCACGTCCTCCACCTTCGCCCGCAGCCGCTGCACACACGCGTCCACCAGGCGCGAGTCGCCCAGGTAGTCGTGCTCCCAGACGAGACGGAGCAGCTGCTGGCGTGACAGCGCCTGGCCGGGGCGGCGGCTCAGCTCCAGCAGGAGACGCAGCTCGGTCGGAGTGAGCTGCAGATCCTCGCCGTTCTTGGTGACCGTCATCGCGGAGCGGTCGATCACCAGCGAGCCGAACGTCGCCGAGTCCGTGGACTCGCGCTCACCGCGCCGCAGTACGGCCCGGATGCGTGCGTCCAGGACGCGGCCCTGCACCGGCTTGACCACATAGTCGTCGGCTCCGGACTCCAGTCCGACCACGACGTCGATGTCGTCGCTGCGCGCGGTCAGCAGGATGATCGGCAGCTGGTCGGTGCGCCTGATCCGCCGGCACACCTCGAAACCGTCGATGCCGGGCAGCATCACGTCCAGCACGATCAGATCCGGCCGCTGCTCACGCAGCAGTTTCAGGCCGTCCTCTCCCGTCGCCGCGGTGGCCACACGGTGGCCCTGGCGTGACAGCGAGAGTTCGAGGGCCGTGCGGATGGCGTCGTCGTCCTCGATCAGCAACAGGAAAGGCACGGAGGTCATTCTGGCCCATGGGGGAGGCGGAGTTCGACAGGTGGGGAGCGCTCACATGCCCGTGGACAGTACACGCGCCCCCTGTGACAGCCCTGTGACAGTCGGCGGACACCGGCGTGAAGGTGCCCGGGCAGTCTTTTCCCCACAGCCGAAGACGGCAGGCAAGCAGACTCCAACCGACGGGGGGCGCGAGATGAACGCACTGCACAGCACCACCTCAAGCGCAGTTGTCACGCGTCTGCACGACGTCGTGAGGAGCACGGAGAAGTCCGGCGCCGCGAACGGGCGGGGGTGCGTTCGTGGCGCCGGACGCCAGTACAAGCCTTCGGCGTCGGCTCCTGCGTACATGACAGTCGTCGATGCGAACAGCGAGGGTGTGGGGGGCAACGGGGGAAGCGCGTACGGGGAGGCTCAGGGGGAGCGGAGCAGCAGCCTGTCGGAGGCGGAGTTCACCGCCTACGTCCAGGAGCGCCGCGCCTCCCTGTACGCGACCGCGTACCACCTGACCGGTGACCGGTTCGAGGCGGAGGACCTGCTGCAGAGCGCGCTCTTCTCGACGTACCGGGCCTGGGACCGCATCAGCGACAAGGCCGCGGTCGGCGGCTATCTGCGCCGGACCATGACCAATCTGCACATCAGCGCGTGGCGCCGCCGCAAGCTGAACGAGTACCCGACCGAGGAGCTCCCGGAGACGGCGGGCGACACGGACGCGATGCGCGGCACGGAACTGCGGGCGGTCCTCTGGCAGGCCCTGGCCCGCCTGCCGGAGACACAGCGCACCATGCTGGTGCTGCGCTACTACGAGGGCCGCACCGACCCGGAGATCGCGGACATCCTGGGCATCAGTGTCGGCACGGTGAAGTCGAGCATCTGGCGGTCGCTCCGCCGGCTGCGCGAGGACGAGGTCCTCAGCTTCGGCCGTGACGAGGAAGAGTCCTTCGGCGAGCTGGTGGCCTGAAGGCGGTACGGGGGAACACGGGGGAAGCACGGGGGAGTCGAGGGGATCACGGGGGATCTTCTCGACGCTGCGGTGAAACGCACGGGGCCGGCCAGGACCGAAGGGTCCGGGGCGGCCCCGTACGCGTTCGGGGTATCGGTGCGGGCGGCGCCAGGAGCTCGTCGGCCCAGGCCCGTGGGGGCACCCGGGGAGCCGGTGCTTCCAGGACAGGCGCAATGTGCCGGCCGGTCACCGCGGGCGCGCCGGGCGGCGCGGGGACGCACGGTGTGCCCGGTACCGGGCCGGGGCCGGCGTGTCCGTCCTCGGAAACCCGGTCTCCGGCCGAGACCGCCCGACGCCCGGCGACCCAGCCCGTCGGGGGTTCCCCGGACGGGCTGGGGGAGCGTGAGGACGGACGCACCGGACGCCGCCGCGGTACCGGTCGCCACACCTGTGCTCCGGAGGCCACACGGGCCCCGCACCCGTTCGTACCGGGCACACCGCGCAGCGGGCCGGCCGCGCCTCAAGGGCCTACGCGGGCTCCGGAGTCGGCGTCGGAGCGGGGGAGCGGCGGCAGCGGCCCGCAGCCGCGGCGGCCAGGCGGCCGAGGGCCTCCTCCTTGCCGCAGGGGTACGCGCCGAGCGCGGACTGGCGGGCGACGATGCCGCGTTCCGCGCGCATCAGCCGCCAGCCGCGGCGGACGAGGAACGGTACGGACTTGCGGCCCTCGCGCAGATCGCGCAGCAGCCGGCGGCGGAAGGTCGTCGAGGGACGCCCGCGCAGGCACAGCGCGTCGGCGAGCACGCCGAGTTCCTGGCAGCGGCTCACGATGTCCGCGGCGAAGATGCCCTCGGCGACGAACAGCGGCGTGCGCGCGATGTCGAGGGTCTCCCGGCCCGCGCGCGAGCTGGTGGCGATGTCGTAGAGGGGGACGGTGGTACGTCCCGTACGGCACAGCGCCACGACCGCGGCGACCGCCGCGTCCGCGTCCCAGGAGTCCGGGGAGTCCCAGTCGATGTCCGTGCTGCCCATGACCAGCGGCAGCGTGGGGTCGTCCCCTTCCTTGTAGAAGTCGTCGAGGCGCAGCACCGGGAGGCCGGAGCGCGCGGCGAGGGACGACTTTCCTGAGCCGGAGGGCCCGGAGAGCAGGACGACGCGCGTCGGAAGGGGTTGGGAACTCACGGGACACCAGTGTGAGGCATTGACTCCCGCGAGGGACCCCCGGGAGGTCCTGTTGGTATCGAGCATCACATCGGAACTACGCTGCGTGCTCGTCCCGTTACTTCTCGAGGCAGGATTCCCATGGCACGACACACATTGCTCAGGGCCGCCGGACTCGCGGTCACCGCGGTGGGCGCGGCGCTCGGCGCCGGTGCCGGCTCGGCCCAGGCCGCTCAGGTCGGCGACCTCGATCCCGCGGCGGCCCTGCACGCACTGGACGGCACCGCCGGGCACATGAGCGGTCCCGTCGAACACGTGCCGCTCAACCCGCTCGCGAACACGGGTGTGGACCCGCTCGACAATGGCGTCGGTACCCAGGTCGCCGACTTCAGGCCCGTCAACTCCCGGGAGCTCACCGGTTCGCTGGGGGGCGTCGACGACGTGCCGGTCGCCGGTCCGCTGCTGGGCGGCATCACCCCGGGCTGAGCGACTTCCGCACACGACGACGGGCCCGCGGGGGACTTCCCGCGGGCCCGTCGCCATGTGTCGGCAGGCAGGTACGTCAGTTCGTCGGTACGTCAGTACGCCGAGCCGGACGCGCCCAGCGAACCCGTCGGGTGCCAGACGGTCTTCGTCTCCAGGAGGGCGGTCATCCGCTTCGTGCCCGGGTCGGCCGACCAGTCCTCGGCGCGGGGGCGCAGCACCCGCTTGAGGTTGTCCGCGGCTGCGACCTCCAGCTCCTTCGCCAACTGCTCGTCCGCGCCTGTCAGGTCGATCGCGTTGACGTCCTGGTGCGCGGCGAGGGGAGTCGCGATCTCGGCCGTGCGGCCGGAGAGGACGTTGACGACGCCGCCGGGGAGGTCGGACGTGGCCAGCACCTCGCCCAGGGACAGGGCGGGGAGCGGGGCGTTCTCTGAAGCGATCACCACGACCGTGTTGCCGGTGGCGATCGCCGGGGCGACCACCGACACCAGGCCCAGGAACGAGGACTCCTGGGGGGCCAGGACCGTGACCACGCCGGTCGGCTCCGGGGTGGACAGGTTGAAGAACGGGCCCGCGACCGGGTTCGCCCCGCCCACGATCTGGCCGATCTTGTCCGTCCAGCCCGCGTACCAGACCCAGCGGTCGATCGCGGCGTCCACGACCGCGGCCGCCTTGGACTTCGAAAGGCCCTCGGCGTCGGCCACTTCGCGCGTGAACTGCTCGCGGCGGCCCTCCAGCATCTCGGCGATGCGGTAGAGGATCTGGCCCCGGTTGTACGCCGTCGCGCCCGACCAGGCGCCGAACGCCTTGCGCGCCGCGACGACGGCGTCACGGGCGTCCTTGCGGGACGACAGCGGGGCGTTGGCCAACCACTTGCCCTTCGAGTCGGTCACCTCGTACACCCGTCCGCTCTCGCTCCGGGGGAACTTGCCCCCGACGAACAGCTTGTAGGTCTTGAAGACACTCAGTCGTGCCGTCGACTCAGACATCGAGGTAGGCCTCCAGACCGTGGCGGCCGCCCTCGCGGCCGAAGCCCGATTCCTTGTAGCCGCCGAAGGGCGAGGTCGGGTCGAACTTGTTGAAGGTGTTGGCCCACACGACACCTGCGCGGAGCTTGTTCGCGACCGCGAGGATGCGGGAGCCCTTCTCCGTCCAGATGCCGGCCGACAGGCCGTACTGGCTGTTGTTGGCCTTGGCGACGGCCTCGTCCGGGGTGCGGAACGACAGGACCGACAGCACCGGGCCGAAGATCTCGTCGCGGGCGACGGTGTGCGCCTGCGTGACGTTCGTGAAGAGCGTCGGAGCGAACCAGTAGCCGGAGGACGGCAGCTCGCACGGCGCGGACCAGCGCTCGGCGCCCTCGGCCTCGCCGGTCTCGGCGAGGGCCGTGATCCGGGCCAGCTGCTCGGCCGAGTTGATCGCGCCGATGTCGGTGTTCTTGTCCAGCGGGTCACCGAGGCGCAGCGTGGAAAGCCGGCGCTTGAGCGAGTCCAGCAGCTCGTCCTGGATCGACTCCTGGACCAGCAGACGCGAGCCCGCGCAGCAGACCTGGCCCTGGTTGAAGAAGATGCCGCCGACGATGCCCTCGACGGCCTGGTCGATGGGGGCGTCGTCGAAGACGATGTTGGCGCCCTTGCCGCCCAGCTCCAGGGTGACCTTCTTGTCCGTGCCGGCGATCTCGCGCGCGATCGCCTTGCCGACAGCGGTGGAACCGGTGAAGGCCACCTTGTTGACGTCCGGGTGCGCGACGAGCGCGGCGCCCGTGTCGCCGTAGCCGGGAAGGATGTTGACGACGCCCTTCGGCAGCCCGGCCTGGCGGCAGATGTCCGCGAAGAAGAGCGCCGACAGAGGCGTGGTCTCTGCGGGCTTCAGCACCACCGTGTTACCGGTGGCCAGCGCCGGGGCGATCTTCCAGGCCAGCATCAGCAGCGGGAAGTTCCAGGGGATGACCTGGCCGGCGACGCCGAGCGGCCGCGGGTTCGGGCCGTAGCCCGCGTGGTCGAGCTTGTCCGCCCAGCCCGCGTAGTAGAAGAAGTGCGCGGCGACCAGCGGGAGGTCCGCGTCGCGGGTCTCCTTGATCGGCTTTCCGTTGTCGAGGGTCTCCAGGACGGCCAGCTCGCGCGAGCGCTCCTGGATGATCCTGGCGATACGGAAGAGGTACTTGGCACGCTCGGAGCCCGGCAGCGCGGACCACTTCTCGAACGCCTTGCGCGCGGCCTTCACGGCACGGTCGACGTCCTCGGCGCCCGCCTGGGCGACCTCGGAGAGGACTTCCTCGGTGGAGGGGGAGACCGTCTTGAAGACCTTGCCGTCGGCGGCGTCGGTGAACTCACCGTCGATGAACAGGCCGTACGACGGGGCGATGTCGACGACCGACCGCGACTCGGGTGCGGGTGCGTATTCAAAGGCCATGATGATCAGTCCACCGTCACGTAATCGGGGCCGGAGTAACGGCCGGTCGCCAGCTTCTGGCGCTGCATCAGCAGGTCGTTCAGCAGGCTGGACGCGCCGAAGCGGAACCAGTGGTTGTCCAGCCAGTCCGCACCGGCGGTCTCGTTGACCAGCACCAGGAACTTGATCGCGTCTTTGCTGGTGCGGATGCCGCCGGCGGGCTTCACGCCCACCTGGACCCCGGTCTGCGCCCGGAAGTCGCGGACGGCCTCGAGCATGAGCAGGGTGTTCGCCGGGGTCGCGTTGACCGCGACCTTGCCGGTCGACGTCTTGATGAAGTCGGCACCGGCCATCATGCCGAGCCAGGAGGCGCGGCGGATGTTGTCGTACGTGGAGAGCTCGCCGGTCTCGAAGATGACCTTCAGCCGGGCGGCCCCTGAGGCCTCCCTCACGGCCAGGATCTCCTCGTAGACCTTCATGTACTTGCCCGCGAGGAAGGCGCCGCGGTCGATCACCATGTCGATCTCGTCGGCCCCGGCGGCGACGGCGTCACGGGTGTCCGCGAGCTTCACGTCGAGCGCGGCGCGGCCGGCCGGGAACGCGGTGGCGACGGAGGCGACCTTGACGTCCGCACCGCCCAGGGCGGCCTTGGCGGTGGCCACCATGTCCGGGTAGACGCAGACGGCGGCCGTCTTCGGGGCCGTACGGTCGGTCGGATCAGGGTGGACGGCCTTGGCGGCGAGCGCCCGGACCTTGCCCGGGGTGTCCGCGCCTTCCAGCGTCGTCAGGTCGATCATCGAGATGGCCAGGTCGATGGCGTACGCCTTGGCCGTCGTCTTGATCGAGCGGGTGCCGAGAGACGCGGCGCGCGCTTCCAGGCCGACGGTGTCGACCCCGGGCAGCCCGTGCAGGAAGCGGCGCAGTGCGCTGTCGGACGAGGTCACGTCAGCGAATGCAGGTGCAATGGTGGGCATGGTCACCAGGGGAGCATATCTACGCGCGTAGCGACCTGTACACCCCCGCGATGGATCGCGGAGGGAAATAGCAGGTGGGAACATCTGCTCGTGATAGCTGTCACACGACGTCGCCGAGGTCCTTTCCACCGCAGACGCGGACCGCATCGGCCGGTACGACGTGGCCGTCACGCCCGGTGAGAGGGGGCCGGCCGTCCTCGGGCACTTCGCGACCGGCCGCCCTGAGGGATGTAGCCGAAGCGCGGGTGGGAGACGGGATCAGCGTCGTGCGAGCGGACGGTACCACCGCCGTCTCCGCCTCCGTGAACCGGTGCGTGGGCAGGAAGGTCTTCCCGGCGCGGAAGGTCCACGGCGACACGGACCGCCCCGGGCTGCGGCTCATCACCTGCGGCGGGGAACCGGCGGCCACCGGCCGGACGGCATCATCCTGTACGCCGATCTCGCCCCCTGAGGCGCGTGAGGCAGAATCGGGAGCATGACGACCCCCAGCCCGGGCCAGGGCCCCGAGCAGCCGGACGCAGAGCCGACGTACGCCGACCGTGTCCACCGGTCTGCTCCCGCGATGGCGGCCGGCGTGCTGATGCTCGCTCTGGTCGCCTGGATCGCCGGGGACGCGATGGTACGGGGCGAGGGCCGCGCGCCATGGCTGGGACTCGCGGGACTGCTCCTGGTGGTGCCGCTGATCGTCGCCTTCACCCTGCGGCCCGCCGTGTACGTCAACGACGACCGCATCCGGATCAGGAACCCGTTCCGCACCATCACGCTCCCCTGGGGCGCGGTCGCGGACGTGCGGGCCGGCTACTCCAGCGAGATCGTCACGCAGGAGGGCACCAAGTACCAGATGTGGGCGATTCCCGTCTCGCTGCGTCAGCGCAAGCGCGCCGCTCGACGACAGATGGTGGCCTCACAGGACGACCCCCACGGCCGTACCTCCGTGATCGCGGACGTCACCGACTCCACCGCCCGGCTGGCGCCCGCCGACCGGACCGTCGCCGATCTGCGGGAGACGGCCGAACGCAGTGCCTCCCGTCCCGGTGCCCAGGGCGAGTCGCAGGTGCGCTGGGCGTACGAGATCGCCGGACCCGCGGTCGTGGGCGCGATCCTCCTCGTGGTGCTGCTGGCCGTCGGCTGAGCCGGCGCACGGCCCTCATGGCGGCCCGGTCCACACCAGCAGCAGATACGCGCCGAGCCAGGCCGACGACAGCGCCGCCCCGCCCAGCACCAGGACGGCCGCCGCACACCGCGCCCGCGCCACCGCCACCGCGACCGGCAGCAACAGCGGGAACGCGGGTACGAGGAAACGGGCACGCGGGAAGAAGACACCGCCGCTGCCGAGCACGACGAGCAGCAGCACACCCGTGAAGACGAGCAGGACCAGCGGCTGGCGGTCCGCCACACAGAGCACGTACAGAGCCGCCGACAGCACCAGTACGACCGAGACCACCACCAGGAACAGCGTGGGGGTCGCGTCGTAGGCGAGATGCCGGCGCAGCTCCCACAACGTCCTGCGACCGCCGTCCCACTCGTTGCGCCACAGCTTCTGCACGGCGAAGTAGCCGTCCCGCCGCCCGACCCGCTGCCCCACCCAGGCGACGAACCCCCACCAGCCGAGCGGCGCGATCAGAGCCCCCACGAGCGCCCGCCGGTCCCGGGCCCGCACGCAGGCGAGCAGCCCGGCGACGGTCACGGCCGCGGCGACGGCGATCCCCGTCGGCCGGGTCAGCCCGGCCAGTGTCGCCAGCGAACCGGCCCACAGCCATCGGCTCCCGAGCGCCGCGTACAGGGTCCATGCCGTGAACGCCGTGAACAGGGATTCCGTGTAGCCCATCCACTGGACGACCGCGACCGGCGTCGCCCCCCACAGCACGGCGAGCACGGTCCCGGTGCGCCGCCCGTGCAGCCGGTCGCCGACCGAGAAGATCCCCCATGCGGCGACCAGCGACGACACCACGGCGATCGCGAGCGCCACGGAGGCACGGGTCCCCGGCGTCACCGCCGCGACGGCCCTCACCAGCGCCGGATAGAGCGGGAAGAACGCCAGGTTGTTGGAATCCATGGCGGTGCCGAGCTCCCGCTCGTACCCGTGGCCGGCGATGCTCAGGTACCAGCGGGAGTCCCATGACGTGGCGAGCGTCGGCCAGACGCCGCGGCCCTGGACGTGCGCCCATCGGGCCAGCACGAGCAGCCCGAACAGCCGCACCGTGACGTATCCGAGCAGCGCGGGCGCCGCCCTTCGCAGCGCCCGGAGCAAGCGGCTCTCCCCACCCCGCACGCCACCGCCCCCCGTGGCCGGCGGCCGACGGGAGGCGGGAACGGTGGCATGTGTTGCGGTCGGGGGCACGGCTGCTCCGGTGACTCGGCGGGCGGTACCGGGGTCACCTTCGCCCGCGGACCACTGACGGGCACGGGCCGCTGGGTCAGCTGCCGTAGGTGTTTCACCCGTACGGGGGCTGCCGCCCCGGAGCCGGAGCCGTGCCGTCAGATTCCGGCGGCCTGCGCGAGATCGTGCTTGACCGCCGCGAGGATCTCCACGGCGCGCGCCCGCGCGCCCGCGAGCTCGCTCGCGTCGGTGACCGGGACCACGACCTCCAGGTAGCACTTGAGCTTCGGCTCCGTGCCGCTCGGGCGCACGATGACGCGGGCGTCGAACTCGCCCTCGAGGCAGTACCGCAGACCGTCCGTCGGAGGCAGCTCCGCGGTGCCCTTCGCCAGATCCTCCGCCGAGACGACCTGGAGTCCGGCCAGCGTCACAGGCGGCCGCTCGCGCAGCCGGCGCATCGCGTCCGCGATGATGCCGAGGTCCTTCACGCGCACCGACAGCTGGTCGGTGGCGTGCAGGCCGTGCTCGACCGCGAGGTCGTCCAGCAGGTCCAGGAGCGTACGGCCCTGCTCCTTGAGCTCCGAGGTCAGCTCGGCGACGAGCAGCGCCGCCGTGATGCCGTCCTTGTCACGGACGCCTTCCGGGTCGACGCAGTAGCCGAGCGCCTCCTCGTAGCCGTACCGCAGACCCTCGACGCGGGCGATCCACTTGAAGCCGGTCAGCGTCTCCTGGTAACCGAGGCCGGCCGCCTCCGCGATCCGGCGGAGCAGCGACGACGACACGATCGACTCCGCGAACGTGCCGCGCGCGCCCTTGCGGACGAGATGAGCGGCGAGCAGCGCGCCGACCTCGTCGCCCCTGAGCATCCGCCACCCCCCGTCCGCACCGTCGTCGGGGACGGCCACGGCACACCGGTCGGCGTCCGGGTCGTTGGCGATGACGATGTCCGGCCGGGCCTCCCTCGCCTTCGCGAAGGCGAGGTCCATCGCGCCCGGCTCCTCAGGGTTGGGGAAGGCGACGGTCGGGAACGCGGGGTCCGGCTCGGCCTGCTCCGCGACGAGCACCGGCGCCGGGAACCCGGCACGCTCCCACGCGGCCAGCACCACGTCCTTGCCGACGCCGTGCATGGCCGTGTAGACGACCCGCGCGGTGCGGGGGGAACCCTCGCTCAGGACCGCGTCCGTGCGCTCCAGATACGCGTCCAGGACCTCGTTGCCGAGCGTGTCCCAGCCCGCCTCGGGGCGGGGCACGTCGTGGAGACTGCCGACGGCCTCGATCCGGGCGGCGATCTCTGCGTCGGCCGGGGGAACGATCTGCGAGCCGTCGCCCAGGTACACCTTGTAGCCGTTGTCGCGCGGCGGGTTGTGGCTGGCGGTCACCTCGACACCGGCGACGGCGCCCAGATGTCTGATCGCGAAGGCGAGCACGGGGGTCGGCAGGGGCCGAGGCAGCAGGACGGCGCGCAGCCCGGCGCCGGTCATCACGGCCGCGGTGTCGCGGGCGAAGTCGGCGGACTTGTAGCGGGCGTCGTAGCCGATGACGACGAGGCCGTCGGTGTGGCCCTGGTCCTTGAGGTAACCGGCGAGTCCCGCGGCGGCGCGAATGACCACGACGCGGTTCATCCGCATCGGTCCGGCCCCGAGCTCGCCGCGCAGCCCGGCCGTCCCGAACTGCAGCGTCCCGGCGAACCGTGCCTCCAGTTCCGCCGTGTCCTGAGCCTCGACGAGCCCGGCGAGCTCGTCCCGGGTCTCCGCATCGGGGTCCTCTGCCAGCCAAGCCCGGGCCTGTGCGATCAGGTCCTGCGCCACGGTGATGTGCCTCTCGGTCGTGTGTGGTTGTCGGTGTTGACGGAGCCGTGACTGCGGCCGGGGTGTCCGTCCTCAATCTCCCCCAGACCCCCAACGGGCTGTTGGTGGGTGGTGGGGCGGGGCCCCTCCGGGCTCGACTCCTCGGGGCCGGCGGCGTACCACCCACCTCACAGGCTGCCGGGCCGACCCTGCACGGCCCCGCCCCTGGGCGCGTTCCCGACTGCCGCCCGGTGGATGGTTCACCCGACACACGGCGATCGGCCACCCACCCCTGGCCACGAGGGGGGCCGTGGAGGGGTCGTGTCCGGGACACTAAAGCGTGATTTGTGGCGCGGCGCAGGCGCTGCCCTTTGAGGTGCTGGTCAGCGCGCCGTAAATCATGCCGTCCCGGATGCGAGCCCCGGAACGGCCCCCAACGCCCACCACCCGGTACCGGCCGACCCCGACAACCCAGCCCGTCCGGCACTTGAGGACGGACACACCGGCCAACAACACGGCATCGGCCAACCACGACAACCACACCCCGCACCCGCACCGCGCAGCGCCGCGCAGCGGACCCGCACGGTGACGACTACAGCCGCGCCAGCACCTGCGTCAGCAGCTCGCCCATCCGGGACGCCGAGTCGCGTCCCGCCTGCAGGACCTCCTCGTGGTTGAGGGGCTCGCCCGACAGGCCCGCCGCCAGGTTCGTGACCAGGGAGATGCCCAGCACCTCGGCGCCCGCCTCACGCGCAGCGATCGCCTCGAGGACCGTGGACATGCCGACGAGGTCGCCGCCCATCACCCGGACCATGTTGATCTCGGCCGGAGTCTCGTAGTGCGGGCCGGGGAACTGGACGTACACGCCCTCCTCCAGCGACGCGTCGATCTCCTTGCACAGCGTCCGCAGCCGCGGCGAGTACAGGTCGGTCAGGTCCACGAAGTTCGCGCCGACGATCGGCGACGCGGCCGTCAGATTGATGTGGTCGCTGATCAGCACGGGCTGCCCGGGGCGCATGCCTTCGCGCAGACCGCCGCAGCCGTTGGTCAGGACGATGGTCTTGCAGCCCGCGGCGACCGCGGTGCGCACACCGTGGGCTACGGCGGCGACGCCACGGCCCTCGTAGTAGTGCGTACGGCCCAGGAAGACCAGCGCACGCTTGTCGCCGATCTTGTACGAGCGGACCTTGCCGCCGTGTCCTTCGACGGCGGGCGGGGGAAAGCCCGGCAGCTCGGTGACCGGGAATTCGGCCTCGGGAGCGCCGAGGGCGTCGACGGCCGGCGCCCAGCCGGAGCCCATCACCAGGGCGACGTCGTGGGTCTCGGCGCCGGTGAGCTCGCGCAGGCGTTCAGCGGCGTCGGAGGCGGCGGCGTGGGGATCCGGGGTAACAGAAACGTTCACGGGGAAAGCCTAGCCCGTGAATCCCTACGCGCGTAGATGACGATGCTCACTAGTCTGGAATCCGTTCCTTGTCGTAATGCACAAGGACCGGCCCGGCTGCCGTCAGCAGGGGCGCTTGCGCAGCTCCATCACATAGTCGTGCGGTGCACCCGCCGACTCGGCCGCGTCCGCGATCTCGCCCAGGTAGCGCGCGGAGGGCAGTCCGCCCTCGTACCCGTTCAGGACGTACACCCAGGCCGGCTCCTCGCCGTCCAGCGTGTGCACCCGTACCCGCATGCGCCGGTATATGTCGAGACCGACGCCTTCCCAGCGGTCCATGGAGTCCTCGTCCAGCGGCGCGATGTCGTACAGCGCGACGAAGACCTGGGAACGTGGCGCCTCCGCGATCGTGGCCAGTGATCCCTCCCAGCCCATCTGCTCGCCGCCGAACGTCAGCCGCCAGCCGTTGAGCCAGCCCGTGCCGCGCAGCGGGGAGTGCGGGGCGCGGCGGGTCATCAGCCGCGCGTCGAGGTTGCCGGCGTACGCGGCGTAGAGCGACATGAGATCGAGGGTACGGGAGGGGGAGCCGTGACCGCTCGTCCCGATGGCCCTCACCGGGCACGCGGCGCTCGCCCGCCCGGTGCCCGGCGCTCGCGGTACCGGTGCCGCGGACCGGCGGCCGGGCCCCGGCGCGAAGCACCTTGAGGCGTGCGGGACAATGGGTTGCGACGGACCAACCGGCAGAGCGAGAGCGCGAGGCGTAACCCCAGTGACCCGGATCGTGATCATCGGTGGCGGACCCGGCGGATACGAGGCGGCCCTGGTGGCGGCCCAGCTCGGCGCGGAGGTGACCGTCGTCGACTGCGACGGCCTCGGCGGAGCCTCCGTACTCACCGACTGCGTACCCTCGAAGACCCTGATCGCCACCGCCGAGGTGATGACCAACTTCGACTCCTCTCACGAGGAGCTCGGCATCATCGTCGCGGACGACACCCCGCACATCGAGCAGGCCGCCCGGATCGTCGGCGTGGACCTGGGCAAGGTCAACCGACGGGTCAAGCGGCTCGCGCTCGCCCAGTCCCACGACATCACCGCCTCGGTCACCCGTGCGGGAGCCCGTGTCATGCGCGGTCGCGGCCGGCTCGACGGCCGCCAGGCCACGGACGGCTCCCGCAAGGTGGTCGTCACCGCGGCCGACGGCACCGAGGAGACCCTCACCGCCGACGCCGTACTGATCGCCACCGGCGGTCACCCGCGCGAGATTCCCGACGCCCTGCCCGACGGCGAGCGCATCCTGAACTGGACCCAGGTCTACGACCTGGACGAGCTCCCCGAAGAGCTGATCGTGGTCGGTTCCGGTGTCACCGGCGCCGAGTTCGCCGGTGCGTACCAGGCGCTGGGCTCCCGGGTCACCCTCGTCTCCTCGCGGGACCGCGTGCTGCCGGGTGAGGACCCGGACGCCGCCGCCGTTCTCGAGGACGTTTTCCGCCGTCGGGGCATGAACGTCATGGCCCGCTCCCGCGCCCAGTCCGCCAAGCGTGTCGGCGACCGGGTCGAGGTGACCCTCTCGGACGGACGGGTCATCTCCGGTACGCACTGCCTCATGGCCGTCGGCGCGATCCCCAACTCCGCGGGGATGGGCCTGGACGAGGCCGGGGTGCGCCTCACCGAGTCCGGCCACATCTGGACCGACAAGGTCTCCCGCACCTCGGCGCCCGGCGTGTACGCGGCCGGAGACGTCACCGGCGTCTTCGCCCTGGCCTCGGTCGCGGCCATGCAGGGCCGGATCGCGATGTACCACTTCCTGGGCGACGCGGTGGCCCCGCTGGACCTCAAGACGGTCTCCTCGAACGTCTTCACCGACCCCGAGATCGCGACCGTCGGCTACACCCAGGCGGACGTCGACGGCGGGGTCATCGACGCCCGCGGCGTCAAGCTCCCGCTGCTGCGCAACCCGCGCGCGAAGATGCAGGGCATCCGGGACGGCTTCGTCAAGATCTTCTGCCGCCCCGGCACCGGAATCGTCGTCGGTGGTGTGGTCGTCGCCCCGCGCGCATCGGAACTGATCCACCCCATCTCGATCGCGGTCGACAACAATCTGACGGTGGAACAGATCGCAAACGCTTTCACCGTGTACCCCTCGTTGTCGGGCTCGATCGCGGAGGTCGCGCGGCAACTGCACACGCGGAAGACGGCGGGCGGGGCGTAACGCGGGGCAATCGCCGCCAAGCGGGACGTTCCTGAACGTCCGCCATACCACGTTTCGACCCGGGCCGTGCGCAACTTCGCCAATTCGGCGCAAAGCGCTGAAAAGTATCGGCCGCTGGGGTTACTGTCAGTTTCGTGTTCGCTGCAGAACGTCGTCAGTTGATTCTCGAAATGGTGCGCGCCAACGGAGCTGTTTCGCTCCGTGAGCTCGCCCGCGTCGTCCAGACCTCCGAAGTGACCGTACGGCGCGACGTGCGGGCACTGGAGGCAGAAGGACTCCTCGACCGCCGGCACGGCGGTGCGGTACTGCCGGGCGGATTCACGCGAGAGTCCGGCTTCCCGCAGAAATCCCATCTCGCGACCGCGGAGAAGACGGCCATCGCCGACGCCGCCGCGGCTCTGGTCGAAGAAGGCGAGGCCATCGTGGTCGGCGCGGGGACGACCACGCAGGAGCTGGCGCGCCGGCTCGCGCGTGTCCCGGGGCTGACCGTGGTGACCAACTCGCTGCTGGTCGCACAGGCGCTGGCGCATGCGAACCGTGTCGAGGTCGTCATGACCGGCGGCACGCTGCGTGGCTCGAACTATGCGCTGGTCGGCAGCGGGGCGGAGCAGTCCCTGCAAGGGCTGCGTGTCTCCCGGGCCTTCCTCTCGGGAAGCGGTCTCACGGCCGAGCGTGGTCTGTCCACGTCCAACATGCTGTCCGCCAGCGTGGACCGGGCGCTGGTCCAGGCCGCGGCGGAGGTGGTGGTCCTCGCGGACCACACCAAGCTGGGTACGGACACCATGTTCCAGACGGTGCCGACGGATGTCATCACCCGTCTGGTGACGGACGAGCCGCCCCCGCACGACGACCGCGCGGCGACGGAGCTGCAGGCCCTCGCGGATCAGGGCGTCCAGGTCGCGGTTGCGGGCGGCGGCGGTGGCGAGAGCGCCCGCCCTCGCCGTGAGGTCCCCCTCCCGGGCCAGCGCCGCACCCACCCGGGGCCGGGCCTCCGCGCGGCGGCGGCCCTCGCGGCGGACCAGCCGGAACGGGCGCGGGTGGCGGACCTCCGCCGTCGCTGACGGGTCGCGTGCGCGGGCGGTTCGGGTGTGGTTGTCGTGGTTGGCCGGTGCGGTCGCTGCGCGGTGCCGGTGTGGTTGTCGGGGTTGGCGGGTGCGGGTCCGCTGCGCGGTGCCGGTGTGGTTGTCGTGGTGGGCGGTGCCGTGACTGCGGCCGGTGTGTCCGTCCTCAAGTGCCGGACGGGCTGGGTTGTCGGGGTCGGCCGGTACCGGGTCGTGGGCGTTGGGGGCCGTTCCGGGGCTCGCATCCGGGACGGCATGATTTACGGCGCGCTGACCGGCACATCAAAGGGCAGCGCCCGCGCCGCGCCACAAATCACGCTTTAGTGTCCCGGACACGACCCCTCCACGGCCCCCCTCGGGGCCAGGGGTGGGGGCCGATCGCCGTGGTCGCGTGTCTGTGCCCCCTCCGGGGTGCAGTCGGCAACGCTGCCGGGGCGGGGCCGTGCAGGGTCGGCCCCGCAGGGGACGGCGGAACTGCTGGTTGCCTGCGAGGTCGGCGGTACGCCGCCGTCCCCGAGGAGTCGAGCCCGGAGGGGCCCCGCCCCACCCCCCACAGCCCCCGCATCGAGCCCGTCTGGCGATTGAGGACGGACACACCGGCCGCAGTCACGGCAGCGCCAACCCCGACAACCACCCAAGCCCGCGCAGCGACCCGTACCGGCCCATCCCGAAGGGACTACGCCTTCAGGCCTCGCAGTGTCAGTGTCAGCAGGCGGTCCGCCAGTTCAGGGTCCGACGGGTCCTGCTCCGCGGCCAGCGCGATCGCGTTCGTCAGCTGCATCAGGTCGCCGATCGACACATCGACCCGCACCGCACCCGCCTCCTGCGCCCGCGCGAGCAGCCGCGCCCCCGCCTGGCGCAGAGGGACGCTGCACTGGGACAGCGACTCGGACATCAGCGCCCGTGCCACGCCCCGGTACTCGCCCGCGTGGGTGACGATGGCGCGCAGCCATTCCACGAGCGCCCCGCACGGCTGCTCCGCCGACGCCAGTTCCCGGGACCGCTCGAGCAGCGAGGCCAGCGCGTCCTGGAAGACGGCGTTCATGAGCGCGTGGCGGTTGGGGAAGTGCCGGTACAGCGTTCCGATCCCCACGCCCGCACGCCGCGCGATGTCCTCGAGCGACGCATCCGTACCGTGCTCCGCGAACGCGGCACGTGCCTCGACGAGCAGCCGCTCGTAGTTGCGGCGGGCGTCGGCCCGCATCGGCCGCGCCGTGCCGGCTTCCGCGCCGGCTTCCGCGCCTGCCTCCGTGCCCGTGGTCATGCCCACCAGGATGCCGTACGCACGTGTGGGCCTGCCGGGCGTACCCGGCAGGCCCACACATGAGGAGGAACCGGACGTCAGTCCTTGATCTCGCAGATCACCGCGCCCGAGGTGAGCGACGCGCCCACCTCGGCCGCCAGGCCCTTGATCGTGCCGGAGCGGTGCGCGTTGAGCGGCTGCTCCATCTTCATCGCCTCGAGCACGACGACGAGGTCGCCCTCGTTGACCTGCTGGCCTTCCTCGACCGCGACCTTGACGATCGTGCCCTGCATCGGGGACGCGAGGGTGTCGCCGGAGGCCGCCGGGCCGGACTTCTTGGCCGCGCGGCGCTTCGGCTTGGCGCCGCCCGCCGCGGCGGTGCGCGCGAGCGTCATGCCCAGCGACGACGGCAGCGAGACCTCGAGACGCTTGCCGCCGACCTCGACGACGACCGTCTCGCGGCCCGGCTCGTCCTCCACCTCGACGTCGGCCGGGGCGGCGAAGGGCTTGATCTCGTTGACGAACTCGGTCTCGATCCAGCGGGTGTGGACCGTGAACGGCCCGTCCGCCGGGGCGAACGCCGGGTCGACGACGACCGCGCGGTGGAACGGGATGGCCGTGGCCATGCCCTCGACCTTGAACTCCGCGAGCGCACGCGCCGCGCGCTGCAGCGCCTGCTCACGCGTCGCGCCGGTGACGATCAGCTTGGCGAGCAGCGAGTCCCAGGCGGGGCCGATGACCGAGCCGGACTCGACACCCGCGTCCAGCCGGACGCCCGGGCCGGTCGGCGGCGCGAAGGTGGTCACCGTGCCGGGGGCCGGGAGGAAGCCCCGGCCGGGGTCCTCGCCGTTGATGCGGAACTCGAAGGAGTGGCCGCGCAGCGACGGGTCGTCGTAGCCGAGCTCCTCGCCGTCGGCGATGCGGAACATCTCGCGTACGAGGTCGATGCCGGTGACCTCTTCTGTGACCGGGTGCTCCACCTGGAGACGGGTGTTCACCTCGAGGAAGGAGATCGTGCCGTCCGTGCCGACGAGGAACTCGACGGTGCCGGCGCCGACATAGCCGGCCTCCTTGAGGATGGCCTTCGACGCCCGGTACAGCTCCGCGTTCTGCTCGCCCGTCAGGAACGGGGCGGGGGCCTCCTCCACCAGCTTCTGGTGACGGCGCTGGAGCGAGCAGTCACGGGTGGACACCACGACCACGTTCCCGTGCTGGTCGGCCAGGCACTGGGTCTCCACGTGCCGCGGCTTGTCCAGGTACCGCTCGACGAAGCACTCGCCGCGACCGAAGGCGGCGACCGCCTCACGGACGGCGGAGTCGTACAGCTCCGGGATCTCTTCCAGGGTCCGGGCGACCTTCAGGCCACGGCCGCCACCGCCGAAAGCGGCCTTGATGGCGATCGGAAGCCCGTGCTCCTTGGCGAACGTGACGACCTCTTCGGCCCCCGAGACCGGGTCGGGCGTACCGGCGACGAGCGGGGCCCCGGCGCGCTGGGCGATGTGACGGGCGGCCACCTTGTCGCCCAGGTCGCGGATCGCGGCCGGCGGCGGACCGATCCAGGTCAGACCCGCGTCGATGACGGCCTGCGCGAAGTCGGCGTTCTCGGAGAGGAAGCCGTAACCGGGGTGGATCGCGTCGGCACCCGAATCGGCCGCTGCCTGGAGGACCTTGCCCATGTCCAGATAGCTCGCCGCCGGGGTGTCACCGCCCAGGGCGAACGCCTCGTCGGCCGCGCGGACGTGCAGTGCGTCGCGGTCCGGGTCGGCGTAGACGGCTACGCTCGCGATCCCGGCGTCCCGGCATGCACGGGCAACGCGGACAGCGATCTCGCCTCGGTTGGCGATGAGCACCTTGCGCACGATGGCTCCCTCCTTGCTGTGTTGTCCGGGGGGATGCCACCCCCGGTCTGCGGCTACGCCCCCGGCCAGGTCGCTCACCCCGGTCGGAGCACTCGGGCGGGTCACCGCGCCGAAGACTTCGCTGAAACATGCTGAGTTTAGGGACTACCGACACGTCCTTTCGACCCGTTCCCACTCGTGACCTTGCCCACACGGAGGGTTATCCGGGCCCAACGGGTGTGGCGAATTCCCTTGTGGCACCACGGTACGCCGCGTCCCTGCTGTGCAGCGTAGCCTTCGGATGTGGTCAAGGTCTCTGCGTAGCCGGTTAGCGGCGTGACGCGTTTCTTTGTGGAGTCCCTACGAATGGCGGAATGATTCTTTGCCCGTGTCCGGACCCTTGTCCGAAGGTTTACCCGTTAGTAGCGTTCGCGGTGTCGTTCGTACTGCAGGTAACAGATGCTCGGAACTGAGGGGGTGGGCGCCGTGGCGCGCAGACCGGTGGCCGTGGTGGCCGCGCTCGTGCTCTTCCTTGAAGCCATGGGAATCGTGGCGATCAACGGCATTCTCGCCACCGTCGTGGACAACCAGAGCATGTCCCTCGACGGCATGGATCCCGACGTCATGGCGACCGGCACCTGGGCGATGGGCGGCTTCTTCGGCGTCTACCTCGTCGCTTGTGGAATCGTCCTGCTGTTGGCGGGGCTGCGTGACCGTACGCCGGGCCGTTTCGGGCGTGTCCTGCTCATCATCTGCGCCGTGGTGCACGGGGTGCTCGGCGCGCTGACCGTCGGTCTGGTCGGCTGGTCCGCCTTCGTGTTCATGATGGTGGTGCTGGGGCTGATCGTGCTGAGCCTGGTGGCGTACGGAAAGAGCGAGCCCGCCGTCGCGCCGCCGGCCGACGCGGCCCCGTCTGAGGCGAACGGCGCGTCGCCGGCGTAGCCGCGCGAGGCTCTGCCCCGTGGGTCCCGGCCCGGGAACCGCCGCCCGGCGATCCCGGCCCCGGGACCCCGCGGGGTCCCGCCCCGGAAGCCGCGGAAAGCTCAGACCCAGAGATCCGTGATCCGGATCCCCAGCTCGCCGAGCAGCCTCCGCAGCAGCGGCGTCGACAGCCCGATCACATTCCCGTAGTCGCCCTCGATCGAGTCGACGAACGGCGCCGAACGGCCGTCCAGCGTGAACGCACCCGCCACATGCAGCGGTTCGCCGCTCGCGACGTACGCGGCGATCTCGGCGTCCGTCGGGTCACCGAAGTTCACCGTCGTGGAGGCGGTCGCGGAGACGCGACGGCCGCTCGCGGTGTCGATCACACAGTGGCCGGTACGAAGGACGCCCGCACGGCCGCGCATGGACTTCCAGCGGGCGGTGGCCTCCTCCGCGTCGGCCGGCTTCCCCAGAGCTTCGCCGTCGAGCTCCAGAACGGAGTCGCAACCGATGACCAGTGCCCCCGCGACCTCGTCGCGGCCGGCCACCGCCACGGCCTTGGCCTCGGCGAGCACCAGGGCCAGCTCGGCGGGGGTCGGGGCGGTCAGGGCGTCCTCGTCGACACCGCTGACGATCACCTCGGGCTCCAGTCCCGCCTGACGCAGCAGCCCGCGGCGGGCGGGGGAGGCGGAGGCGAGGACGACACGGCGGCGCGGCTGATCGGTCATGCGGGCCATCGTAGGCGCCATCGCCTGCCGGGGTCCGGGAGACCGGGTGACGGCCGGCGCAGCAGGGGCTCCGGGAACGGCCCGGGGTCCTTCAGTGCAGCCCCACGACCACCATCGCGACGATCATCGCGAGCGCCAGCAGGATGCCGGCACGGCGCATCATCGCCTGCATGTCCCGCATCTCCTGCGGGGGTTCGTTCTCGGGGTCGGACCACAGCATGTCTTCGATCGTGATGCCGCGGTGTCCGGTACGCCTGAGTATCCGTACTCAGGCTCCCCGGTGCGAAAGGACTAAATCACGGCTCCGTCACGGACCGGTGGAGGTGCGGTGAAACCGAGGGCCGCCGAGCTGCCGACAGCGGTCAGGCGGCCGGGTACGGAGGAGGGCCGGACCCGTCCAGGGGTCCGGCCCTCCGTGTTCCTTCCGACGCGCAGGCGCTATCCGGGCCAGAACGTGCGGGTCCACGCCCGCGGACCCGGCCGCAGAGCCCGCGCCCGCGCGATCCGTGCCGGATCCGACCACTCCTCCGGCACCTGCGGCGCGCCGGACGCGGCAGAAGCCGTCGCCGCGGCGCGCGCCTGAACCACCGCCAGTGCGGCGGCCAGCTCCTCAGGGGTCGGGTTGCCCCGTACGACCTTGATCACAGCGGCTCCTTCCGGCGGCGCCTACAGGGGAATGTTGCCGTGCTTCTTCGGGGGAAGGTTTTCCCGCTTCGTCCGGAGCTGACGCAGACCCTTGACGATCTGCGCGCGGGTCTCGGACGGCATGACCACCGCGTCGATGTAGCCGCGCTCGGCCGCGGTGTACGGGTTGAGGAGCGCGTCCTCGTAGTCCGCGATCAGTTGGGCGCGCACCGCCTCCACGTCGTCACCGGCGGCCGCGATCGTGCGGCGGTGCAGGATGTTCACCGCGCCCTGGGCGCCCATGACGGCGATCTGCGCGGTCGGCCAGGCGAGGTTCAGATCGGCGCCGAGGTGCTTGGAGCCCATGACGTCGTACGCGCCGCCGAAGGCCTTCCGCGTGATCACGGTGATCAGCGGAACGGTCGCCTCCGCGTATGCGTAGATCAGCTTGGCGCCGCGCCGGATGATGCCGCTGTACTCCTGGTCCACACCCGGCAGGAAGCCGGGCACATCCACGAAGGTCAGTACCGGGATGTTGAAGGCGTCGCAGGTGCGCACGAAGCGTGCGGCCTTCTCGCTCGCGTTGATGTCGAGACAGCCGGCGAACTGCATCGGCTGGTTGGCGACGATGCCGACCGGGAAGCCCTCGACCCGGCCGAAGCCCGTGACGATGTTCGGCGCGAACATCGCCTGCGTCTCCAGGAATTCGCCGTCGTCCAGCACATGCTCGAGCACGGTGTGCATGTCGTACGGCTGGTTGGCGCTGTCCGGGATCAGCGTGTCCAGCTCGCGGTCCTCGTCGGTGATGTCGAGGAGAGCCTCCTCGGGGAAGGCCGGCGGCTCGGACAGGTTGTTCGACGGCAGATACGACAGCAGGGACTTGACGTACTCGATGGCGTCCTTCTCGTCGCCCGCCATGTGGTGCGCGACACCGGAGGTGGTGTTGTGCGTACGGGCGCCGCCCAGCTCCTCGAAGCCGACGTCCTCACCGGTTACGGTCTTGATGACGTCGGGCCCGGTGATGAACATGTGCGAGGTCTGGTCGACCATCACCGTGAAGTCGGTGATGGCGGGCGAGTAGACCGCGCCGCCGGCGCACGGGCCTACGACCAGGGAGATCTGCGGGATCACACCGGACGCGTGGGTGTTGCGGCGGAAGATCTCGCCGTACATGCCGAGGGCCATGACGCCCTCCTGGATGCGGGCGCCGCCGGAGTCGTTGATCCCGATCACCGGGCAACCGGTCTTCAGCGCAAAGTCCATCACCTTGACGATCTTCTGGCCGAAGACCTCGCCCAGCGCCCCGCCGAAGACCGTGAAGTCCTGCGAGAACACGGCCACGGGACGGCCGTCCACCGTGCCGTAGCCGGTGACGACACCGTCTCCGTACGGGCGGGTCTTCTCCAGGCCGAAGTTGGTCGAGCGGTGGCGTGCGAGCTCGTCCAGCTCGACGAACGACCCCTCGTCGAGGAGGAGTTCGATCCGCTCACGGGCCGTCAGCTTGCCCTTGGCGTGCTGCTTCTCCACCGCGCGCGCGGAGCCTGCGTGTGTCGCCTCATGAATGCGGCGCTGGAAATCCGCGATCTTGCCAGCGGTGGTGTGGATGTCGATCTTTTGGGGCTCTGCCGGCTCGGACATCGCGATGCGGCTCCCTGCCTGGTCACGGGGTGTTGGCTACTGACTCGTAGCGTATCGGCGCGGATACGGTTCGGCAGTGCGGCGTTTGCCACACCCCCCTGTGCTTGCGGAGGCGGAGCGAGGCGGTCCGCGAGCGTGGTCCGCGTCGCCCTCCATGCATCGCGTCGCCCTCCACGGCACCGGCACGGCGCCGCGCCGTGCCGGACGCGGTTCGCATCAGGGGCACGGGAGAGGCCAAGCTGGGCCGCATGACGCCTCCCGCCGCATCGCCAGGCCGCTGGTCCGATCTCGACCGGCCCCCGCTCAACGCTTCCGCACTGCGCCGCGCCCTCCTGCGCCCGGGTGGTCTGTGGACCTCGCTCGACATCGTCGAGTCGACCGGCTCCACCAACTCCGACCTCTCCGCCAAGGCCCCCGGGCTCCCCGAGGGCGCCGTGCTCGTCGCGGAGGAGCAGACCGCGGGCCGTGGCCGCCTCGACCGCGACTGGAGCGCGCCCGCGCGCTCCGGGCTCTTCCTCTCCGTACTGCTCAAGCCCGATGTGCCCGTCCAGCGCTGGGGCTGGCTGCCGCTGCTCACCGGAGTCGCGGCCGCGACCGGCCTGGCAAGGGCGGCGGGCACCGACTTCTCCCTCAAGTGGCCGAACGACCTGCTGGTGAAGGTGGGCGGCGAGGAACGCAAGGCGGGTGGCATTCTCGCCGAACGGGTCGGCGACGACGGCGTGGTCATCGGCATCGGCATCAACGTCACGCTGCGTGAGGACGAGCTCCCCGTTCCGGGGGCGGGCTCCCTCGCCCTCGCAGACGCCATCTCCACCGACCGCGACCCGCTGCTGCGGGCGCTGCTGCGCTCGCTGGAGGACTGGTACGGGACGTGGCGCGCGGCCAACGGCGACCCGCATGCCTCACGGCTCCAGGAGATGTACGCGGCGGGCTGCTCGACCCTCGGCCTCAAGGTCCGTGCCGAGCTGCCCGGCGACCGGACGCTCATCGGCGAGGCCGTCGCGGTCGACGGCGACGGGCGGCTCGTCGTGACCACCCCGGACGGCAAGGATCACCCCATCGGGGCGGGCGACATCATCCACCTGCGCCCGGGCGGCTGAACCGGACGGGACACCGGGACGTGAGCTAGGGCACACCTGCCGTATCGTTGAGCCCGCGCCGGGGGTTCGCGGTATGCGCGAACCGGCACGGCATGACAGATCGGCAGGGCAGTGCGCAGGGAACGGGCAGGAGGCGGCCGGTGACCGTCGACGACACGACTTCCGGTTCCGGCGCGGGCGCTTCCGGGTCCCCTGGTGGCTCGGGGACACCAGGAGGAGGTTCGGGCGGTTCCCGTGGCCCAGGCGGCCCGGATGGCTCCGGCGGTCCCGCTGCTTCCGGCGGCCCCAGCGGCCCCACTGGTCCCACCGGCCCTACCGGCCCCGCCGCGGCCGGTGGCCGGCGGCAGCAGTCCTCCGGCTCCCACCCGACGCCGCACCACGAGGTCGACCACACGGTGGAGCCGACCAAGGACCCGCTCGCCATCCGTCTGGAACAGCTGATCCTCGGCGCCGACCGCCGCTACACCCCGTTCCAGGCGGCCAGGGCCGCCGGGGTGTCGATGGATCTGGCCTCCCGCTTCTGGCGGGCGATGGGCTTCGCCGACATCGGCCAGGCCAAGGCCCTCACCGAGGCCGATGTCCTCGCCCTGCGCCGCCTCGCCGGTCTCGTCGAGGCGGGGCTGCTGAGCGAGCCCATGGCCGTCCAGGTGGCCCGGTCCACGGGACAGACCACGGCGCGGCTGGCCGAGTGGCAGATCGACTCCTTCCTGGAGGGGCTCACCGAGCCGCCGGAGCCCGGGATGACCCGCACCGAGGTCACCTATCCCCTGGTCGAGCTGCTGCTGCCGGAACTGGAAGAGTTCCTCGTCTACGTCTGGCGCCGCCAGCTCGCGGCCGCCACCGGCCGCGTCGTACAGGCGGCGGACGACGAGGAGATGGTCGACAGACGGCTCGCGGTCGGATTCGCGGACCTCGTGGGCTTCACCCGGCTCACCCGCCGCCTCGAGGAGGAGGAGCTGGGCGAGCTCGTCGAGTCCTTCGAGACGACCTGCGCCGACCTGGTCGCCGCGCACGGTGGCCGGCTGATCAAGACCCTCGGCGACGAGGTCCTGTACGCGGCGGACGACGCGGGCACGGCCGCGGAGATCGCCCTGCGGCTCATCGAGACCCTGACGCACGACGAGTCCATGCCGGCCCTGCGGGTCGGTATCGCCTTCGGGACGGTCACGACCCGCATGGGCGATGTGTTCGGCACGACGGTGAACCTGGCGAGCAGGCTCACCTCGATAGCGCCGAAGGACGCCGTCCTGGTGGACGGGGCGTTCGCGGAGGAGCTGGCACGGACGGGCGACGCCCCGGTTTCGGAGGCGCAGGCGGCCGAGGAAGCGGCCGTGGCCGAGAAGGAGGGCGAGGAGCCGGGCCCCTCTCCGAAGTACCGCTTTGCGATGCAGCCGATGTGGCAGCGGCCGGTGCGTGGACTCGGTGTGGTGGAGCCCTGGCTGCTGACGAGGCGGTCCACCTAGGATCCTCCCGGTGAACCACCGTTAACCTGGAGGATTTCGATCATGTCCGAGAGTGTGTCCGGCAGCATGTCCGAGCTCACGTCCGAGGCCGTGTCAGAGCAGCGCTTCGGTGAATTCGTCGTCGTACGCCGCCACGAGAACGGGCACGTCGCCGAACTGGTCCTCGACCGGCCCAAGGCGATGAACGCGGTCTCGACGGACATGGCGCGGTCGATCGGCGCCGCGTGCCAGGCGCTGGGGGCGAACCCCTCGGTGCGGGTGACCGTGCTGACGTCCTCGAACGAGCGGGCCTTCTGTGTGGGCGCCGACCTCAAGGAAAGGAACTCCTTCACCGACGCGGAGTTGGTCAGGCAGCGGCCGACCGCTCGTGCGGCGTACACGGGTGTGCTGGAGCTGCCGATGCCGACGGTCGCCGCGGTGCACGGCTTCGCGCTGGGCGGCGGGTTCGAGCTGGCGCTCTCCTGCGATGTGATCGTGGCCGACGGTACGGCGGTCGTGGGTCTGCCCGAGGTGTCCGTGGGTGTGATTCCGGGCGGCGGCGGTACGCAGCTGCTGCCGCGGCGGGTGGGGGCCGCGCGGGCGGCGGAGCTGGTGTTCACGGCGCGGCGCGTGGAAGCGGCGGAGGCGCGGCAGTTGGGGCTGGTGGACGAGCTGGCCGAGGACGCCCGTACGGCGGCGCTGGAGCTCGCCGCGCGCATCGCCGCGAACTCGCCGGTCGGGCTGCGGGCCGCCAAGCGGGCGCTGCGGCTGGGCCAGGGCCTTGATCTGCGGGCCGGTCTGGAGGTCGAGGACGCGGCGTGGCGGTCGGTGGCGTTCTCCGGGGACCGGGCGGAGGGTGTGGCCGCGTTCAACGAGAAGCGCAAGCCGGAGTGGCCCGGCGAGTGAAATGACCCTGAATGTCCCTAAGCTGGGGTGATGGGTGAGGATGTGCGGCTGCGAGCCGTGGTGGCGCTCGCACAGTCGATGGCCGCTGCGCACACTCCGCGGGAGTCGTGGCGGGCCGCCGCGTCGGGCGCGTGCGACGCGCTGGCCGGGAGCTTTGCCGCGCTGTCGGTCTGGGAGCGGGACCACGGCCGGCTGAAGGTGCTCGTCAACGCGGGGGAACGGGCCGCGGACGAGGAGGAGTTTCCGGACGGGGAGACCTATCCCGTGCACCGCTTCCCGGAGATCACGGAATTCCTGCACGAGCAGTGGGCGGGAGGCGGCGCGCCGCGCGCGTGGGTCGAGACCGCGGAGGGGCCGGCGGCGGACGAGCACGGCTACAGCCACCACCGGGTCGACGCGCTCCGGCAGCGCGGGCGGGGCTGCTGTGTCGTCGCGCCGATCGTGCTGCACGGACGGGCGTGGGGGGAGCTCTATGTGGCCAGGGCGGTGGGGCAGCCGGTGTTCGACCGGGACGACGCGGACTTCGCGACCGTGCTCGCGTCGGTGGTGGCCGCCGGGATCGCGCAGCAGGAGCGGCTGGAGGAGGTGCGGCGGCTCGCCTTCACGGACCCGCTGACCGGGCTCGCGAACCGGCGGGCGGTCGACGTACGGCTCGACGAGGCGCTCGAGCGGCACCGGCGGGACCGGTCCGTGGTCTCGCTGGTGGTCTGCGACCTGAACGGTCTCAAGCGGGTCAACGACACCCTCGGCCATGCGACGGGCGACCGCCTGCTGGAGCGGTTCGGCTCGGTGCTGTCGCTGTGCGGGGCGATGCTGCCCGGCGCGCTGGCCGCGCGGCTGGGCGGCGACGAGTTCTGCCTGCTGACGGTGGGGCCCCCGGCCGACGACGTGGTGAAGGTCGCGGACGAACTCTGTGAACGGGCCGGTGAGTTGAAGCTGGGGGAGGGTGTGGCCTGCGGTATCGCGTCGACGGGCGATCCGATCGGCCCGGTCCGCTCGGCCCGTCGCCTCTTCCGTCTCGCGGACGCCGCCCAGTACCGGGCGAAGGCGGCCCGCTCCCGGGGGCCGGTCGTGGCGGGGCGCGACGACACGGTCGTCCCGCTCGCGGACGCCCCGCCGTCCACGCCGCATGACCGCCGCAGGTTCCGCGACGCTCGTCCGTGACGGAGGAAGGCGCCCGGCCGACTGCCGTCCACGGGGCGGGACGTCCGTGCGGAAGAGGTGGTGACAGAGACAGATTCAGTCCGTAGGGTGCTGAATATGGATATGCACACTGTGGTGGTGGGGACGTCCGGTACGACCGTCGAGGACGTCATCGCCGTCGCCCGCGACAACGCACGTATCGAGCTTTCCGAAGAGGCCGTCGCGGCGCTCGCCGCCGCCCGGGCCGTCGTGGACGCGCTGGCCGCGAAGCCCGAGCCGGTGTACGGCGTGTCGACCGGGTTCGGGGCGCTGGCGACGAGGCACATCGGTCACGACCTCCGCACACAGCTGCAGCGGAACATCGTGCGGTCGCACGCCGCCGGGATGGGCCCCCGCGTCGAGCGTGAGGTCGTACGGGCGCTGATGTTCCTGCGGCTGAAGACCGTGGCGTCCGGACACACCGGCGTGCGCCCCGAGGTCGCGCAGACCATGGCCGACGTGCTCAACGCGGGGATCACCCCCGTGGTGCACGAGTACGGCTCGCTCGGCTGCTCGGGAGATCTCGCGCCGCTGTCCCACTGCGCGCTGACGCTGATGGGCGAGGGTGACGCCGAGGGCCCCGACGCGGCCGTACGCCCCGCGGGTGAGCTGCTCGCCGCCCATGGCATCCGGCCCGTCGAGCTGCACGAGAAGGAAGGCCTCGCCCTCCTCAACGGCACCGACGGCATGCTCGGCATGCTGATCATGGCCCTGGCCGACCTCCAGCGGCTCTACACCTCTGCCGACATCACCGCGGCCCTCTCGCTGGAGGCCCTGCTCGGCACGGACAAGGTCCTCGCCCCCGAGCTGCACGCCATCCGGCCCCATCCCGGCCAGGCCGCCGCCGCGGCCAACATGAGGGCCGTACTCAAGGACTCCGAGCTCACCGGCCACTTCCAGGAGGAGGAGGCGCCCCGCGTCCAGGACGCCTACTCGGTGCGCTGCGCGCCCCAGGTCGCCGGTGCCGGCCGCGACACCATGGCCTACGCCCGGCTCGTCGCCGACCGCGAGCTCGCCGCCGCGGTCGACAACCCGGTCGTGCTGCTCGACGGTGGCACCCAGGGCTCCGGGGGAGGACGGGTCGAGTCCAACGGGAACTTCCACGGCGCCCCCGTCGCGTACGTCCTCGACTTCCTCGCCATCGCCGCCGCGGACCTCGGCTCCATCGCGGAGCGCCGCACGGACCGGCTCCTCGACAAGAACCGCTCGCACGGCCTGCCGCCCTTCCTCGCCGACGACGCGGGCGTCGACTCGGGCCTGATGATCGCCCAGTACACCCAGGCCGCCCTGGTCAGCGACATGAAGCGGCTCGCGGTCCCGGCCTCGGTCGACTCCATCCCGTCCTCGGCGATGCAGGAGGACCATGTCTCGATGGGCTGGTCGGCCGCCCGCAAGCTGCGCACCGCCGTCGACAACCTCACCCGGATCATCGCCGTGGAGCTGTACGCGGCGACCCGGGCGATCGAGCTGCGGCGGAGCCTGAGCCCCGCCCCCGCGTCCAAGGCGGCCATCGCGGCCCTGAGGGCGTCCGGCGTCGAGGGCCCGGGACCCGACCGCTTCCTCGCCCCCGACCTGGCCGCCGCCGAGGCGTTCGTACGGGAAGGGAAGCTCGTCGCGGCCGTGGAGCCGGTCACCGGGCCCCTGGCGTAGCCGTGAGCGGGCGCCGGGGGGTCAGAACGCAGCGGCTCCCCGGCGCGCCGCGAAGGTCACGAACGCGGCGCCGATACCGAGGAACGCCGTACCGCCGATGAGGTACGGAGTGGTGTCCACGGTGCCCGTGTCGGCGAGCCGCAGTTCCCGGGTGGCGCCGCCCTGCGCCTCCTGGGCGCCCTGGGGCACCCGCGCTTCACGCGCTCCTTGGGCGTTCCCGGAAGCGGAAGCTCCGGACGACTGCAGCGCGGCCCCTGCGGCCTGCGCGGCCTGCCTTTCCGCTGTCGCGTTCGCCGACGGGACGAACCAGAGCGCACAGAGCAGAGTGCCGGCCGCGGTGGCGGTCAGCAGCGGGCGGCGAGCGACGGACACGAAATGATTCCCCTTGCGGCAGCGGCGAATTGGCCGTGTGCGGTGTTGCTGCCGCGATGCTAATGAAAGCAGCGGGTCGCAGGAAAGTCGTGATCCCGAGGGGCCTACCCTCCGTCGTATGACCACCTCTGAGACATCACGCTATGTACGCCTCCACGTCGAATTGGTACTTGAGGTCGCGGAACCGGAAGCGCTGACCGAGGCCGCGCTCGAGCGCATCGTGGCCGACGAGTACATGCCGGAGGAGGAGCGTGCCCACGCCCGCTCCGCCGTACGTGAGGACTCCGCGGAGGCCCTCGCCTACCTCGTCGACCCCTTCGATCTCGTCAACGAGGTTCCCGGGGTCGATCTCGCGCAGGCCTCCTGGAGCTGCGAGCAGATCGACTACGACCCCGAATCGGAGGAGTGGGACATCGAGCGGGAAGGTACGGACATCGAGGACCTCGGGGACGACGGGAGTACCCGGCCGTAGGGGCGGGCAGGAGCAGCCGGAGCGGGCCCGGGCCGCCTCCCCGCGAACCGGGGCCCGTCGTTGTCCGTGTACTGCTTCGGAGGCGCGGTCGGGGGCCCGGTTCCCGGCCAGGTGGGAGAGGCTGCCGGAGCTCGATGTCCGGTGGATGCAACCGGCGGGACCCGATACGCGTCGGTGAGTGGTGTTGCCCACATCTTTCCTCAGATGTGGAACCGGACGGACCTTTATGGGTCTTCTTGAATGAGTTGGCATGGATTCGGCGACGATGGAGAAGCGTGTGATGACGGACAGCAAGCGGCGCAGGGGCCTGATGGCCGCGTCCGCAGTGCTCGGCAGCGTGCTGGTGCTCACCGGCTGCAGCAGCAACGCCGACAAGGCCGCCGCCGACGGCTCGAAGAAGTCACAGGACCAGGTCGACGAAGCGGCCGCCAAGGACTCGTCGGACGCCCGAATAGTCATCTCGCCCAAGAACGGCGCCGCCAACGCGAGCATCAACAAGGACGCCAAGGTCACCGTCAGCGACGGAAAGCTCACCGATGTCACCATGACCACGGCCGCCGGCGAGAGCGTCAAGGGCACGCTCGCCGCCGACGGCAAGAGCTGGCGCCCCGACGGCCAGCTGGAGCGGGCGACCACCTACAAGATCGCTGCGACGGCCGAGGACTCCAAGGGCCGTGAGGCGCACGAGAACGCCTCGTTCACCACCGTGTCGCCCGACAACAGCTTCATCGGGAACTTCACGCCCGAGGACGGTTCCACGGTCGGCGTCGGCATGCCGGTCTCGATCAACTTCAACAAGGCCATCACGGACAAGAAGGCCGTCCAGTCCGGTATCACCGTCACCTCCAGCAGCGGCCAGGAGGTCGTCGGCCACTGGTTCAACGGCCAGCGGCTCGACTTCCGTCCCGACCAGTACTGGCAGTCGGGCTCCACCGTCACGCTGAAGCTGAACCTCGACGGGGTCGAGGGCGCCGACGGCGTCTTCGGCGTCCAGGAGAAGACCGTCACCTTCAAGATCGGCCGCAACCAGGTCTCCACCGTCGACGCCGTCGCCAAGACCATGACGATCACCCAGGGCGGCAAGACGATCAAGACCATCCCGATCTCGGCCGGTTCCCCGGAGAACCCGACCTACAACGGTCAGATGGTGATCTCGGAGAAGTTCAAGCAGACCCGCATGAACGGTGCGACCGTCGGCTTCACGGACGACGACGGCAAGGGCGAGTACGACATCAAGGACGTCCCGCACGCGATGCGGCTGTCCTCGTCCGGCACGTTCATCCACGGCAACTACTGGGGCGCCGACAGCGTCTTCGGCAGCGTCAACACCAGCCATGGCTGCGTCGGCCTGAACGACGTCAAGGGCGCGGGCGACCCGAACCAGCCCGCCGCGTGGTTCTACGACAACTCGATCGTGGGCGACGTCGTCGTGGTGAAGAACTCCAAGGACCAGACGATCAAGCCGGACAACGGCCTCAACGGCTGGAACCTGAGCTGGGCCGACTGGAAGGCCGGCTCGGCGGTCTGACCCGGACCCCGCCCGCCGGGCCGTGACATGGCCCCCTGGCCGACATGGCGGCGGCTCCCGGAAGCACCTGCTCCGGGAGCCGCCGCCTTTGTCGTACGTCACCGCGTCCGTCGGGGTACGGCGCGGTACGGCGGGGACGGCGCGGTACAGCGTGTTCCGGCGGTTCCGGCGGGGGTGCGGTGGGTACCCCGCACTCAGCGCGTCGCCGCGCCGGTCACCTCGTCGACCCCCCACTGCGCCAGCAGCACCAGCGACTGCGCGGACGCCGTTCCCGGCTCCGCGTGATACGTGACCAGGTGCAGGTCGTCGTCGTCCGGCAGCCTCAGCGTCTCGTACAACAGCGTCAGATCGCCCACGAGCCGGTGGTGCAGCCGCTTGGTGCCGTGCCCCTTCTCCTGCACCGTGTGCGCCGCCCACAGCGTGCGGAAGTCGTCGCTCTTGACCGAGAGCTCACCGATCAGCGCCGACAGCTGCGGATCGTCCGGGTAGCAGCCCGCGCACAGCCGCAGCACGCTCACCACCTCGACCGCCTTGCACTGCCAGTCGACGTACAGCTCCCGCGCGGCCGGGTCGAGGAAGACCAGCCGCGCCATGTTCCGCTCCTCGGGCCGCATGACCGCGAAGTCGCCGAGGAGGGCGCGCGCCATCGTGTTCCACGCCAGGATGTCCATCCGCCGCCCCAGGACGAACGCGGGCACCGCGGCCATCGCGTCGATCAGCATCTGGAGCTGCGGCCGGATCGTCTGCGTGGCCCGCGCCGCCCGCTTCTTCTTCTCCGTCGGCTTCGCGAGATGGGTCAGATGGCTGCGCTCGGTCTCGGTCAGGCGCAGCGCACGGGCGATCGAGTCGAGGACCTCGACCGACACGTTCTGGCCGTTGCCCTGCTCGAGCCGGGTGTAGTACGCGACGGACACTCCGGCCAGCTGCGCCAGCTCCTCGCGGCGCAGTCCCGGCACCCGGCGGTGGCGGCCGAAATCGGGCAGCCCCACGTCCTGCGGCTTGAGCCGGGCCCGCCGGGAACGCAGGAATTCACTGAGTTCGGCACGCTGATCCATACCATCAGTATCGCGGTCCCCGCCTGGTCGTACGAGGGCGATCCTGACCCTGCCAGTAGTAGGCACGGCGGACGTACGTACGACAGAGGGCTGGGTGGCCCGGGCGAAGCGCGGCAGTCTCGAAGACATGACCAGCATCGCTAGCACTGTCCCCGCATACGCAGCACCCGCCGCCAAGGCCCCGCTGGAGCGCACCACCATCCCGCGCCGGGCGGTCGGCGAGCACGACGTGCTGATCGACATCAAGTACGCCGGTATCTGTCACTCCGACATCCACCAGGCCCGCGACGGCTGGGGCGAGGGCATCTTCCCGATGGTCCCCGGCCACGAGATCGCAGGAGTCGTCACCGAGGTCGGCGCGGGCGTCACCAAGTTCGCCGTGGGCGACCGGGTCGGCGTCGGCTGTCTCGTCGACTCCTGCCGTGAGTGCGACAACTGCAAGGCCGGGCTCCAGCAGTACTGCACCGGCGGCAGCGTCCTCACGTACAACGCCGTCGACAAGAACGGCGAGCCCACCTACGGCGGCTACTCCACACACATCGTCGTGGACGAGGCCTTCACCGTCAGGATCCCCGACGGCCTGTCCCTCGACGTGGCCGCGCCGCTGCTGTGCGCCGGGATCACCACGTACTCCCCGCTCCGGCACTGGAACGCCGGGCCCGGCAAGAAGGTCGCCGTGGTCGGCCTGGGCGGCCTCGGCCACATGGGCGTCAAGATCGCGCACGCGCTGGGCGCCGAGGTGACCGTGCTGTCGCAGTCGCTGCGCAAGAAGGACGACGGCCTTCGGCTGGGCGCCGACCACTACTACGCCACCAGCGACGACGCGACGTTCGAGGCCCTCGCGGGCACCTTCGACCTGATCCTCAACACGGTGTCGGCCCCGCTGCCGCTCGACAAGTTCCTGAGCCTGCTGAGGACGGACGGAGCGATGGTGAACGTGGGCGCCCCCGAGGAGCCCGTGTCGCTGAACGTCTTCTCCCTCATCGGCGGGCGCAGGACGCTCGCCGGCTCCGGGATCGGCGGACTCCCGGAGACCCAGGAGATGCTCGACTTCTGTGCCGAGCACGGCCTGGGCGCCGAGATCGAGGTCATCCGGGCGGACGAGATCAACGAGGCCTACGAGCGCGTCCTCGCGAGCGACGTCCGCTACCGCTTCGTGATCGACACCGCGACCATCTGACCCACTTCACCCCCGGTCGACTGCCTCCCGGGCCTTACCCGGGAGGTAATCGACCCGCGTTCGCGGCCGGGGCACCATCGGGACATGAACGCATACGCGATCGGCAACCTTCGGCCCCCGTCCCGTCCCGACGACGAGGTCTTCGACTACATGGAGCGCATCCAGGCCACCCTCGACCCCTTCGGCGGCCGGTTCCTGGTGCACGGCGCCCCGGAGCGCGAAGTGCGCGAGGGGGCGTGGCCGGGGGCGCTCGTCATCATCGGCTTCCCGTCGCTGGAGGCCGCCCGCGGCTGGTACGACTCCGAGGCCTACCAGGTGCTCGTTCCGCTGCGCACCCGGCACATGGCGGGTGACGTCATGCTGATCGACGGCGTCCCGCCGGGGTACGAGGCCGCCGGAACCGCGGCGCGGCTGAGAGCGGCGCACCGCGAGACGGTGTAGTGGCGCCAACGGCGACTTGCGCGGTGGAGCTGCTCCCGGTGTCGGAGGGACGGGGGTCCACACCCCCAAGCCGTGCACCCCAGGCATGAGTTGGAGGCCTGCCACTCCGGTGGCGTCCGGACGTCCGGACGCCACCGGAGTGGAAGGGCCCGTCTCAGGGGAGCCACAGCGTGTCCCTGTCGGGGGCGTCCCCGTCCGGACGACCTCGCTCCTCGTCATCGATGTCCGCGTCGGGCTCGAACCCGGAGAGCATCAGCTCCAGCGCGGCCTGGTCCGGTCCGACCCAGGGCGTCGCGCCCGCCGCCGAGCCCAGAGTCTCGATCAGGCGGCCGGTGATCCCGGGGGCGGGCGGCAGGTGCGAGGAGAGGATGAGGCCGGGGTCGCGCTCCCGTATCGGCTGGAACGTACCCAGGTACTTCCGGGGATCGACATGCTGCACCCACGGACTGTCCACGGTCGCCCACAGCAACTGCGCGGCCTCCAGGTCCTCGGGGTCGACCTCGCTCACGTCGTCGGCCTCTGCGAGGTCGACGGTGGGCGTCGGGCCGCCGAAGCAGTCCGAGCTGAAGCACGCCCCCGACCGGTCGTCGAAGAAGGCGAGGGTCGTGGGGCTGTCGTAGAGGGGAGGGCGGAAGCCGGTGAGTCTACGGTCGCCGACGTCCAGGGACTGTCCGGGGTTCAACAGATACAGGCGCTCCAGCGGAAGGGGCTGCTCGTACGACATGAACCCGGCCGTCCCGAACGTACATACGACCCTGGCCTCGGGTGCGGCGGCGAGCAATTCGAAGATCCCCCCGGTGTGGTCGCGGTCCGGATGCGTCAGCCAGATCCACCGCACATCGGCCGGGTCCATGACGGAACCGAGAGCCTCCGGAAAGTTCCGGTCGGACAGCCCGAGCCCCGTGTCGACGACGACGGGCTCCGCGGCAAGCAGCACAAAGGAGTTGACCGGGAGATACCCGATGCCCGGCACCTCCACGCTGTCGCTGAGGACGCCGATGTCGGGCCGGACCTTGTGAACCCGCATGCATCCATCGTCTGCCCGCGCCGATGTGCGCGCACCCGCGCGCGGCTGCCGGCGGGCGTCCGGATGCGAACCCGCGCGCGGCTGCCGGCGCGGCCCCGGTGCAGCCCGGGTGCCGGTCGGTCGATGCGGGCGCAGAGGTCTCCGCACCGTGCGCCATGGTGCGCTCACCCTGGGCCTGCACGACCGGGTCGTAGCCGATCTGACATCGCTCGCCCGCGAGTTCCCGGCAGGAGCGGCTGGTCGCCGCGCAGATGACCGCCCTCCACTGCAGCGGCCGTACGGCCGACGCCCTCCAGTCCTTCCGGCACACGCGCCGGGCGCTGGTGGACGAGCTGGGCACGGAGCCGGGCACCGGGCTGACGACTCTTCACAGCCGCATCCTGCGCAGCCCCCAGGCCGGACCGGCCCCCGTCCCCTGTGCACGCGGTACGGGTCGGCGACGAGTGGCTGCCCTGGAGCACGAGCGGGCATCCGGCGCTGGAGTCCTGCAACACGTACGCCGGTTGGGGCTGGCTGCGCAGCTACGCCACCCTCGCCGTCCGGACCGGCCACTCGGACCTGGCGGACGACCAGGACGTCGGCCGGTTGCCCCACCAGGGCCGCCGGCGCCCCGCCGCGGCCGCCGCGGCGCTGGGGAGGCCCGGGCGCTCCGCGCCGACCTGTACGCCTGCCTGAGTGACTCCGACGACGTCCGCGCTATCAACGCCGTGGACGCCGTGCAGAAGGGCGCCTTCTTGAGCGGACGCGTCACCCACGAGCTCATGGCGGGATTCTGGCCGACGGCCGACAGCGACCCGTCAAGTACCGGCCCCGTCGCCGAGTTCGCCGGCATCTGGCGCGACATGGCCAAGATCGTGTACTCCCGGACCCTGGAGCGTGCCGACTGGAACGCCAATGTCGTCCGGGACGTCCTCCCCGACGAGGCCATGGCGCTCAAGGCACAACCCGGCGGAGACCTGGCACTCGGCGGAGCCGGCCTCGCCGCGGCCTTCGGACAGCACGATCTGATCAAATCAGCAGTGGCCTGAACTGGCTTGGTGAAGTAGCAAAAAATGCTGCAGAGTCCACCAAGAAATGGGCCAAGGATCACGAGACGTGCCTCGTGGGTGTGGCTGCCGGTCTGGGTTGCGCTGTCGCGATCGCGAGCATGGTTGCAGCGGGCGCATGCGCTGCCATTGTCGGCGTGGCCGTCGGGGTCGGAGCATGGCGGTACAAGAATCCAGGCTCCACGGACACCGACCCGGCGCTGTCCTACATCGGCCAGGGGTCTACGGGCGCCGGGATGGGCTTCGCCCAGGGTGCACCCGTTGTCGTGGGCGTCAGAGGGTATGTCGCAAGACGGGCGGAGCAGAAGGCGGCCAGAATCGCTCAGGAGGAAGCGGCGAAGGCTGAGGAGGCCTTCTATCGCCACTACATGTGACCATGCGGAACTGACTGTACCTATGCTCCATCCTGACCTGCTTGGATAGTTTCGGGCGAGAGGAGGTGTGAAGTGGCTCGTGCTGTTGATTTCTTCTTCGGAATCATGATCGGAGTAGTCTGCGCCGCGATGATTGTCGAGGTGCGTGCGAAGAAGGGCAGACCCGCGCTGCCCTCGCTCCTGATCGCGATGTTCGTCAGCAGCGTGTTGTTCCTCGCTGCCTACGTTGCTGGGTCATAGCCGATCCGGCTCTGTCCGGCCGGGCGTCCGGCAGCCATCCCGGCGGCCGGTCAGATGCTATGAGGCGATTTCTGGACCCAGGCCGGGATCTACCTTTGAGGTCGCCTCGGCTGGTGCCGACTCTGCCGCGGGCGCGGTGTAGGAATGTCGTGGTGAGTCGACTGGACGCCTACCAATCAAGCAGTGAGGTTGGCGGCTTCGGCTCGATTGGCGGCGGGGCGCGACCTCATGAGGTCCTCAGCACCATGACTCTGCCGGTCGCTCAAGGCAGGGAGCGATGAATCGTGCATCATTCCCGATAGGCGTATATGCCGCTTCCGTGGGCGAAAGTCCATGTTGCAGGCGTCAGCACCAACGACGGCCACCGGGCCCCGGGGCCAGCAGGAGCGGGCCCAGACTCGGACGGACATTCGTCCAGCCGTAGATGCGCACTTCGCAGCCACTGGGAAGCATGGAAGACAGGGAAGCGGAGGGGGCGGGCACATGGATGCTCGGGTCACTCCGCGTGTCGACGCCCAGGAACAGACGTTGATGGTCGACACCCGGACGACGCTGCTGGATGCGTCGCGTGAGCGGCTCGGGACATGTCCGCGAAGAAGGGCGGCGATCACGACCAGTGCGGCGCCTGCACCGTACTGCTGGACGGTGGCAGCGTACCGCCCTGTTTGGCACTGGCCGTTGCGCACGAAGGCTTCGGAGGTTGTCACAGCGGCGGGACTGCCGGACGATGCGGGACTGCACCCGGTGCGCGCGCTCATGGAGTACCACGGGTTCCCGTGCGGGTACTGCACCGGGACAGATCTGCTCGGCGGTCGGCGTACTCGAGGAGGCCGCGCCGGCCGGCCCAGCCATGTGACCGAGCATCTCACCGGCCCGACAAGGAGATCGCGCCCGTCCTCGGTCTGGAGCTCGAGCAGATCCGCGTGATCTCCCCTCACGTAGGCGGCAGCTTCGGCTCCAAGTACCAGGCGCCCGCCCATCACATCCTCGTCGCCGTGGTCGCCCGGCGGGCCCTGGGAGGGTTGGTGAAGTTCCCACTCACACGCCGGCAGATGTTCACGCAGGTCGGCTACCGGACCCCCACCATCCAGCGCATTCGGCTCGGTGCCGACCACTACGGCCGTATCACAGCGACCGCGCGACGCGGTCGAACAGACCGCGAAGATTGTGGAGTTCGGAGAGCCGACGGCTGCGTCGCACCGCTCGACGTCCCGATGCCCGGCATCAGGGGGTCCCGGGGTGGCACCCGGGATGTTCCTGGAGTCCGCCATGGAGTCCGCCATGGACGAACGCCAACGCCGCCCACCACGCCACCGGCATCCGTGTCCGGGATCTGCCTGTCTCTGCGGGCCGTTTCCTGCGCTGATCCCGGCACTTGGGCCGGCGGTTCCTCCTGTCGGTGACCCGGCCGGATCGGACGGCTCCGAATCCGCCTGCGCCCCGCGTCTCGTCAGGAGGCAGGGGGGCCGCGACGGCGGCCATTGATCATTTCATCCTCCCGGCGGGTTAACGTTGATCAAGATATGACGCGTTCGGGACGGGTGGGGGAGATCATGTCGTTCGAAGAGGAGTGGGCGCAGCACAAGGCCGCTGCGCTGTCCCAGCAGAGCGCCGTGCGGCTCAACTCGGTCCCGGCGGAGCCCGGCAGCGGCTCCGGGGATGCGGGGAGGCTCGTCGCCGATGCTCCCTCGATCAACGGGAACGCGAACCTCCTGATCGAGATCGCCGCTCTCCTCCACGAAGGCAGGCCTGACGCCGAGACGAGCACCATGGCCAGGACTCCGCGGGCGCACGAGGACGTCTCCGTGCAGGTTGCCCGGTTCGCCCGGTTCGCCGGTGACCAGTTCCTCGACTCCGTCTCCCTCTTCGCCGCACTCGCCACGAAGCTGAAGAGCGCGGGCGGCGACTTCGTGACGGTGGACGACGACAACGCACGGAAGTTCCTCAACAGCGTCCTGGACAACGGTCGTTACGTGGCACCGGAGGCGAGGTGAGCGGGATCGGCCATCGCAGCGACGTACAGTTCCTCGCCGAGTGCAACCCGGCACTCGTCGAGCGCAACGCGGACGAGTTCCAGCGCCTTCGCGATCTGCTCGTCGAAATCGAGGAGCCGGCACGACGTGCCGAGACCCGTACGGAATGGCACAGCGAGGGCAGCAAGAGCTACGAGGCGCGCGTGGCCGAGGCCCGCGCCCTCGTCGTCCACCTCGCCGAGGGCTACAACAAGGCGGCCAGTGCGCTGCGCAGCTACGCTCTCGCCCTCGCGACCGCCAAGTCGCACTTCTCCGACGGCAAGGAATCCGAGCAGGCCCTCGCCTCCCTGATCGCCACCAAAGGCACGGCGATCACGCGCGAGGCCCAGGAGGCCGAACCCATGCGCCAGTGGGAGGACACGAGGGGCACGACGGGCTTCCTCGACTGGCTCGCGGAGTCCACGATGGACATCGACGACATCAAGGACGAGGCGAACAGGCTTCACGACGCCGCCGGTTCGAGCTTCCACCTGGCGAAGAGTGCGGAGAAGGAAGCGCGTGACATATGCGTCCACGCGCTGAAGGCGGCGTACGACCTGCTGCCCGACTTCCGGCTCGGCGCAGGCGTCGAGCGTGCCGATTTCTACGCGGCGATGGCCGCCATGCGGCGCGAGGCGCAGGAGGCGCGGAGCGATCCCCTCACCCACCTGCCGGGCAGCGGCACGAAGCGCGACTTCGCCCCGCCGGTCGGCGACGACCCCGTGTCCCCAGCGCTGCGCGACATCCGGATGCGGGTGGCAGGGCTGCCGGAGGCGAAGGACAACTACTGGGACCCGGCGTCGTCCGACGCGGAGCGCCGGGAGTGGATCGCCACCAACAAGGAGATCATTCAGGCGGCGGCAAAGAGCTCCGGACTGCCGCCGGAGATGGTCGCGGGTATTGCCTGGCAGGAGGTCGGAGGCCAGTGGGGGGCCTTTGACGACATCACGGACACCATCCGCCAGCAGGCCGACGCCCCGTGGGGACTGAGCCCGGTCGCACCCGAGAATCTGCCGTGGCGGCTGGGCGGGAATCCGGACGAGACGTCGTTCGGTCCGATCGCCATCCAGGTGCGACGTGGCGCCGAGGTGCTCGGCTACGACCCGGCGCATCTGACCGAGCAGCAGCGGGCCGTCGTCGAGGAGGCTCTGCAGGACCCTGCGCAGAACATATTCATCGCCTCCGGGTACCTGGCCCAGCTGAAGGCGGAGAGCGAGTTCGCCGATGTACCCGCCGGGAACATGACCCGTGACCACTACCGTGAACTGGCCGCTCGCTACAACGGCGGCCCCTACTGGGAATCCGAGAAAGCCCAGGGATACGGCCGTCGCTTCGACGGCAGCCTCGACCATGTGAAGGACGCTCTGCGATGACCCCCCTCGACCGGTCCGACCTGCCGTATCACCCGGACCAGGACAAGGGCTGTCTCCGCTGGGTCATGGGCGTCCCGCTGGTGATTCTTCACCTCCTGTCGGCCGGTCTGCTCCTGGCGGCCTTTGTCACGCGCCCCGGGGGAGACTGGGACGACGGCGCCTACGCCGGCATCGCTGCTGCCTGCCTTACCGTGTTCGCCTGCAGCGGCCTCGCGCTGGCCGTCACGCTCGTACCGTCCGTGCGGCGGACGATGGGTCCGTGGTGGCTGGCCCCGCCCGTGGCCATGATTCTGCTCGGGGCCCTGCGCATGGCCACCGTCTAGGGGCTTTCTTCGGATCAGGCAGGATCAGCAGCAGCCACCTGGGGCGACCGGTTCGCGCGTATCGGTGTCACTGGTCGGCGAGCCGCAGCGACACGTGCCGCTGCTCCCCTCCTTGTTCAGGACGTCGGCTTCCGCCTTGACCACGTACACCTCCCACGGTTCCCCGCCGGGGCCGTGGACCCAGACCTTGTCCTGCAGGGCGTAGCAGCAGCTGGTGTCGTTCTCTTCTGCCGTCGCCAGGCCTGCCTCGCTCAGGCGGGTGGTTGCGGAGTGGACGGCCTCGGTGCTTTCGACTTCGACGCCGAGGTGATCCATGCGGGTGTCCTCGCCCGCTGCGCCTTCGATCAGGACGAGCTTGAGCGGCGGTTCGGCGATGGCGAAGTTGGCGTAGTCCTCGCGGAGTTTGGCCGGCTCGGTGCCGAAGAGCTCGGTGTAGAAGGCGACGGATGCGGCGAGGTCGGGGACGCGGAGGGCGAGCTGTACGCGGGACACGGTGAGCCTCCTGGTGGTGTCAGCAGCCGACGGACGTGGACGGCGCCGCGATGCCGATCTAGAGGGACCGCAGCGCTGAATCCGCGCTATTCCAGCTGTTTCGACATCCATCGATGTCTGATATTGCCAGGATGGCGCCTGCTTCGATGGGCGTCAACATAGATGTATGTCGAATACGCAGGCGCTGCCGCTGCTCGAGCCCGCGACCGTCGCCCGTGCTGCCCCCGCTGACCGAGCGTCCGCTGACGGCCGAAGAGGCTGAGCGGACCGCCGCGGTGTTCAAGGCGCCCGGTGACCCGGTCCGGCTGCGACTGTTCTCGCCGATCGCCTCGCACGAGGGCGGCGAGGTCTGCGTGCGCGACATCTCCGACGTCGGCGTCTCCCAGTCGACCGTCACCCATCACCTGAAGAAGCTCAAGGCCTTCTGCCCGCGGGTCGCTGGTCATGCCGGCGCCGGGCGCCGCGTCCTGAGTCGCTGGCGCAACCGTAAGTCCAGTGATACGACACCAAGTGTTCGCCCGGGCTTCGCCCTGCGATTCCGAACATCGCTGACCATCTGTACATCTGGCGTAGAAGCGCCAACTGCGACGAGGTGTCGGCGTGCCCCTCCGAGCCGACGCTGCGGTCTCGGCAGCCGCCTGCCATCAGAGAGGACCGGGGTTCAGGGTGGAACATCGGCGTCGCAAGAACCGCAGAGGTTTCCTGCCTGTGGGTGCGGCGGTGGCCGCGGTCGCGTGCGCGGTGACGGGCGCGGTCGTGATCGCGATGAGTCAGCTCGGTGACTCCGCCGACAGCGACGGTCGTGACGTCTCCCTGCCGCCTCCTGCCCGGATCGCGTGTGCCGAGGAGGGCAAGGTCGCAGGTTCCGGTTCTTCGGCGCAGAAGAACGCGATGGAGCGCTGGATCAAGGAGTACCAGCGGGCCTGTCCGTCGGTGCGGATCGCGTACAACCCGGTGGGTTCCGGTGCGGGCGTGGCCCAGTTCATGCGGCAGGCAACGGTCTTCGGAGGTACCGACGGTGCGCTGAAGCCTGCGGACGTGGAGCGGTCGGAGAAGGTCTGCCCGGGTGGCAAGGCGATCGACCTGCCGATGGTGGGCGGCCCCATAGCCATCGGCTACAACCTCGCCGACGTCAACGACCTCGTGCTCGACGCGAAGACTCTCGCGAAGATCTTCGATTCCGGGATCACCAACTGGTCCGATCCGGCGATCCGGAAACTGAACCCCGGCGTGAAACTGCCTGACCTGCGGATTCGGGCAGTCCATCGGTCCGACGACTCCGGTACCACTCAGAACCTCAACGCCTATCTCTCCGGCGCTGCGCCACGGGAGTGGCCGTATCCGAAGGAGAAGGCCTGGCAGGGCAAGGGCGGCCACTCCGCGGCCGGCTCCGACGGGGTGGCGAACGCCGTGCGCAACACCGAGGGGACGATCGGCTACTTCGAGCTTTCCTTCGCGACCGGGCTGAAGATCCCCACCGTCGGGATCGACACCGGAGCGTCGAAGCCTGTCGCGGCCAGCCCCGAAACGGCGTCGGCCGGTATCGCGACCGCGGAAGTCGTGGGCAAGGGCGACGACCTGAGCCTGAAGTTCGACTACGCCACAAGGGCCGAGGGTGCCTACCCGATCGTCCTGGTCACTTACGAGGTCGTCTGCGACAAGGGCAATCCGGCCGAGACGCTTCCCGCGCTGAAGTCCTTCCTCACCTACACGGCGGGCGAGGAAGGGCAGAGGATCCTTCCTGCCAACCACTACGCGCCCCTGCCCGAGAAGGTCGCCGTCCGGGTGCGGCAAGTCATCGACACACTGTCCTGAGGCTCCCTCCGCCCGAGGGCGGGGTGCCGCACCGGGCCCCACGGCGTGGGGCGTACTCGGTCATGCCTCCCGCTGAGGTCCGTCCTTGCCGGGCATGAAGATGATCGCCACCAGCGCCAGACCCACGACGGCGCCCGCGAGTTGGGCGCCGATGAAACCGGGGAGGGAGCCGGGGGCGATTCCGGCGAAGGTGTCGGTGAACGCCCGGCCGATGCTCACCGCGGGGTTGGCGAAGGACGTGGACGAGGTGAACCAGTAGGCGGCCCCGATGTACGAGGCCACAGCCACGGGGGCGAAGCGCAGCCGGTCGGTGCGGGCGAGGCCGAAGATCAGCAGGATGAGCCCGGCGGTTGCGACGACCTCGCCGAGCAGCAGGTTCCCGGCGGTGCGGTCGTGCGTGGACCACTTCACCAGCGGTTCGCCGAACATCGCGTTCGCCGGTACGGCGCCCACGATCGCGCCGATCACCTGGGCGGCGATGTAGACGGCGGTCTCACGGGCCGTGACCCCCTGGCCGCCGCGGCGAGCGGTCCACCACTCGGCGAGGGTGACCGCGGGGTTGAAGTGGGCGCCGGAGACGGGGCCGAGCAGCGCGATCAGGACGCCGAGACCGAAAACCGTGGCGGTCGAGTTGGCCAGCAGTTGGAGTGCGACGTCGTCGGTCAGCCGGGTGGCCTGGATGCCGGAGCCCACGACGACCGTGACCAGCGCGGCGGTGCCGACCAGTTCGGCGGCGGCCCGGCCGGCCAGTGGTGCGGGAGGCGGCGTCGCGCCCGGGGCGGGCTGCGGACCGGCGGAAGGCGTGCCGGACTCGGCAACGAAAGGTGTACCGGACTCCGCAGCGGTCCCGGGTGTGGCCTCGGCGCGGTTCAACGGGTCTCCTCGGTCAGGGGCTGTGTCGGGGTGCGTGGTCACGGGCAGGCGCGTCTGACGTCGGCGTCTGCAGTGGCACGTGCGGTGGCGGCGAGGTCGGTGAAGGATCCGGCCAGCTTTTCGATGACGTCCGGCCGCACCTTGTAGTAGGTGAAGCGCCCGCACGGCTCGGTCTCCACGACGCCGGCCTCGCGCAGCACCCTCAAGTGGTTGGAGAGGTTCGTCTGCCTGGCACCGGTCTCCTCGACGAGATGTGTGGTGCAGAGGGTCTCGTGGGCGAGGAGGGTGACGATGTGGAGCCTGAGCGGGTCGGCCAGCACTCGGATCAGTTCAGTGTCGACTGATGTCATCATGGGCTGATACTCTCACATCAGCACTGACTGACATCACCAGATGCTGATGTCATGTGCATCTGGCTCGTCACATGTGTACCTGACGCGTCATGAGACATCGTCCATGAGACAAGAGAGACCTCTGATGTCCGAGAAGCCCTCCGTCCTGTTCGTCTGTGTCCACAACGCCGGCCGTTCCCAGATGGCCGCCGCGTGGCTGACCCACCTGGCCGGGGACCGCGTCGAGGTCCGCTCCGCAGGCTCCGCCCCCGCCGACCACGTCAACCCGGCCGCCGTCGAGGCGATGCGCGAGGTCGGCATCGACATGTCCGCGGAGACCCCGAAGATCCTCACGGTGGACGCGGTCAGGGCGTCGGACGTGTGCATCACCATGGGCTGCGGCGACACCTGCCCGGTCTTCCCCGGCAAGCGGTACCTGGACTGGACGCTGGAGGACCCGGCGGGCCAGGGCGTGGAGGCCGTCCGACCCATCCGGGACGAGATCAGGAAGCTCGTCGCGGGCCTGATCGAGGAGATCGCCCCGGAGAAGACGACGTGACCTGCGCGACCTGACGTACGCGAAGCCGACGGGAGCGCAACGCGGCAGTCACCCCGGAGGCGGCACGGCGGTGCACTCGTCGTCGGCGGCCGGCGACCGCAGGACCGGTCGGGCGGGCACGGAATCGCCTGGAACCCTCGCGCGTTGGAGCAGGTGGATGTGGGATGCCGGTGGTGTGCGAACCGAGCAGCCCGAGTGACCGAGCCGACACATATTGGAGGGCTGCAATGGCGGCGCAGACGCAGAGGGCCGTGCTGGCGGGCGGATGCTTCTGGGGGATGCAGGAACTGATCCGCCGGCTCCCGGGCGTGACGGCGACACGGGTCGGATACACCGGGGGCGACGTGCCGAACGCGACGTACCGTAACCATGGCACGCACGCGGAGGCCATCGAGATCCTTTTCGACCCCGAGAAGACCGACTTCCGCGCGATCCTGGAGTTCTTCTTCCAGATCCACGACCCGAGCACCAAGAACCGCCAGGGCAACGACATGGGCCTCAGCTACCGCTCGGCGATCTACTACGTGGACGACGAGCAGAAGCGGATCGCCGAGGACACGATCGCGGATGTGGACGCCTCCGGACTGTGGCCGGGCAAGGTCGTCACCGAGGTCGAACCGGTGGGCCCCTTCTGGGAGGCCGAGCCCGAGCACCAGGACTACCTGGAGCGTTACCCCGACGGCTACACCTGTCACTTCCCGCGCCCGGGATGGCGGCTGCCCGCCCGCGCGGAAGGCTGACCGCCCGCGGTGAGGCCGGCGGCGGGCGCAGGCCTCCTGTAGGAGGCTCCGCGGCCGGGTCGTGCTTGCGCCCCGCGGGGCCGGCGGTGCCGCGCCGTGGACGATGGGGGTGCCGGGCGGCGGGACGCAGTTTCGCTGCTCGGTCCATGGGGTCCGTACACAGGAAAGTACGGACCCCGCACGGCGTTCCTGGCGCGGTCAGGCCGCCTTGTACACCGTGAGGTCGCGGGCCGCCGCGTACTTCGCCGCCGGGTCCGGGAAGCGGTTCCACGGGAAGGCTCCCGCGTAGCCGTCCACGGCGCGGAACTGCTCCAGGGCCTCCTCCGAGCGGTCCAGCTGCACCAGGTACCAGGCGAGCAGCAGCCGTACCTCGTGCAGCCGCGGGTGGCCGGGGTCGGCGGCCGCCACGTCGGCCGTCAGGGCGTCGGCCAGGGCGGACACCTCAGGTGTCCTGAAGCCCCGCGAGGTGTGGCCGAAGGTCTCGTGCTCGAACCAGCAGATGAGCGGGAACGCGTGGAAGAGGCTGCCCAGGGGTGCGGACGCTGCGGCCTCCGCCGCGAATTCCGTGCCCAGTTCCACCGACCCCATCCACTTCTGGCACCAGTACTGGAGCGCGCTGAAGTGCGCCGGGTAAAGGTACGGAGCGCGGGTGGTGACCTCCTCGAAGTGCCCCCGCATCTCGTCGTGGGGGCGGCCGAGGCCGACCATGACCCAGATCCCGACGGCGGCGGGCCTCGGGTCGTCGTCGCCGGCCAGTTCCGCGGCACGTTCCACCGCGGTCCCGGCCTGGAGCAGCAGCTGGTGGAAGCCCTGGAACTGTTCCTGCGTGGTGTCCTTCGCCCGCGCGCCGCCGCGCGCCGCCCAGGCCAGCCCGATGGCGCTCTCGGCGCGTACGACGGCGGCGTCCGGGTCGTCCGGGCGCGCCGCTTCCCAGGCAAGCAGCCAGGTGTCGTCGTCGACGGCCACGCCGCTCAGCGCGGTCGTGTACCGGGAGCTCAGCTCCCAGTCCTTCCCGGTCGAGGCGAGGAGTGCGGCGGCGGGTTCCCAGTCGCCGGCGCGGGCGGCGGCCAGGGCCGCGGTCAGCTCGGGTGCCTGTGGGCCGGCGTGTTCCGCGTCGATCTCGTCCTGCGGTACGAAGCCGAGTTGGACGGCGCGGTGCGCCATCGCGTCGCGGGCCGCGGCGATGCGCTCGGGCGACGCGGCTTTCGACGAGGTGTCGCGGCGGTGCTTGAGCCAGAAGTAGACGGCTGCCGCGATCATGATGAGCGGGATCAGTCTGGGCACGTGTGTGGTCCTCAGGGATGGGGGGGTGGCGAGTGTGGGGCGTGGGCCCGGTCGGTCGGTCGGATCCGGATGCAGAGGCTCCGGGCACCGCCGCGTTCCGCCGCCTGCGGTGGCTCTCCGCCTTGTCCGACCGATGGCGCCGAGGCAGCGCGTCGACGTAGCGGCCGACCGGGCGGAACTGCTCCGGTGCGGCCTCGTGGCGGCCCTGCGGCGTGAGGTGGTACGCGGGCGGGTGGCGCACTTGCGGTAGCCGTGGGTGGTCCGGGTCGGCCGGGCCGCGTCAGCGAGGGCGGCGACGGCCACGGCGGGTGTCGGGTTGTTGTCGGCGGCGCTTTCGCCGGTGTTCGCGTCAGGTTCGTCGTGCTCGAAGACGGCGCGGATCGCGCGCAGAGTGGTGCCCATCGCTCCCCCACGGAAATGGACATGACGAAGTGTGGTGGGGGGAGGGCGAGTATCACCCGGCGATCTTGCTGGTGGCAAGCCGAATATCCAGGGGGCCGGGAGAGGCAGTTGTGACTGCCGCCACCGCTGCCGAAGGCTGTTGCGTCTGCGTCGGCATTGCCGACAGACCGAGGGGCGGGCCGCACCACCACGGTGCGGCCCGCCCCTCGCCTCATGCGCGTCCGCTCGGTGCGGCGGCGTCGCCGGGCTGCCGTCAGTGCGGCAGTGTCGCCGGGCTCCCGCCGTTCGCCTCGTAGCCCGCGACCGCCAGTGCCCGGTAGACCGTGTACTCCGCCGCGGGGTCGCCCCCGTGCGTCCAGGGCAGCGCCCCGACGTGCCCGTCCACGTGGACCAGCTGGTGCATCGCCTCTGCCCAGCGCTCCATGCGCACCAGGAACAGCACCAGCAGATGCCGTACGTGCGGGAGCACCGGATCGTCCGCGCGTGCCGTGTGCACCGCGTGCAGCGCCCCCTCGACCGCCCTGGTCACGACGGCGCTCTCGAAGAAGCCGCTCACCAGGATGACCTCCGGCAGATGCTCGTAGACCGCGAACAGCGGCAGCGCGGCGAGCAGGGACCCTTCCGGGGCGCGGGCGGCGGCCGTCGTGGCGAAGTGGTCGGCCTCCTCGCGGGAGCCGTGCCACTTCTCGCACCAGTAGTGCAGAGCGGCCAGATGCGCGCCCATGTGGGTGGGGGCGCGGTCGATGACCTTCGCCCACACCTGGTCGAACTGCTCGTGGGAGTAGCCCAGTCCACGGGCCGCGGCCAGTTCCACGATGTACGGAACGGGGTCGCCAGGGGCGAGCAGAGCCGCCTCTGCGCAGACCGTACGGGCCTCCTCGAGGATGATCCGGAAGTCGTCCGCGCCTGTCGAGGACGACCGCCACGCCTGTTGCACCAGGAACTCGGCGTGCACGGCCGCACCGCCCGCGTCCTTCGGCGACTCCGCGCGCCAGGTGCGCAGCCAGGAGCCGCCCGTGCCGGGCTGCTGCTGGAGCTCCAGGGACGCCGCGCCCGCGAAGGCCTGGACGCGCTGCCAGCGCAGCTCGCCCTCCTTCGGCGTGCCCGCGAGCAGCTGGGACGCGGCACGCGGGTCCTGGGTGCGCTGGACGACCTCGAGCACGTCCAGGAGGTCCTGGTCCGGGCCCGGCAGCCGCAGATCGAGCAGTTCCTGCCGGACAAAGCCGTAGGCGGCGGGGTCCGCGGCATCCGGCGCACCGGGGGCGACCTGCCGGACGGCGCCCCTGCGGCGCAGGACGAACGGACCGATGACCGCGGTGAGCATGACCATCGCGATCAGGAACCAGAGAATCTCCATACGGCCATTGTCCCGGACGCCGTCGGGGTGGAGACCGGCCGGGGACTACGCTCGGACCTCATGAGTGAGCAGCACACCAACGAGCACACCGACGAGCGCGGTTTCGAGACGATCGCCATCCACGCGGGCAACACCGCCGATCCGCTGACGGGTGCGGTCGTCCCTCCCATCTACCAGGTGTCCACCTACAAGCAGGACGGTGTGGGTGGACTGCGCGGCGGCTACGAGTACAGCCGCAGCGCCAACCCGACCCGGACCGCGCTGGAGGAGAACCTCGCGGCGCTGGAGGGCGGCAGCCGCGGTCTTGCGTTCGCCTCCGGTCTCGCGGCAGAGGACTGCCTCCTGCGCACGCTGCTGGTGCCCGGTGACCACGTGGTCATCCCCAATGACGCGTACGGCGGCACCTTCCGACTCTTCGCCAAGGTCGTCCAGCGGTGGGGCGTGGAGTTCTCCGTGGCTGACACCTCCGACCCGGCGTCGGTGCGGGCCGCGCTCACCGACCGTACGAAGATCATCTGGGTCGAGACGCCGTCGAACCCCCTGCTCGGCATCACCGACATCGCGCAGGTCGCGGCCATCGCCCGCGCGGCGGGCGCCAAGCTCGTCGTCGACAACACCTTCGCCAGCCCCTATCTGCAGCAGCCGCTGGCGCTCGGCGCCGATGTGGTCGTCCACTCGCTGACGAAGTACATGGGCGGGCACTCGGACGTGGTCGGCGGCGCGCTCGTCACCGCCGACGAGGAGCTCGGCGAGGAGCTCGCGTACCACCAGAACGCGATGGGTGCGATCGCCGGGCCGTTCGACTCCTGGATCGTGCTGCGTGGCATCAAGACCCTTGCGGTGCGCATGGACCGGCACAGCGCGAACGCGGCGCGGATCGCGGAGATGCTGACCAAGCACCCGCAGGTGACGCGCGTCCTCTACCCGGGGCTGCCCGAGCACCCGGGCCACGAGATCGCGGCGAAGCAGATGAAGGACTTCGGCGGCATGGTGTCCTTCCAGGTCGCGGGCGGCGAGCAGGCGGCGGTCGAGGTCTGCAACCGTGCGCGGGTCTTCACCCTCGGCGAGTCGCTGGGTGGCGTGGAGTCCCTGATCGAGCACCCGGGCCGGATGACGCACGCGTCGGTGGCGGGCTCGGCCCTCGAGGTTCCCGCGGACCTGGTGCGGCTGTCGGTGGGCATCGAGTCGGTGGACGATCTGCTGTCCGACCTCAAGCAGGCCCTGGGCTGACCAGACTCCGACCGAGCCGGAAGCGCTGACCGAGCCGACGGCTCCGATCCAGTCGGCGGCTCCGATCGAGTCGGCGCCGCTGTCGAGTGGGCGGCGGAGCCGGACCCGGTGCACGACACGACCGGGTCCGGCTCCGTGCCGGTTCCGGGCCGGCTCCGGACGGGTGCCGTCAGGCGCCGACCTTCTCCTCCTCGAGCATCCCGCGGATCTGTTCGCGCAGTTCAGAGCTGTCCTGGTGGCCGTGGACGGAGACCGCGTGCTCGGTGGCGGCCTTGAGGACCTCGTCCTCCTCACCCGTGATGGTGAGCGTGCAGTCCATCTCGCTCGGGAACTTGCGGCAGTCGGCGACTTTTCTGGTCATGACGACCTCCTGGTGGTGCGTTGCGCCGCTCGTTCCAGGGTAGGTCCGGGCCCCTTGAGGGCGCGTCCGCGGGCGTCGCTCACCAGCCCTCGATCTCGGGTGTCGTCTCGGCCGGGGGCACGGTCCACGGCTCGACGACCGCCGCCCACACGGCGAACGCGATCGCCACTGCCACCAGCACGAACCAGCCCGCGCGGCGCAGGGTGCGCCGACGGCGCAGCAGCCGGGTGCCGAGGCCTGTCGCCCGGACGAGCAGATCGGCGGGGACCGGCGCGGGCGGAACGTCCAGCATCCGCCGGACCTCCTCCTCCCGGTGCCCGTGACCGCTCATGCCGCTCATGACGCGCCCGCCGCGCGATACCGGGGGCGGGCACCGGGCGTACCCGTGCCCGGGGCGCGCAGGATGGTGACGGCGCGGCTGCAGATCGCCCGTACCCGCTCGACCGGCAGGCCCAGCAGCGCCGCCGTCTGCTCCTCGGCCACGGCCTCGTAGAGCCGCAGCACCACGATCAGCCGCTCCTGCGGGGTGAGCCGGGACAGCACACCCCCCGAGGTCCGGCGAAGGCGCCAGGCGCAGCGGGCGAAGCGGGTGGCGAGTTCGGCGCGGGTGCGGTCGTACGGATCCTCGCCCCGCAGCCGGTCCCACTCCGCGTACGTGTGCGCGAGCGCGGCCACGAGCAGCCGCTGCGCCTGCGGGTTGTGCCGGGGCTGCTCGCCGGTCAGCAAGGTCGCGGCATGCAGCAGCCGGCCGGCCGCGCCCGCGACGAAGGCGTCGAAATCACGGGCGCGGCGGCCGGGGACCTGGACGTGCCCAAGCCGTCGCATGTGCTCATATCAAGCCAGCGCGGCGCTCTGGTCAAGAGGTCGGACGCCGCCGGTCGGCGGTGCGGTCGGTTCCGGTGGCGCGGCGGCTGTCAGGAGCCGGCCTGCGCCTCCGGGTCGGCGGCCGGGAGCCCGGACTGGCGGGCCGAGAGCGCCGAGTTGAACCGGGTGAGCAGGGTGCAGAATGACTCACGCTCGTCCTGCGTCCAGCCGTCCGTCACCTGTGCCATGAGCTCGCGCCGCGAGGAGCGGACCTCCTCGAGGCGCGACTGGCCGCGGGGCGACAGCTGAAGCACGACCGCGCGCCCGTCCTCGGGGTGCGAGGTGCGCTTGACGAGGCCGGTGTCGACGAGCGGAGCGACCTGGCGGGTGACGGTCGACGAGTCGATGCCCATCCCGGCGGCGAGCGCCTTGACGCCCATCGGACCTTCCTGGTCCAGCCGGTTGAGCAGCAGATACGCGGCGCGGTCCATCGAATTGCGGACCTGGCCGACCCCTCCGAGCCGGGTCTGCTCGGCACGGCGTGCGAAGACGGCCACCTGGTGCTGGAGGGCATCGAGGAGACCGGGGTCTAGATCAGTCGTCATGTCCTGAGATGTGGGCATGGCTGCGGGGGCTCTCTCGTGCGGTGGTCGGTTGGTGGGGGACAGAGTACGCGGACGCGAGCGGGTCCGTACCGGCCCTGCGAAATCCTGTGGACAACTGTGTGACCGAGACGGCCGTCAGGCCGCTGAGCTGCGAGACTTGCTGTCATGAGCTTCCGCAATACCGGCCCCCTCCACCCGCTCATCCTCGATGACGTCAAGGGGGCTCAGAAGATGCTCGCGGGCGTGGCTCGGATGACCCCGATGGAGGGCAGCCGGTATCTGTCGCACCTGGTGGGAGCTCCTGTCCATCTCAAGTGCGAGAACCTGCAGCGGACCGGCTCGTTCAAGCTGCGCGGCGCCTACGTGCGGATCTCCGGGCTGCGGCCCGAGGAGCGGGCGGCGGGCGTCGTCGCCGCGTCGGCCGGCAACCACGCGCAGGGAGTCGCCCTGGCCTCCTCGCTGCTCGGCGTGCGTTCCACCGTGTTCATGCCGGTCGGCGCCCCGCTCCCGAAGGTCGCGGCGACCCGTGAGTACGGCGCGGAGGTGCGGCTGCAGGGCCAGGTCGTGGACGAGACCCTGGCCGCCGCGCAGGAATACGCGCACGACACGGGAGCGGTGTTCATCCACCCCTTCGACCACCCCGACATCATCGCCGGGCAGGGCACGGTCGGCCTGGAGATCCTCGAACAGTGTCCGGAGGTGCGGACGATCGTCGTCGGAGTCGGCGGCGGAGGGCTCGCGGCGGGCATCGCGGTGGCGGTGAAGGCGCTGCGTCCCGATGTGCGGATCGTCGGTGTGCAGGCCGAGGGCGCGGCGGCGTATCCCCCTTCCCTCGCGGCGGGCCGCCCGGTGGCGCTCGAGGAGCCGGCGACGATGGCGGACGGCATCAAGGTGGGCTGCCCCGGCGATGTGCCGTACGCGATCGTCGAGGAGCTGGTCGACGAGGTGCGCACGGTCTCGGAGGACGCGCTCTCCTCGGCGCTCCTGCTCTGTCTCGAGCGGGCCAAACTGGTCGTCGAACCGGCAGGGGCGAGCCCGGTCGCGGCGCTGCTCAGCGACCCGAAGGCCTTCCAGGGACCGGTCGTCGCGGTGCTGTCGGGCGGCAACGTCGACCCGCTGCTGATGCAGCGCATCCTGCGGCACGGCATGGTGGCGGCGGGCCGCTATCTGTCGCTGCGGCTGCCGCTGCCCGACCGGCCGGGGGCCCTTGCGACGCTGCTCGGTGTCCTCTCGGAAGCGGACGCGAACGTGCTGGACGTGGGCCATGTCCGCACCGACCCGCGCCTCGGGCTCACGGAGGTCGAGGTCGAGCTCCATCTCGAGACGAAGGGCCCCGAGCACTGCGAGGAGGTGGAGGGGGCGCTGCGCGGCGCGGGCTATCGCATCATTCGCTGAGAGGCGCTGAGCTGAGGAGAAGGTCCCCGGACGGTCGTTGTCCGGTCGGTCGCACCTCTTGTGTATCGCGATGTATCGCGTTAACTTGAGGCCGGGCCGCAAAACCACCTGCGCGGGACCGGGGCCCTGCCTAAGCTTGCGTGGAAAACGCGGCAGGTAAGAGACGCGTAAGTGTCATTCAGCGGAACTCGACCGCGCAGCAACCCTTCACCGTCACTGGGAGAACCCACATGCCAGGCGCCATTTACGCCGAGGGTCTGGTGAAGACCTTCGGCGACGTCCGGGCTCTGGACGGCGTTGATCTCGATGTCCCCGAGGGCACCGTCCTCGGACTGCTCGGCCCCAACGGCGCCGGCAAGACCACCGCGGTCCGCGTACTGACCACCCTGCTGCAGCCCGACAGCGGCAAGGCGGTCGTCGCGGGCATCGACGTCCTCAAGAACCCCAACGAAGTCCGCCGGAACATCGGTCTCTCCGGCCAGTTCGCCGCGGTCGACGAGTATCTGACCGGCCGCGAGAACCTCCAGATGGTCGGCCGTCTCTACCAGATGAGCGCCGCGGCCGCGAAGACCAGGGCGGCCGAGCTGCTGGAGCGGTTCAATCTCGCCGACGCCGCCGACCGCACCGCGAAGACCTACTCGGGCGGTATGCGCCGCCGTCTCGACCTCGCCGCGGCCCTGGTCGTCCAGCCTCCCGTGATGTTCATGGACGAGCCGACCACCGGCCTCGACCCCCGCAACCGCCAGGCGCTGTGGGAGGTCATCAAGGAACTCGTCGGCGGCGGTACGACGCTGCTGCTGACCACCCAGTACCTGGAGGAGGCCGACCATCTCGCCGACGACATCTGCGTCGTCGACCAGGGCAAGGTCATCGCCCGCGGGACGTCGGACCAGCTCAAGGCGCGCACGGGCGGCGAGCGCGTGGAGGTCGTCGTCCACCAGCGGGATCAGATCTCCCCGGCCCGCAGCGTTCTGGCGGGCTTCGGCAAGGGCGAGGTCACCGTCGAGGACCACACCCGCAAGCTGACCGTCCCCGTCACCGGCGGCGCCAAGCTGCTGGCCGAGGTCATCCGCGATCTCGACTCCCGGGGGGTCGAGATCGACGACATCGGTCTGCGCCGTCCCACCCTCGACGACGTCTTCCTCTCGCTGACCGGCCACCACGCCGAGCAGGGCGCGGAGAACGGTGAAGTGCCGGCGGCCCGGCCGGCGAAGGACCGCAAGGCCAAGAAGGAGGCCGTGAAGTGACCACCGTCCAGGAAGCGGCGGACCGCGTCGCGGCGCCCCGCCCGCGCGGCGGCATCGCGCAGGCGGTCGGTGACTCGCTCGTCGTCGCCAAGCGCAATCTCATCCGGATGACCCGGATCCCGGAAATGATCATCTTCGGGATGATCCAGCCGATCATGTTCGTGGTGCTCTTCACCTACGTGTTCGGCGGCTCGATCCAGGTCGGCGGTTCCACCTCGCCGCAGGCCTACCGGGAGTTCCTGATGGCGGGCATCTTCGCCCAGACCGTCACCTTCGCCACCGCTGGTGCGGGTGCGGGCATCGCCGACGACATGCACAAGGGCCTCATCGACCGCTTCCGGTCGCTGCCCATGGCGCGCGGCGCGGTCCTCACCGGCCGCACGCTCGCCGACCTGGTGCAGACGGCACTCACGCTCGTCGTGCTCGCCGTCGTCGCGCTGATCGTCGGCTGGCGGACCCACGAGAACCTCGGGAAGGTGCTGCTCGGCTTCGGGCTGCTGCTCCTGCTCGGGTACGCGTTCTCCTGGATCGGCGCGCTGATCGGCCTCTCGGTCCGTACGCCGGAGGCCGCCACGTCCGGCGGACTGATCTGGCTCTTCCCGCTGACGTTCATCTCGAACGCCTTCGTGGACGCCAACCAGATGCCGACCTTCCTGCGGCACATCGCCGAGTGGAACCCCTTCAGCGCCACGGTGCAGGCCTGCCGTGAGCTGTTCGGCAATCTCCCGCCCAACTTCAAGACCCCCGACGCCTGGCCCATGCAGCACCCGATCCTGGCCTCGGTGCTCTGGTCGGTGGCGATCCTGCTGTTCTTCCGGACCCTGGCGGTCCGCAAGTACCGCTCGGCGACGGTCTGACCCGTATCGCCGCTCGCAGAAGCCGAAGGCCCCCCGCACCCGAAGGTGCGGGGGGCCTTGTGCATACGGCAGACAGCCTGCGTGCGGCGGGGCTCAGCTCTGGTACGGCTTGGCTTCGAGGACCTTGACCATGGCGGTCCTGCCGTTCGGGAGCTCGTACTGGGCTTCCTCGCCGACCCTCTTGCCGTTGACGCCGGCGCCGAGCGGCGACTGCGGGGAGTACGTCGAGATGTCCCCCGACGCGTACTCGCGGGAGGCGAGCAGGAAGGTCTCGGTGTCGCTCTCGTCGCCGTCGAAGGCGACCGTGACGACCATGCCGGGGGCCACCGTGCCGTCGTCCGCCGGGGCCTCGCCGACCTTCGCCTTCTCCAGGAGCTGGGTCAGCTGGCGCACACGGAGCTCCTGCTTGCCCTGCTCCTCCTTGGCCGCGTGGTACCCGCCGTTCTCCCGCAGGTCGCCCTCCTCACGGGCCGCCTCGATCTTCTTCGCGATCTCGACGCGCGCGGGACCAGACAGGTACTCCAGCTCGGCCTTGAGCTGGTTGTACGCCTCCTGGGTGAGCCAGGTGACGTTCTCACTGGTCTGGGTCACAGGTGCTCCTCGTAGGTACTGGGAATACAAAGCATCGCCCTACCCAGAAGCATGTGCCTCCAGGAGTGGGCGAAACCACGAGCCTAACAATCCGAGGCGGAAAGGGGGAGGACCAAAAGGCCTCAAGAATGCATCAACGCAGGTCAGGCGTGGAGAGACCGCGGTGCGTCTCAGCCTTTCGGCCCGCTGTCGGCGGTGCAGCCCGCCAGCTCGGCGCTGGTCGCCCTCGCCGTTGTACGCACCGTGACGACCTCGTCGACGCGGCTCCCGGGAGCGTCGAAACGGACGTCCCTGCGGCCGACCTCGCTGCCGTCGTCGGCGCGTGAGCGCAGAGTGCAGTAGCCCTTGACGTCCTTGTCCTTGCGGACCTCGAGATGGACCTGGACCTGGTCGTCCGCGGTCACGTCCCACTTGATCATCTCGGCGCTGATCCGCTGACCGCTGATGTAGTCGTAACCGAACCACGTGATCATGGCGAGCAGACCCGCGCCCAGCACGGCGCCCACGATCTTGAGCCCACGGTCCGCGCGCTCGTCCGCCGAGCGGCCGTAGCGGCCCCCGGGAACCTGCTCGCGCGACGGGGTCATGATCGTCCTCCCAGAGTGCGGGACACCGGAATTTTTCCGCCCCCCTATTCCGTCACTATAGAAGCCTGCCGCCGCCGCCCGACCGGCACCCCGCACCGACGGACCCGGCGGGACGGCACCGACAATTCGACCAATCGCTGAGGATCGAGTCTTGACTGAGCAGCTGCGACTTATGGCCGTTCACGCCCACCCCGACGACGAGTCGAGCAAGGGTGCGGCGACGATGGCCAAGTATGTGTCCGAGGGGGTGGACGTGCTGGTCGTGACCTGCACGGGGGGCGAGCGCGGCTCCATCCTCAACCCGAAGCTCCAGGGGGACAAGTTCATCGAGGAGAACATCCACGAGGTCCGCCGCAAGGAGATGGACGAGGCCCGCGAGATCCTGGGCGTCAAGCAGGAGTGGCTGGGCTTCGTCGACTCCGGCCTTCCCGAGGGCGACCCGCTGCCCCCGCTTCCCGAGGGCTGTTTCGCCCTGGAGGACGTCGACAAGGCGGCCGGCGAACTGGTGCGGAGCATCCGCTCGTTCCGCCCCCAGGTGATCACGACGTACGACGAGAACGGCGGCTACCCGCACCCCGACCACATCATGACCCACAAGATCACGATGGTGGCCTTCGAGGGCGCGGCCGACACCGAGAAGTACCCCGAGTCCGAGTACGGCACGGCATGGCAGCCCCGGAAGCTCTACTACAACCAGGGCTTCAACCGCCCGCGCACGGTCGCCCTGCACGAGGCGCTGCTCGCCCGCGGCCTGGAGTCCCCCTACGGCGAGTGGCTGGAGCGCTGGAAGGAGTTCCAGCGTGCCGAGCGGACGCTGACCACGTACGTCCCGTGCGCCGACTTCTTCGAGATCCGTGACAAGGCCCTGATCGCCCACGCGACGCAGATCGATCCGGACGGCGGCTGGTTCCGCGTCCCGATGGACATCCAGAAGGAGGTCTGGCCGACCGAGGAGTACGAGCTCGCGAAGTCCCTCGTCGATACCTCCCTCCCCGAGAGCGACCTCTTCGCGGGCATCCGCGACAATGCCTGACATGAGCGCAAACCTCGCTGTGACCCACCTCGTCCCGCTCGCCGCGACCGGGCTGGACAAGAACAAGGTGACTCCGGGCCTCCTCGGCTTCCTCGTCTTCGCGGCGCTCGCCGTGGGCGTGTGGCTGCTGATGAAGTCCATGAACCGGCACATGGGGCGGGTGAACTTCGAGGAGGCACCGGAGGCGGGCGCCCCGGCCGCGCCGAAGGGCGCCGCCGCGGCCGGGTCCGGGTCCGCGGCCAAGGAGTAGGCGTCGGCGGGTGACTCCCCTCTCCCCGCCGGGGCAGGTGGGAGTCACCCGTGTGCCGTCTCCACCGGCACCCCCATCACCTCCCGGGCGTGCCGGTTCGGCACCATGCCGAGCGACCAGACCTGCCAGGCGTCCTCCAGCCGCACGCCCCGCTCCAGGACCACGGCGAAGGCCTCCATGCAGTCCTCCAGCTTGCCGTCGCGGGTCCGGTGGCCTTCCTCGCGGAGCCGCGCGAGTTCCTCCTGGGCGACGACCGTGCCGATCTCGACGCCGCCCGCCGACGCGTACGGGAGGAGCGTGCAGCGCAGGAAGCGCGCCCAGTCGCCGCCGCGGCGGTCGTGGTACGAGGCGAAGAGCGCGACCGCCTCGTCGCAGAGGGCGAGCGCCTGGGACGCGCGGTCGTTGCCCGCGTCGATGATGGCGAGTTCCAGACAGGTCCAGGCCTCTCCATGCGCCACCCCGATGCGGTGGAAGTCCGCGCGGGCGTCGACGAGGAGCTGGCGGGCGAAGCCGGAATTGCGGAGGTTGCCGGTCTGTGCGGCGCGCTGGTCACGGGTGGCGCGGCCGGAGTGGTGGCGGGCACAGGCCAGGCCGTAGACGTCCCGCATCCGCGAGAACATCGTGCGGGCTCGTTCCAGTTCGCGCACCGCCTGATCGCGGTCGCCGCATTCCTCCAGGGCCTGGCCCAGGTAGTAGAGGGTCCACGCCTCGCCGCGCGCGTCCTCGCTGTCACGGTGCCGGGAGAGCGCCTGGCGCAACCGGTCGACCGCCGGTGACGGGTCGCCGTCGACCAGCCGGGCACGGGCGAGCTGGGTGAGGGCCCACGCCTCGCCCCGGTCGTCCCGCATCCGCCCGTACAGATCGAGGGCCTCGTGCAGCTCCGACTCGGCGCGCGGCACATCGCCCATGCGCAGACACACCTGGCCGAGCTGGAAGTGGGTCCAGGCCTCGCCGTGCAGGGACTCGCCACCCCGGTGCAGCGTCAGCGCGTTGGAGAGCAGGGTGAGCGCCTCGGCGAGATTGGCCCGGTCACGTTCGACGGCGGCCAGCGCGTGCAGGGTCCAGGCACGGTCGGCGGCCAGCACGTCGGACGACTGCAGCTCGATCGCCTCGCGCAGCCTGGCCGAGGCCTCCACGAGATTGCCCTGGTGGTGGAGGGTGATGCCCAGGGAACACAGGGCGCGGGCGGCGCCCGCGTCGTGCTGCGCCTCGCGGTACAGGTCCACCACCGACGACAGGGTCGTACGCGCCTTGTCGAGCTCGCCGAGCTGACGGGCGGCGATACCGGTGCGCCACTGGACCGAGCGGATCAGCAGGCCCTGGTCGACGGCCTGAGTGAGGTCGTTGATCTCGCCCAGACGGTAGAGATCGCCGCGCAGCAGGCAGTAGTCGCACAGAGCACCCAGCAGATTCAGTACGGCCTGCTGGTCGACGCCCTCCGCGTGCCGCAGCGCCGCCGTGATGAAGCTCGACTCGTCGTCCAGCCAGCGCAGCGCCGCGTCCAGCGAGGAGAAGCCGTGGCCGTCGAATTGGTTGGCGCGGGTCGAGGTCTTCCCGTCGACGAGCCGGATCACCGAGTCCGCGAGCTCGGCGTACGCGATGATCAGCCGCTCCTGCGCGGCGGTGCGCTCGGCCGGCTCGTCCTCGTCCAGGAGCCGCGCGTGCGCGAAGGCCCTGACGACGTCGTGGAGGCGGTAGCGCTCTCCCCCTACGCCCTGCGGCGTGGAGGGACCCCCACGCACATGGTCCAGCAGCCCGGCCCGGGCGAGCCCCGACAGCAGCCGCTGCCCCTCCGTCTCGTTCGTGGCCAGCAGCGCCGCCGCGGCTGCGGCCCCGAGCGACGCCCGCCCGGCGAGGGCGAGCCGGCGCAGCAGCCTGCGGGCCTGCTCCGACTGGTCGGTGTAGCGCAGCCACAGGGCCCGCTCGACCGGCCCGACCGGGCCGTACGCGGACAGGTCCGCGGCGAGTTCCTGTGCGGTGCGGGCCCCCAGCGAGGAGCCCGCGATCCGCAGCGCGAGCGGCAGCCCGCCGCACAACTCCCTTACGGAGTCGGTCGACCGGGCGTCGTAGGGGCCTTCCTGCGACTCTTCGGCCGCCGCCTTCAGCAGCTCCTCCGCACCTGCCGCGTCCAGCGCCTCCACCGGCAGCTGATGCACCCAGGCCGGGATGTCCTCCGGCAGCTCGAGCGGCTTACGGGAAGTGACCAGCACGAGCGAGTCCGAACGCTCCGGTACCAGCGTCCTGACCTGCCCGGCGTCGCTCGCGTCGTCCAGGACGACCGTGACCGGCAGCCCGGTCAGATGCTGGTGGTACAGCTCGCTCAGCCGACGCACCTGGTGCTCGGCCGAGGACCGTTCGCGGAACAGCAGCTGCTCCCGGGGAGCGCCCAGCCGGTTCAGCAGATGCAGCAGTGCGTCGCGCGTGGACAGCGGCTGCTCGTCGGCCGAGCCGCCGCGCAGATCGACGACGCAGGCGCCCCGGAACTGGTCCTTGAGATGGTGTGCGGCGCGCACCGCGAGCGCCGTCCTGCCCGAGCCGGGTTCGCCGTGCAGCACGACCACCGTCGGCTTCGTCTCCGTCGAGGCCCGTGCCGCATGCACCCACTGTGCGATCCTCGTCATCGCCTCCCGCCGGCCCGCGAACGGCCCGTCGGGCGCGGGCAGATGCCCGAACGACTGCTCGAGCACACTCCGCCTGCGTGCCGCCTGACTCCGGTCCCCACCGCGCAGGACAGGGCTGGACGCCGTCTTCTTCGCGGGCCTGGCCGTGGTGGACGTCAGCATCCGCTGCTGGTCCAGGAACGGGCGGATTCCCCTTATCTCCAGGGCGGTCAGCCACTGCAGCCGCAGCTGCTCGGGGCCGCCGGGCTGGCCCAGCGCCCCGGCCCTGCGGTGCGCGGCCGGCCAGTGCGACGCGGTCACCTTGGCCACGGTCGCGGCGGCCCCGGCCACGGCGACGACCGCCCCGGCGCCGAGGGCCGTCCCTGTCGCCGTGCCCAGCGCCATGTCCGCCCCGATCGCCGCGGCGGCGGCAACAGCGGTGACGAGTGCGGGAGTCGACACGTTCTGCCGGCTGAACCCCGCCGCCAGCGACGGCTGCCCCGCCTCCGCCTCCTCCAGGGCATGGAGGTACGCCGCGTACTCCTCGCCGGCCGTGTCCGCCATCGCCTCCAGTGAAGCCCGCCCGCGCGCCAGCAGCGCCGCGGAGTCGGAGCGTCCGCCGGAGCGCCGCGCCTCCTCCTCGACGGCACGTACCAGCAGCCGCTCGGCTTCCGCCCGATGGCTGTCCCGCATGTGTGGTCCCCCTCCGAGAGCTCGGGTCCGGACGTCAAGTGTCCTGCGTGACGCGCGTCGGCGCGAGGGAGTCCGGTGATCGTCCGCTGCCGGGGCGGCTGGGAGGTGGAGGCACCCGACGTCGAGCATCACCCGATAAGAGGACGTTTGTCCTTATTCTGGGCGGGCAGTTGATCGATACCGAAGAAATCCTCAACGAAGGGAGGCCCGCCGGTATGACCGCGAAGTACCGGACCCGGACAGTGAGGAGATCAGGCATAGGAACCGTCAGATGTCCGTCCGGCGGCGGACGGAGGCTCGCCGAAGGCCTGCTGCCGGACGAAGCTGCCACGTACCGGGCTCTGCTCATCGACCGTCATGGAGCAACAGGGAGGCTCATGAAGCGCTGAATCAGTCGAACCTCGGGGAAGTCGGAGCGGGGAGAGCCATCGGGCTCTCCCCGCTCCGCCGTTCCCCGAGTGTGTGCCTGTGCCGGACGTCGGTTACTCATGAGTTCCTCACGGGCTGTTCGTTACAGCTGTGACTGTCAGCCCCACTTCGCCCGTGACAGCCTCATGGCCGTCAGCCAGCCGAGCCGGGCGAAGGAGCGACATGAACAAGGGGTACGCCGTCTTCTGCGACGTCGACCGGCAGTTCTACGACGCTCCGCACCGGCTGGCAGAGGACGGCGACGGCACCGGCCGGCTGTACGAAGCGGCGCGCCGCGCCGCGCCGGCGGGCTGGCGGCGGCACCGCTCGGGCGACTGGCTCGCCTACCGGCCGCTCGCCGCCGAACTCCCCTCACAGGGCTGGAAGATTCACATATCCGCCTGTCTCGACAATGCGGAGAAGGTGCTCGCCCAGGTGTGGGACTACTGCGTGCCCCGGGACATCGCCTTCAAGTTCATGCCGAGCCGCTATCTGCTGCACACCCGCAACGCCAAGTACGCCGACCGCGGCGGCAGCGGCAAGTTCATCACCGTCTACCCCGCGGACGACGCGCAGTGCCGTGCCATCGCCGAGGACCTCGACGCGCTCCTGACCGGTGAGCCCGGCCCGTACATCCTCAGCGATCTCCGCTGGGGAGAGGGACCCGTACATCTGCGGTACGGCAGCTTCACCGAGCGGCACTGCCGGGACGAGCGGGGGGAGTTACGCCCCGCGATCGAGAACGCAGAGGGCCGTCTCGTACCGGACCGCAGGGAGCCCGCCTTCCACGTCCCGCCGTGGATCACTCTCCCCGACTTCCTCCGGCCGCACCTGGACGCCCGCTCCGCCACCACCACGCACGACATCCCGTACACCGTCGAGCGCGCCCTCCACTTCTCCAACGGCGGCGGTGTCTACGTTGCCCGGGACAAGCGCACGGGCCGCAAGGTGGTGCTCAAGGAGGGACGGCCGTACGCGGGTCTGGCCGCGGACGGTGCGGACGCGGTGACCCGCCTCGAACGGGAGGGTGACGCGCTGGAGCGGCTCTCGGGCCTGTCCTGCACACCCGAGGTGCTGGACCGGTTCACCCTGGGGGACCACCGGTTCCTGGTGCTGGAGTACGTCGAGGGCCGCCCGCTGAACAGCTTCTTCGCCCTGCGCCACCCTCTGATCGAGGAGGACCCGGCCCCGCAGGTGCTGGCCGAGTACACGGAGTGGGCGCTGCGCATCCACGGGCTCGTGGAGCGGGCCGTGGCGGAGGTCCATGCCCGCGGAGTGGTCTTCAACGACCTTCATCTGTTCAACGTGATGGTCTCGGAGGACGAATCGTCGGTGGTCCTGCTGGACTTCGAGGCGGCGGCGCCGATCGAGGAGGGACGGCGGCAGGTCATCGCCAACCCGGGCTTCGTGGCACCGGCCGACCGCAGGGGCGCGGACGTCGACCGGTACGCGCTCGCCTGCCTCCGACTCGCCCTGTTCCTGCCGCTGACGAGCCTGTTCGCGGTGGACCGCGCCAAGGCGGCGCATCTCGCGGACATCGTGGCGGAGAGCTTCCCGGTGGACCGCGCCTTCCTGGACGAGGCGGTCGCGGAGATCACCCGGGGACACCGTGCCTCGCGAGAGCGCCGAGGGCCGGACGGGCATCGCGCCTCCCAAGACCATCACGCCTCCCAAGACCATCGCGCCTCCGACGCACATCGCTCCCCCGAAGAGAGCTCTGCCTCCGAGAGGCGCCGGGAGACCGGGAACCGCGGCTATCTGCCCGTCGAGCCGGGGGACTGGCCGCACAGCCGCGACTCGATGGCCGCAGCCATCCGCGCATCGGCCACCTTCGGGCGGGAGGACCGCTGCTTCCCGGGCGACATCGCCCAGTTCGCCGGGCCCGCGGGCGGCAGCTGCTTCGCCAACGGAGCTGCGGGAGTGCTCCACGCCTTCGCGGAGACGGGCTGCGGCCGTTGGCCGGAGGCCGAGGAATGGCTGCTGCGGGCGGTGCGCGACCCGGCCCCCGGCACTCCGCCCGGCTTCTACGACGGACTGTCCGGCATCGCATGGACCCTCCACCGGCTCGGGCACACCGCACGGGCCCTCGAGCTGGCCGACATCGTCCTGGCCCAGGACTGGGCCGGGATGGGTCCCGACCTGCACAGCGGTCTGGCGGGCGTCGGGCTCGCACTGGACGCGCTGGCCGCGGCCACCGGCGACAGCTCCCTGCACGACGCGGCCACGCGCTGCGGACGTCTCGTCGCGGAGAGATCCGCGGAGTCCAGCGGCAGGGCGACCCGGCGGGCAGGGCTGCTGCACGGCGCGAGCGGTGCGGCGCTGCTCCAACTGCGCCTGTACGAGCGGAGCGGCGACCCCGCCCTGCTCGCACTCGCGGCCGAAGCGCTGCACCGCGACCTCGACCGCTGTGTCGTCCGTGGCGAGCGCGGGACGCTTCAGGTCGACGAGGGCTGGCGCACGATGCCGTACCTCGGCGCGGGAAGTGCCGGTATCGGCATGGTGCTGGACGACTGGCTCGCCCACGGCGACGACGAACGGTTCGCGCGGGCGCGGAGCGGGATCGTACGGGCCGCGCAGGCGAAGTTCTACGCCCAGCCCGGTCTGTTCCGGGGAGCCGCCGGCATGGTGCTGTATCTGAGCCGGACGACCGCGAGCGGCCCCGGCACCTCCGCCACCGACCTCGCCCGGCAGGTCGGCGTGCTGTCCTGGCACGCCCTCCCCTACGAAGGCGGACTCGCCTTCCCCGGCGAGCAGATGATGCGGCTGTCCATGGATCTCGCCACCGGCACGGCGGGATGCCTGCTCGCGCTGGGCGCGGCCCTCCACGACGCCCCGGTGCGGCTGCCCTTCCTGCCGCCGCTTCCCCCGGCCGCTCACGCGGCCCCCCGAACTGGCCCCTGACACAGGGGTCATGGCAAGAAACAACCGTCCCCGATGAAAGGAAGACGACATGTCGCTTCTCGACCTGCAGAGCATGGAGACCCCCAAGGACGAGTTCGGCGAGGACATCGCGACCGGTGGTGGCAGCCGCGCCAGCCTGCTGCTCTGCGGCGACAGCAGCCTGAGCGTCACCACCTGTAACTGACCCTCGGCCGCCGTGCGGAGTCCGCTCCGCAAGGCGGCGACTCGGTCCTCCGGTCCCGGGCGGTCATCCGCCCGGGACCGTTCCGCACCGACGACGAGGAACCATCCATGACTCCCAGACCGACCGGCGCCCCGGCGTCCCGTGCCGGCGACAGTGACGTTCCGGGAGGGGCCGAGGCCGGAGCCGCATCGGTGTCCGGAGCGGGCGCCGGGGCCGTGTCCGGAGCGGGAGCCGGGGCCCGGGGCCTGTTGACGGGCGCCGCCCGCGCCTCAGCCGCGCGGATCGCGGCCGTCGCGGCCCTCGGCATCGCCTCGGCGGCAGCCGCCATCGCTCTGCCCGCACTGCTGGGCCGCACACTCGACCTCGTGCTCGCCGGGGACGGGAACGCCGGAGCGTGGGCGGCGATCTGCGCCGCGCTCATCGCCGCGGACATGCTGTGCGACGCCGCCTCCGCCCTGCTCACCGGCACGGTCACGGCGCGCTCCGCCGCATGGCTGCGCCGCCGCGCCCTGCGGCATGTGCTCGCGGCGGGGCCCCGTGGTGCGGCAGGCTTCACCTCCGGGGACCTGGTGACCCGGCTGACGGGAAATGTGAACGAGGCGGCCGTGGCTCCCGCGACCGCCGCGGCTGCGGTTCCCGCCCTCGTCCTGCCGGCGGGCGGTCTCGTGGCCCTGGCCCTGATCGACGTCTGGACGGCAGCCGTCTTCGTGGTCGGGGCCCCGGTGCTGGTTCTGCTGCTGCGTGCGTTCACCCGCGACACCTCGGCCGGGGTGGCGCACTACCAACGGGTCCAGGGCGACATCGCCGCCCGGCTGGTGGAGGCGCTCGGTGGGGCCCGTACGGTCGCCGCCGCCGGAACGGAGGAGCGCGAGCGCGCCCGGGTCCTGGCCCCGCTGCCCGAACTCGCCGTGCGCGGGCGGCAGGTGTGGCGGGTGTACGGCAGGGCCGTCGCCCGGGGCGCGGTCCTGCTGCCGCTGCTGGAGACCGCCGTGCTCGCGGTCGGCGGGCTGCGGCTCGCGGCCGGTGAACTGACCGTCGGAGAGCTGCTCGCCGTCCTCCGCTACGCCGCCCTGGCCGCCGGGCTCGGGTCGGTCGTCGGACAGCTCGCGGCCCTGCTGCGCGGGCGCGCAGCCGCCCGGCGCACCGCCGAGGTGCTGGCCGCACCTGTCATGGCGTACGGGAACCGGGAACTGCCCGCGCACGGGTCGGGACGGCTGGAGTTCCGCGGCGTCGGCGTGGTGCGCGACGGGCGGCCGGTCCTCCGGGACGTGGATCTCGTCGTGCCCGGCGGCACAACCCTGGCCCTGGTCGGCCGGTCGGGCGCGGGCAAGTCGGTCCTGGCCGCGCTGGCAGGCCGGCTGGCCGATCCCGACGGCGGAACCGTGCTGCTGGACGGCGTCCCGCTGCCCGAAGCCGAACAGGGCGTGCTGCGACGCGAGGTGGGGTACGCCTTCGAGCGGCCCGCGCTCTTCGGCGGGACGGTGGGTGAGGCCATCGCCTTCGGGCCGTACGAACCGTCCGGGGACGAGGTCGTCGCCGCGGCGCGGGCGGCGGGAGCGGACCTGTTCGTCCGGCGGCTTCCTGGCGCCTACTCCACCGAGCTCGCCGACGCCCCGCTCTCGGGCGGTGAGGCACAACGGCTTGGGCTGGCACGCGCCTTCGCCCATGCGGGCAGGCTGCTCGTGCTCGACGACGCGACATCCAGTCTGGACAGCGTCACGGAACGTCAGGTCGTACGCGCGCTGATGCACGACGTCCGTCCCGGTACCCGACTGGTCATCGCCCACAGGGCGTCGTCCGCGGCCCGCGCCGACCTGGTGGCCTGGCTCGACGACGGCACGATCCGGGCCGTCGGGCCGCACGCGGAGCTGTGGGCGCTGCCCGACTACCGCGCGGTGTTCGCCGCCGCCGACGAGAACAACCACCCGTCGGAGGGGTCGCGTTGACGGCCGGGCACAGGACGACGCGGGCGCCGGAGCGGGCAGTCGTTCGGGCCGGGGCCGGGGCCGGGCCCAGGGGCGGTCGTGCCCGCGGGCCCGCCGGGAGCCACCCGCGAGGTGCGCTGCGCAGGGTGCTGTCCAGGGCGGGGCCGTTTCTCGCGCGGCGGCGCCGTGTGCTGCTGGGCCTGGCCGGCTGGTCGCTGCTGGAGTCCGTACAGACCTTCCTGGGCGGATACGGCGTGGCCCAGGCGCTGGACCGCGGCTTCCTCGCCGGGCGGCCCGGGGTGGGCCTGGCCTGGCTGGCGGTGGCGGCGGTGGCGATCGTCGCGGGCGGAACGGCCACCGACCGGGTCTTCCGCCGGCTGGCCGACCTCGTGGAGCCGCTGCGGGACGGGCTGGTGCGCCGGGTCGTCACCGCCGCCCTGAGGACCGCGGTGGCCGGTACCGGCACGCATGCCGACCGCACGGCCCTCTCCCGTCTGACGCATCAGACGGAGTCGGCGCGGGACGGCTTCGCCGGACTGGTCCTGGTCACGCGGTCGTTCGTCTTCACCTCCGCCGGGGTGCTGCTGGGCCTGGCGGCCCTCGCTCCCGCGCTGCTGCTGGTCGTGCTGCCGCCGCTGTTTCTCGGGCTGCTGCTGTTTCTCGCCGCGCTCCCGCCCATGGCCGCCCGGCAGCGGGAGTTCCTCCGTACCGACGAGGACCTCGCCCAGCGGCTCGGCTCGCTGGTCCCCGGTCTTCGTGACGTCGTCGCATGCGGCGCGGGCGAGCGGACGGCCGAGGCGGCCGGGGAGCTGATCGACGCCCAGACCCGCGCCGCCCGGTCGCTGGCCCGCTGGGCTGCCGTACGCACGCTGGCCGTCGGGGTGGCAGGGCAGTCGCCGGTCGTCCTGCTGCTGGCAGCGGCGCCGTGGCTGCTCGGGCAGGGGATCACGGCCGGGGCGCTCCTGGGGGCACTCACCTATCTGACGCAGGCGCTGCTGCCGGCCCTCCACACGCTGATGACGGGCCTGGGCGCCGCGGGCACACGGCTGCTGGTCATCCTCGACCACCTCACCGCCGATCCCGCGGGCCGCGCTGGTTGGGCTGGTCGGGCTGAGGGGGGCCGCGCCGACCGCCTTGACCCGGCCGACCGTGCCAGCCGGGCTGATTTGGCTGTGGGCGCCGACCAGGCTGACCGTACCGACCCCGCTCACCTTGCTGATGGTGCCGGTCGCGCCGAGCGCGCTGACCTGGTTGACGGTGCTGACCTCGGCTGCCGGGCTGACCGGGCTGATTGCGTCGGCCGTGTCGGCCCGGCTGACCGTACCGACCCTGTTCACCTTGCTGATGGTGCCGGTCGCGCCGAGCGCGCTGACCTGGTTGACGGTGCTGACTTCGGCTGCCGGGCTGACCGGGCTGATTGCGTCGGCCGTGTCGGCCCGGCTGACTGTACCGACCCTGTTCACCTTGCTGATGGTGCCGGTCGCGCCGAGCGCGCTGACCTGGTTGACGGTGCTGACTTCGGCTGCCGGGCTGACCGGGCTGATTGCGTCGGCCGTGTCGGCCCGGCTGACCGTACCGACCCCGCTCACCTCGCTGACGGTTCTGGACCTGCCGAGCGCGCTGACCTCGGCTGCCGGGCTGATCGCGTCGGCCACTCCCACCTCGGCCGCGACGCCGGCCGTGCCGACACCGTCGGCACCCGCGAGCCGGCCGCGCTGCTGCCTGCGCAGGCCCGCCCACCGTCGAACGGGACCTCGCCCGCCCCCGCCGGCACGGCGGGTACGGGCGCGGCGGCCCACCGGGAGGAAGCGCCGCCCGGCGGGGCCGTCGGTCCGCGCGTGGAGCTGCGGGCGGTGTCGTTCGCCTACGGGCCGGGGGCGCGGCCCGTCGTGGACGGTCTCGACCTGGTGGTGGAGCCGGGTGGGCATCTGGCTGTGGTCGGCCCCAGCGGTATCGGGAAGTCCACCCTGTTCGGGCTGGTGGCCGGGCTCCTCGTGCCCGACAGCGGGGAGCTGCGCCTCGGTGGTTCGCCCGTACGGCGCCCCGACCGGCATGAGTCCGCGTTCTCGCGGGTGCTCATACCGCAGGAGGCGTACGTGTTCAGCGGGAGTCTGCGGGAGAACCTCCTGTATCTGTCCCCCGGCGGGGCGCCCTCCGCCGCGGTCGACGCCGCGGCGGAGGCGGTCGGACTCGACTCCCTGGTGCGCAGGCTCGGGGGGCCGGACGAGCCGGTCGACCCTGCGGTCCTCTCCCAGGGGGAACGTCAGCTCGTCGCGCTCACGCGTGCGTATCTCTCACCGGCAGGACTCGTCCTCCTCGACGAGGCCACGTGCCATCTGGACCCGGCGGCCGAGGCGCGGGCCGAGCGGGCGTTCATCGAGCGGCCGGGAACGCTGATGGTGATCGCCCACCGGATCAGTTCGGCGCGGCGGGCCGACCGGGTGCTGGTGCTGGACGGTGTGCGTGCCACCTGCGGGCGCCATGAGGACCTGCTCGACCGGTCGGAGATGTACCGGGATCTGGTGGGGCACTGGGGGTCCGGGCGCGCGTGAGCCGCGTGGCGGCCCGGCCGCCGGCGGAACGCCCCCACACGGCTCACGCGCGCCCGGCGCGGCCGGTCAGACCCAGCCCGCGTGCTGCGAGATCCGTATCGCGTCCACCCGGTTGCGGGCTCCGGTCTTGCGGGTGATCGCGGACATGTAGTTGCGGACGGTCCCCAGAGAGAGATGGAGGCTGCGCGCGATCTCGGAGACCGTGGAGCCCTCGGCGGCCAGTCTCAGCACGCTCAGTTCGCGGGGGGTGAGCGGCATCTCGGCGGCCTGGAGGAAGCAGAAGGCGAGCGCTTCGTCGACGAAACGTTCACCCGCGGCGACCCGCCGGATGCCGTCGAGTAATCGCTGCGGGCCCGCGTCCTTGCTGACGTAGCCGAGGACTCCGGCGTCGAAGGCGCGGCGCAGCAGGCCGGGTCTGGAGTCCGTGGTCAGGACGAGCATGGCGGCCCCCTTCCCCGTCACGCGCCGGGCGAGACCAGCCACCGTGCCCAACACCGCAGAGCCGGGGCAGTCGACGTCCACGACGCACACATGGGGGCGCAGCGACTGCGCCCGGCCCGCGGCGGTGCGCCAGGAGGACGCGGTGACCTCGAGGTCGCCTTCCCTCCCGAGCAGCGCCGCCAGCGCCGATCTCATCAGGTGTGCGTCGTGCACCAGCAGTACCCGTATCAACGCGGTCCCCTCCCACCGCCAGTGTCCGGTGATGCGTTCCGCCGAACACATTCCGTCAACTCCTCACAGCCGGTGCCCGCTTGCGACGCAAGTACTCGGTCATGCGGAGGCAAGGGAGCGCAGACGGCTCGTATTGTGCGCCCCGCGTGCGCCAGAGAGCCCTTACGCGCGCACGGTGGCGCGTGGGGAGCATGTGGCTCCGACGGCCGGGTCATCGAGCCGATGGGACTCCTGAGGCAGGATGGACACATGCCGAACCGCCTGGCCCATGAGACGTCCCCGTATCTGCTCCAGCACGCCGACAACCCGGTCGACTGGTGGCCGTGGTCCGCCGAGGCGTTCGAGGAGGCGCGCAGGCGGGGGGTGCCGGTACTGCTCAGCGTCGGCTATTCGAGCTGCCACTGGTGCCATGTGATGGCGCACGAGTCGTTCGAGGACGACGACACCGCCGCGTATCTGAACGAGCACTTCGTGTCCGTGAAGGTCGACCGCGAAGAGCGCCCCGACGTGGACGCCGTCTACATGGAGGCGGTCCAGGCCGCCACCGGGCAGGGCGGCTGGCCCATGACCGTGTTCCTGACCGAGGACGCCGCGCCCTTCTACTTCGGTACGTACTTCCCGCCGGCCGCCCGGCCCGGCATGCCGTCCTTCCGGCAGGTGCTGGAGGGAATCTCGTCGGCCTGGAGCGGGCGGCGCGAAGAGGTCGCGGAGGTTGCCGGGAAGATCGTCAGGGATCTGGCGGAGCGGTCTCTCGCGTACGGGGGGCAGGGCCGGCCGGGCGAGGACGAGCTCGCGCAGGCGCTGCTGGGGCTGACCAGGGAGTACGACCCGGTGCACGGCGGGTTCGGCGGAGCGCCGAAGTTTCCGCCGTCGATGGCCCTCGAGTTCCTGCTGCGGCACTCTGCGCGCACCGGCGCAGAAGGCGCGCTGCAGATGGCCGCGGACACGTGCGAGGCGATGGCCAGGGGCGGGATCTACGACCAGCTCGGGGGAGGGTTCGCGCGGTACTCGGTGGACCGCCGGTGGGTGGTGCCGCACTTCGAGAAGATGCTCTACGACAACGCGCTGCTGTGCCGGGTGTACGCGCACCTGTGGCGCATCACCGGCAGCGATCTGGCCCGCAGGGTCGCGCTGGAGACGGCGGACTTCATGGTGCGGGAGCTGCGGACCCCGGAGGGCGGGTTCGCCTCCGCGCTCGACGCCGACAGCGAGGACAGCAGCGGCAGGCACGTCGAGGGGGCGTACTACGTCTGGACGCCCACGCAGCTGACCGAGGTCCTGGGCGAGGACGACGCAGGGTTTGCCGCCCGCTGCTTCGGCGTGACGGAGGAAGGGACCTTCGAGGAAGGCGCTTCGGTGCTTCAACGTCCCGAGGGGGCGGCGGGCCCGGAGGACGCCGCGCGGCTGGAGAGCGTCAGGGCGCGGCTGCTCGCCGCCCGCGACGAGCGGCCGAGGCCGGGACGGGACGACAAGATCGTCGCCGCGTGGAACGGGCTGGCGATCGCCGCGCTCGCGGAGGTGGGCGGATACTTCGACCGGCCCGATCTGGTCGAGCGGGCGACGGAGGCCGCCGATCTGCTCGTCCGGCTGCACATGGGCACGGACGCCCGGCTGGCCCGCACCTCCAAGGACGGCCGCACCGGCGCCAACGCGGGGGTGCTGGAGGACTACGCCGACGTAGCAGAGGGCTTCCTGGCGCTCGCGGCCGTCACGGGTGAGGGCGCCTGGCTGGAATTCGCCGGCTTCCTCCTGGACATCGTGCTGGACCGGTTCACCGGCCCCGAGGGGCAGTTGTACGACACCGCCCATGACGCCGAGCAGCTGATCCGGCGTCCCCAGGACCCCACCGACAACGCTGCTCCGTCCGGCTGGACGGCCGCTGCGGGAGCCCTGCTCTCGTACGCCGCCCACACCGGCTCCGAGGCCCATCGCACCGCCGCCGAGCAGGCGTTGGGCGTGGTCAAGGCACTGGGGCCGCGTGCGCCCCGGTTCATCGGGTGGGGGCTCGCCGTCGCGGAGGCACTGCTCGACGGGCCGCGCGAGATCGCCGTCGTCGGGCCGCAGGGCGATCCCGGCACACGCGAGCTGCACCGCGCGGCGCTCCTCGGCACCGCCCCCGGTTCGGTCGTCGCCGCCGGTGAGCCGGACAGCGCGGAGTTCCCGTTGCTCGCGGACCGGCCTCTGGTGGACGGGCGGCCGGCGGCTTACGTGTGCCGGCACTTCGTGTGCGCCGCACCCGTCACCGAAGTGGAAGCTCTGAGGCGGGAGTTGACGCCTGTTGAGTAAGTGGTTGCGAGGGAATCCGGTGACCTGACCCAGACGACACCGTATTCATCGAAACGACCACACCGCCGTCACAGAAGATCCGGACCGGGACGGCCGTATCTGCGGGAAGGGGGATCTGAAGAGGTGTTCAGAGGGTCAGTCCGTCCCTGAGGGTGTCGAGGGCGCGGTCCAGGAGCACGACCAGATCGTCACGCTGGTCGTGCTCCGCCCAGTAGATCGTCACCTCGCGCAGGGCGCCCGTCACGGCGGCGGTGAAGACCCGCACCTCCAGGTCGTCCGGCTCCCGGCCGGTGCGCTCGGCCAGGACCCGGGAGAGCAGGAGGGAGGTCTCGGCCATGGTCTCGGTCATCCGGGCCCGCACGGCCGGGACCTCCACCAGCAGTCTGGTCCGCTGGTACATCTCCTCCGGGTCGTTCTCCAGGACGGCCCTGACGGAGTGGGTGATGACGAACCGAAGTGACTCCAGCGGCGGCTCGTCGGCGGGGCGGCCCCGCAGCACCGACTCCATGATCGGGTCGTACTCGTCGGTGAGGACGATGTCTTCCTTGGTGGGGAAGTAGCGGAAGACGGTGGAGGGGGAGACCTCGGCCGCCGCCGCGATCTGCTCGACGGTCGTCGCCTCGTACCCCTGCTCGGCGATCAGCCGGTACGTGGCGCGCCGGATCGCGATACGGGTCCTGAGCTTCTTGCGCTCGCGCAGTCCCATCGGGGGCCGGTGTTCTTCGAGCGGTGTACCTGCGGTGGCGGCCATGGTCGTCATTGTCGGGTATCGGCCGGTGCCTCCACCATGTCCTGGCCCCCGGCCGCCCTGGCCGGGCGCCCACCAGCGACGGTTCACGCCGCCTCAAATTTTGAAGTTGACCGTGAAATGGCAGTTACTCTCAAAAGGTGGGGAGTGTCCATGCATATGCTCCGTCGCCAGGCGGGCGTGAACGCGGAACGGCCCGTGGCTGCTGCCACAGGCCGTTCCGCGAAGGAGCTCGGTGCGCGGACGTCCGTCCCGCGCGTGAGCTCAGGCGTGCCGATAGGCGACGAGTGAGATCCCCACGTAGTGGACGACGAAGGCCGCCAGCGTGAGCGAGTGGAAGACCTCGTGGAATCCGAACCAGCGGGGGGACGGGTTCGGCCGCTTCAGCCCGTAGATCACACCGCCCGCGCTGTAGAGCAGCCCGCCGACGATGACGAGCACGAGCACCGCGATGCCGCCCGTGCGCATGAAGTCGGGCAGGAAGAAGACCGCCGCCCAGCCCATCGCTATGTAGCACGGGGTGTAGAGCCACCGGGGCGCGCCGACCCAGAACACCCGGAACGCGATTCCCGCCACCGCAGCCGCCCAGACCGCCCACAGCAGTACCCGCCCGGTGGAGTCGGGGAGGAGGAGCAGCGTCAGCGGGGTATAGGTACCGGCGATTATGAGAAAAATGTTCGCGTGGTCGAGCCGGCGCAGCACGGCCGTGGCGCGCGGACCCCAATCGCCCCGGTGGTACAGGGCGCTCACACCGAAGAGCAGGCAGGCGGTGAGTACGTAGATGCCGCACGCGATCCGGCCACGCGTCGAATCCGCGAGTGCCGTCAGCACGATTCCCATGATGAGTACGGCGGGAAACATCCCGGCGTGCAGCCACCCTCGCAGCCGTGGCTTCACCGGTGGTGGATCAATCTCGGTCACTTCGGGCCCTGCTGCAGTCATGGCCGCATGCTATCTACGCGTCCGTAGGTTGCGGAGCCGAGTGGCAATGCTCACGTGAGAAGTCCTCTGGACATATGGGCGGACGACACGGATGATCAGATGAGTGCGGTCGGCACCGGATGAGCGCCAAAGAGTTCGATGCAGTGAAGCATCCGGGTCGCAGCCCCCACGGGGCAACAACCTTCAGACCCCTCACTTAGGAGCGATCGTGGCGCGCGACATCGCGGCTCCCAGCAGCGTCCCCACCCAACACCAGGAACTGATCGCCTGGGTCGACGAGATCGCGGCCCTCACGCAGCCGGACAGGGTGGTGTGGTGCGACGGCTCCGAGGCCGAGTACGACCGCCTGTCCGAGGAGCTCGTCGCCAGGGGCACGTTCAAGAAGCTGGACCCGATCAAGCGCCCGAACTCCTACTACGCCGCGTCCGACCCGTCCGACGTGGCGCGTGTCGAGGACCGCACCTTCATCTGCTCCGAGAAGGAGGAGGACGCGGGCCCGACCAACCACTGGAAGGCCCCCGCGGAGATGAAGGCCATCTTTACCGGAGGGGAGAACGGTTCCGCCGGTGAGCAGGGGATCTTCCGCGGCTCGATGAAGGGCCGCACGATGTACGTCGTGCCCTTCTGCATGGGCCCGCTCGGCTCGCCGCTCTCCGCACTCGGCGTCGAGATCACCGACTCCGCGTACGTCGCCGTCTCCATGCGCACCATGACCCGCATGGGCCAGGCCGTTCTCGACGAGCTCGGCGAGGACGGCTTCTTCGTGAAGGCCGTCCACACGCTGGGCGCCCCCCTCGCCGAGGGCGAGGCCGACGTCCCGTGGCCCTGCAACTCGACCAAGTACATCTCGCACTTCCCGGAGACCCGCGAGATCTGGTCGTACGGCTCCGGCTACGGCGGAAATGCGCTGCTCGGCAAGAAGTGCTACGCCCTGCGTATCGCCTCCGTCATGGCCCGCGACGAGGGCTGGCTCGCCGAGCACATGCTCATCCTCAAGCTGACCCCGCCGCAGGGCGAGTCGAAGTACGTCGCAGCCGCCTTCCCGTCCGCCTGCGGCAAGACCAACCTCGCCATGCTGGAACCCACCATCTCCGGCTGGACCGTGGAGACCATCGGCGACGACATCGCCTGGATGCGGTTCGGCGAGGACGGCCGGCTCTACGCGATCAACCCGGAGGCGGGCTTCTTCGGCGTCGCTCCCGGCACCGGTGAGCACACCAACGCCAACGCCATGAAGACGCTGTGGGGCAACGCCGTCTTCACGAACGTCGCGCTCACCGACGACAACGACATCTGGTGGGAGGGCATGACGGAGGAGACCCCGGCCCACCTCACCGACTGGAAGGGCAACGACTGGACCCCCGAGTCCGGCACCCCGGCCGCCCACCCGAACGCCCGCTTCACCGTCCCGGCCGCGCAGTGCCCGATCGCCGCGCCGGAGTGGGAGGACCCGAAGGGCGTGCCGATCTCGGCGATCCTCTTCGGTGGCCGCCGCGCCTCGGCCGTGCCGCTGGTGACCGAGTCCTTCGACTGGCAGCACGGTGTGTTCCTCGGTGCGAACGTGGCGAGCGAGAAGACGGCCGCCGCCGAGGGCAAGGTCGGCGAGCTGCGCCGCGACCCGTTCGCGATGCTGCCGTTCTGCGGCTACAACATGGGCGACTACATGGCCCACTGGATCAAGGTCGGGCAGGCCGCCTCGGCAAGGGGGGACCAGTCCAAGCTGCCGAAGATCTACTACGTCAACTGGTTCCGCAAGAACGACGCGGGCAAGTTCGTCTGGCCGGGCTTCGGCGAGAACAGCCGCGTGCTGAAGTGGATCGTGGAGCGCCTGGAGGGCAAGGCCGAGGGCGTCGAGACCCCGATCGGCATCCTGCCGACGAAGGAGTCCCTGGACACCGACGGCCTGGAGCTGGCAGAGGACGACCTGGACTTCCTGCTCAAGGTCGACGCCGACGTCTGGCGCGAGGAGGCCGCCCTGGTCCCCGAGCACCTCAACACCTTCGGTGACCACACCCCGAAGGAACTGTGGGACGAGTACCGCTCGCTGGTCGCCCGCCTGGGCTGACACCCACGCTCGGCATCCGGCCGGGGCCCGCTCCGTACAACGGCGTACCGAGCGGGCCCCGGCCTTTTCGCTGCCCGGCTCCGGGCGGCAGCCGGCAGACGCACGTGTGCCGTGCCCGGACGGATCCGGGCACGGCACACATCAGGTCGTCAAGGCTTCCGACCGGGTCAACCCCTGCGGAAACCCTGCCCCGTCCTCAGGTGCGGCTAGGGGGCGGGCGGGAAGAACCCGTCGGCCACGAAGGGATCGCAGGCGAAGTCGTCCGGATCGATCGCCGGGGTGCACTCTGCGACGAAGCCCTGACCCGTCGTGGTCAGCGCCTTGACCCAGACGCGGTCGTTCGGGAAGACGTTGGGGAGGGGTTCGAGGTCCACGCCGAGCAGGCGTCGCTCCTCATAGGCGATGGCGAGGGTGCAGGTGTTCGCCGGTGCATTCGCGATCGGGGTGGCTTCGCCGATGTCGGGGTCGCCCGGCGTCGACTGCTTGGCGTACACCGTCCCGTTGTAGAGAAGGGCTTCATACTGGTTGTTGACGAAGATCCCCGCGATGTCCCCGTCGAGCGGCGCGGTCAAGCCGCGGTGGGTGACAGCGTCCCACTCGATGCACGGACCCGTGGCGCCGGTGGAACCCGTGGCTCCGGTGGAACCCGTGGCTCCGGTGGCCCCCGTGGCTCCGGTGGCTCCGGTGGCGCCGGTGGCGCCGGTGGCGCCGGTCGCACCCGTGGCTCCGGTGGCGCCGGTCGCACCCGTGGCGCCGGTGGCGCCGGTGGCGCCCCTCGGACCGGTCGCGCCGGTCTTGCCCTTGCACTTGTCCCTGTCCCCGCCGCTCGCGAAGAACCCGGCGAGGTCGTCGTAGGAGGCGAGATCGGCGTAGTCGTAGTAGCACCTGTCGCTCGCCGACAGGAACACGTCGTCCACCGACTGGTGGCTGGGGGCGGCCGCCAGAGCGGGGTTGGCGAGGCCCAGCATCACGAGGGCAAGCGACGCCGTCACGCCGCTGCTGAGCACCCTTGACCGCTTCGGGCGCGGGCCAAGACCGGATCCGGTCCTGCTCTCAGGACTCATGAAGTGTCCTACTTTCTTGGTGGTTCGAACTGGTTGCGGAGGTCGGTGCGCCGGAGCGAATCACCCGTGGGCCTCCCTCCGGAATCATTCGGTCGCTTTTGCAGTGAGTAGGTAAGGCGCGCGCATTGCTCAACACAACGGCCGAGTGATAAGCGTCCAAATGGACCTGCCCGGATGGATGCAGCACGTCGGCAAGGACGCCGGATGCGACTTGGACGGGATCCTGACGGCAGGTCGGCACGCATCGCGTAGCGGATGCGAAGGACGCACTGTGGCTGAGCGATTGTCGTCGAACAAGACGCATGCCGCGGCCCCGCGGTCCCGTCGAGCGTGGCGTGGCTCGTTGAAGACCTGGCGGATCTTCCGGCATGCCCGCTGCAGCCCCACGTGGCTCACGTCAGCCGCCAAGACAGTCCTCACCCCGGCGTGCCACCGCTGAAAAGCTCACTGCCGAACTCCGCGACGCTGGCGCGCTCATCAACCACAAGCGGATCGCACGGGCTGACACACGCCCTCGGCATCCGGCCCAGGCCCCGGCTCCGTACAACGGCGTACGTGCGGCCCCGGCGATTCCCCCGCGTGCCTTGCGTGTCCAGCGGACGCACGTGTGCCGTGCCCGGAGCATCCCGGGCACGGCATCACGCTGTTTCGTCAGGGCCCCGATCGGTCGGCAGGTTCGACCGCTCAGTAGTCCTTAGTCGTTGACGTACTTGGCGACCTGCGGAACGCCCTTGATGGCCTTGTCGGACAGGAAGTTCAGGACCGTTCCCGGCTGGTCGTCAAGGATGTCCCAGTCATCATCCCAGTCGAAGGGTGCGAGGCCCGCACCGGAGTTGACCCGACCCTCGGTTTCCCAAACGGTGCCCGCGAGAGTGAGCACCTTGACGAAGGCCGTGTTGCCCTGTGCCGTGAAGGACACGGCACAAGGGACCTCGGCCACGATGGCGTCGTAGCCCTCGTTGTCGCTGAGGTTCTCCCACGAGTAGTCCCCGGTCGGCTCGAAGACGATGCCGTCACCGTCCGGGTCGACCAGGCCATCGTGGGGCCGCTGGCCGACCCAGGTTGTCCCGTCGGGCAGGAGCGCGGCGCTGAACTCCTTTGCGCCGCTGGTGGCGTAGGAGTCGATGTCGACGCACCCGCCCGTGCCGGGCGCGCCGGTGGCACCCGTCGCACCCGTCGAACCCGTGGCTCCGGTGGCTCCGGTGGCTCCCGTGGCTCCGGTGGCTCCGGTGGCTCCGGTGGCGCCCCTCGGGCCGGTCGCGCCGGTCTTGCCCTTGCACTTGTCCCTGTCGCCGCCGCTCGCGACGAGGCTGGCGAGGTCGTCGTACGTGTAGTAGCACCTGTCACTCGCTGACAGGATCACGTCGTCGATCGTCCCGTGGGCGGGGGCGGCCGCCAGAGCGGGGTTGGCGAGGCCCAGCATGACGAGGGCCAGCGACGCCACCGCGCCGCCGGTGAGCACCCTGGTCCGCTTCGGGCGCGGGCCAAGACCGGATCCGGTCCTGCTCTCAGGACTCATGAAGTGTCCTACTTTCTTGGTGGTTCGAACTGGTTGCGGAGGTCGGTGCGCCGGAGCGAATCACCCGTGGGCCTCCCTCCGGAATCATTCGGTCGCCTTTGCAATGGGCGGGTGAGGCGCGCGCATCGATCAACACAACGGCCGAGTGCCAGTGCTCGAAGGGACCAATGACCGGCGCGCCACGGCGGAGCCGGACGAACCGGTGCCTAGCCTCGCGCGCACAGACACGCGGGGATTGGGGATGCCGTGAAGCCGTCCATTTGCCTTTGCATGATCGTGAAGAACGAGTCAGGCGTCATCGAGCGCTGCCTCGCCTCGGTCCGTGACCTCATCACCACCTGGGTGATCTCGGACACGGGATCGACGGACGGCACCCAGGACCTGATCCGTCGAACACTCAAGGACATCCCCGGCGAGCTTCATGAGGAGCCGTGGGTGAACTTCGGCCACAACCGGAGCCTGAACATCAGTCATGCTCGCGGTAAGGCCGACTATGTGCTCCTGCTCGACGCCGACCTGGAGATCCGTCAGGACGGCCCCCTCCCGCCCCTGACGGCCACGTCCTACATGCTGCGCCATGAAGGCGACATGGAGTACCGCATCAAGCGGCTGGTCAAGGGCGACATCGCCTGGCGCTATGAGGGCGTAACCCACGAGTACCTGACCACCGACGAACCCGACAGCCAGGAGAACCTCGACGCCCTGGTCATCGTGGACCATGCCGACGGGGGCTCGCGTCACGACAAGTTCGAGCGTGACGCACGCCTGCTGAGCGCCGAGCTCGAACGGGACCCCGAGAACGCCCGCACCGTCTTCTACCTGGCCCAGACCATGCGCGACATGGACCGGAAGGCAGAAGCCATCGCTTTCTACGAGCGCCGCGCGGCGATGGGTGGCTGGCCCGAAGAGGTGTACTACTCACTGCTCCAGGCCGGAGTGCTCAAAGCCGACACCGGCGACTGGCCGGGTGCCATGGAGGCCCTCGTGCAGGCGTGGGAGGCGCGGCCGCACCGCCTCGAAGCCTGCTACGAGCTGGCCTCGCGGCTGCGCGTCATGGGCCGCCACCAGGCCGCGCACGCCTTCGCGCGCGCCGGAATCGGCCGGCGCGTCCCGGACGACCTGCTGTTCGTCAGCCCCTGGGTGTACCACTGGGGGCTGCTGTTCGAGTTCTCGATCACCGCGTACTGGGTGGGGGACTGGGCAGGCTCGCTCCAGGCGTGTGAGCGGCTTCTTCTGATGCCGGGTCTGCCCGACGTCCATCGCAAGCAGACGCTTGCCAACCGCGAGCACGCCCTTCAGCGCCTCTCCTCGGTCCTTCGTCCGCAGTCCACGGCATCGGCCGGGCGCAAACAGACGAAAGCGAAGGCGAAGTCCAAGCGCTAGTAGTGCTTCGTTATGTCGGATGATCTCGCCTTGTGCTGGGCATCTTGCTGTTGCCAGGTCGCGTTCAGTGTCCACGCGGCCACCGGGGGTGCCCGACGAGGTCGGGCATGCGTCAAAGACCCGTCTGGCCCTGGGCATGCTCGACCGGCTTGCCACCTGGTTGCCGCAGGTGCCGGTGATTGTGGCCGATGCGGGCCACGGCCGTAGCGTCTCGTGAGGTACTGGACCGGCACATGCAGCACCTGCGGCCACCCTCTTCACCGCAACAGAAACAGACGCAGACGGGGAAGACATCCTGGAAGCGGCCGGAGACCCGCCAGGTCAGTGGCCGCGGCCCCGGTCCTCCAGGTAGCGCGTATGGGTCTGCTGCCGGCGTGCCTCCTGCTCACGCAGGGCGGAGGCGAGGGACTCGGCCTCCGCGTGCAGGAGGCCGAGCTGCCGCTCCAGGTGGCGCTCCGGCGGTTCGCTGCCCGGGTTGAGGCGGGTCCACCAGCGTGTGCGGGTGTAGGTGTCGACGGACTCGGGGAGGTCCTGCCGGATCGCCCGGGACAGTGCGTGCACCGCCTCCGCGTCCGCGGCCAGCGCGTCGGCCACCCAGCCGGGCTCGAGCAACGCGGCCAGCAGTGCGTCCAGTTCGGTGAGCCGGCCGGCCGCGGCCGGCGGCAGGTCCACCTCCGCGAGGTAGGCGCGCAGCCTGCCGAGATCGCCGCGCAGTTCGTCGAGCTGCTCGGCGGGCTCCGGGAACCCGGGCGCCCGCGGCCGCTCCGGCGGCGCGATCAGGGCGCCCGCCCCGTACAGTCCCGCGACGACCACCGGCCAGTACGCGCCCGCGACGCCGGCGAAGGTCAGGCCGAGCCCGGCCAGACCCAGGGCGCTGCCCGCGAGGTTCTTCCTGGACTCGAGGTAGCCGAGCACCCGGTCACTGGTAGCCACGGATCTCCTCGAAGGCGCCGTCCAGCGAGCCCTTCTGCGCGTCGAAGAGCCGGCCGCCGGTGAGCTCGGCGATCCGGTTGAGCTCCGCGCGGTCGGAATCGCCGAAGAGGATGGAAAAGACGGGCGTGTGGCGCTGCGCTTGCGGCAGTGCCCGGTAGTACGACTCGAAGGCCTCGGCCGACGCGCCGGCCGTGTTCTCGCCGTCCGTCATCAGGACCACGGACGTGAACGTGTCCTCGGAGGACCTCCGGCCCAGGTAGGCGTACGCGTCCCGCAGACTGCTGAAGATCGCTGTGTCACCGTCGGCCGAGAGCTGCTGCGCGTCCTTGCGGACCGCCTCCCGCCCCGCGTCCGGGTCGGCCGGGTCCATCGTGTGGGTGAGCTGCCGCTTCACCTGCGAACCGAACGGCATCAGCGTCACCTCCTCCCGGTCCCGGAACTCCCCGGTCAGTTCCACGAGTGCCGCCTTCAGCCCGTCGAGCCTTTCACCCTCCATGGACCCCGATGTGTCGAGGACGTACACCGTGCGGGAGGGTCTGCGCAGCTTGTTCTCGTACGAGCGCAGGAGCCCGTCGGCCACGGATCGGCTGCCGGGGAAGGGAAGTTCACGCCGCCGGTCGGTCGCGATCCCGGTTGCGGGGGGTACGGAGGTGACGACCGGGCGCCGGAACGTCCGCTCGGTGATGGCCTTCTGTGCCTCAGCGCCGCGCAGATGGTCGGTCAGTGTCCTGCCCGACTCGCGGGCTTCCCGGGGCGCCGAGGCCAGCAGCGTGAACGGGTAGTCGGCCGTCACCACGCCGTCCCTGGGCCGGATGACGGTCAGCCCGGCCGCGCCGTCGCGGTTCAGCGACATCAGCACGGACTCGTAGTTGATGAGGGCGTCGACATTGCCGCGCCGGGTGTAGGCGGAGGCGAGCCAGCCCGACGAGCCGGAGGTCAGCTTCTGCCCGGCGAAGAACTCCTTGAGCCGGGGGGTGGCCTTCTCGACGTCTGCGTCGGTGAGCGCGGACTGCGCGCCGGAGAGGCCGGAGGCGACGGAGACAAGGGCGGAGAAACCGGAGTTGGACCGCTCGGGGTCCGTCATCCCGTAGGTCAGGCTGCCGTCCGTGACGGCACGGTGCAACTGCGACCAGGTGACGTCGTCGCCCTTCCAGCCGAGGCGCCGTACGGTGTCCGCCTTGACGCCGATCGCGACCGGCGACGTCATCACGGGAGTCTCGCTGCCGATCCTCGCCGCGGCTTCCGGCCGCAGCCGCAGAGGGTCGTTGGACGACAGCCACACCGCGTCGTACTTCCCGTCCGCCTTTCCGGAGGCGATCTGCTCCACGGCGTCGAGGGTCCCGGCCCAGGTGGGCCGTACCGTGACGCCGGTCTTCTCGGCGGCGGCGTCGAGGACGGGCTTCATGTCGCTGAGTTCGCTGCTCGCGAGCACACGGAGCGTGCCCGGCCGGTATTCGGTGTCGGGCTCCTGCCGGGACCCGCCGTTCTCCGCGGTGCATCCGGCGGCCAGCCCCGCCGCCATCATGGCGGCGACGGCTGTCGCGCGCAGGGCGGGGAGACGGCCGCGCAGGCGGACCGAGGGGGTGCTGGGAGTCATGTCAGTCCGCCCTCCAGCGCGTTGGTGCGGCGGGTGCGCTCCAGGTGGGCGCTCGCCGCCTGGAGCTCGGCCGTCAGCGACTCGACCGTCGCCGCCATCGACTCCGTCGCCTGGACCTTGTAGGTGTCGATCGCGTCGAGCGTCCGGTAGATCTGCTGGAAAGCTGTCCGCAGGGTCTCGGCCCCCACGGCGGGGTCGGCGGCGATGCGCTGGATCTCGCCGCTCTGGGTGGCGAGCATCTCCGCGTTGCCCCGGATCAGGTCCTCGGTCGTCGCGCGCAGGGTGTTGACCTGCTCGGTCACCTTGCGCTGGTTCTCCAGCGCCGACGAGAGCATGACCGCGATGCGCAGCGCGGAGACCGTGGTGGTCGCGGCCCGGTCGACGCCCTTGACGAGTTCCTCGTTGTTGCGTCGTACGACGTCCATCGCCAGATAGCCCTGTGCGCAGACCGCGAGCTGGGTCAGCAGGTCCTGGTGCTTCTGGCGGACCGGGAAGAGCACGTCGGCGCGGAGGGCGTCCGCCTGAGCGGGATCCGGTGTGGCGGCGATGCGCTGTTCGACGGCGTTGTCCAGGGCGTCCGTGAGCACGGCGTACTCCTGGAGCTTGCCCATGGTCTCCCACAGCCGCGTGCGCTCGGTGTGCAGGGCGGCGTTGTCGCGGCGCAGTTCGTCCTGGCCGCCGCGCAGGGCGCCGACGATCCTGTTCAGCGTCGCCTGCGAGGAGGCGTACTTGGCGACGTGGTCGCGGAACCTGTTCCCGCCCGGCAGCCTGGACAGGAACTTCCGCGCTCCCTTGCCCGGGGTCTCCCGCGGGTCCAGGTCCTCCACGGTCCTGCGCAGCTCGACGAGTGAGGAGGCGACCCGCGACTGCGTGTCCTCGCCCCCGCCCGCCAGCGAGCGGACCGTGCGGTCGAGCATCCGGTTGGACTGCTGCGCGGCGCTGCGGATCTCGCCGGCACCGAGACCCGCGATCTCGCCGATCCGGCTCGCGAACTCGGGGGATCGGGCGTCGAGCACGGCCAGCGAGCCGACGAACTCGCTCGCCTTCAGAGTCATCTCTTCCCGTACGGACTCGTCCAGCGGTACCAGTCCGGCGGCCTGTTCTGTGCGTACCGGCGCGACGGGCTCCGGCGGAGTGAGGATCAAGGCGTCGCTGTTGTTGTCGTTCATCTGTGAGCCCCCCTACGACCGGGCCCGCTGCGCCATGGTGTGCAGCACCTTGGAGGTGGGCACGGGCGCCTGGCGGACCCCGGTCAGCTTCTGGTTGAGATAGCCGGTGTGTGCGGCGGTGGCGGCGGTGAACTCGGCCGCGGCCCCCTGCGGCCGGAAGCCGTGACGCACCGCCAGCTCGCGCAACCGCTTGTCCGTGCCGAGCAGTTCGCCCAGCGCCTTCCCGTTCTCCGTCAGCGGTACGAGCGTGTGGTCGCTGGAGACGGTGGTGTCGGGATACAGCAGCACCAGGTCCCCGACGTCCTGCTTCTGCAGCAGGAGCGAGGCGACCTGCGACTCGTACACGAGCACCAGCGGATTGCCGACCCCGCTGATGAAGTCCCGGAACGGCGCGTCGGAGCTTGTCTGCTGGGCCCCCTGCACCGAGATCAGCTTCTTCAGCAGCGGCGCGGTGCGCGAGAGCGCGGCGTCGTCCGCGACGACCTTGCCGCCGTCGGCGACGTAGGAGGCCGCGGCCAGATACAGGGCGCCGGAGCTCGATGCGAGTGGATCGGTACTGGTGATGAAGAGAGTGCCGCTCAGCTCGGCGTGCCCGGCGGACCCCTTCAGCTGCTGCCACGTCCGGTCGGCCTTCGCCGCGGCCAGATACGGACCCATGCGCAGGGTCCCGGTGGCCTTGCCGCCCAGTGCGGCCAGCCCGTTGGCCGCGAGGATCCCGGCCGCGTCGCGGTGCGCGACCACGACGAGCGGCGAGTAGAAGGGCCGCAGCGGCGCGCCCTGGATCTTCGACTTCTTCCGCAGCTCGTCGGCCGGTGCCTTGGCGGCGGGGAAGGCGAAGTCGTAACCGGTAAGGGGAAGTTGCTCCATGTCCCAGGAGCCGGACGTTTCCGTCTTCACGGTGAAGCCCTTGGCAGCCAGGGCCTTCACCACCTCGGGATCGCTGAAGAACTCCGCCTTCTCCGACCCGATCACTCCGCGCACGGTCTTCGTTGCCGTGCCGTTGTCCTGGCTTTCTCGGCCTGCTACGACGGCGACTGCCACTCCGCCGATCAGCAGCACCGCCAGGACGATGCCCACGATGCGTCTCACGGGTGCAGACTGCTCGCGGAATCCCACATTCCAGGCGGAGTTGCGTACGGGAGGTGAAGCGCCTATCCCGGTATGCAACCGGAACCGGTTCTCCGGATCAGGAGTCCATGGGTGGCACCCGGTCCGCGCGCCTTCGCGGCCCGCGGACCGGGGCCGTCAGAGGGTGCCGACCAGCTGCGTGTCGCGCAGGGCGGCGGTGTGTGCGTCCATGCGCTCGGCGGCGAGGATCGCTGCGGCGGTGTCCGCGCGCGAGGCGGCGACGACCAGGGCGCGGCCGGCGAGGGCGAGGGCGCGGTCGTGCAGAGCGGCGGCGCCGGCGCCGGACGGCCCGGCGTGCCGCGTGGGCGCGGTGCCGCGGAGCCGGGCGACCTGGGCGGCTATGCGGTTGCCCTCGGTCTCGAGCCCGAGCTCGTCGGTGACGGCGAGGAGCGCCGCCAGATGACCGGCGAGCTGGATGTCCAGCTCCTCCTCGCGGGTGCGGTGGGGGAAGTCGGACGCCTCGGCCATCGAATGGGCGGACTTCGAGCGGATCGGTTCGTACATGGCGGATGGCCTCCCTCGCACTGTCAGGAGACCATCCTACCTTGGATTCAGTCTAAAGTTATGGGTGATCGGGAAAGTGTTCCCTGTGCCGTGTTGCGCCCGCCCGTCGTGGCCCGCCTTGTCGTGCCCGCCTTCTCGACGGCGACCGTGACGGCGAGGCGGCGAAGACGGCGACGGCCGGCTACGGCTGGCTGTAGCCGTTCAGGAAGGTCCCGATGCGCGTCACCGCGTCCGCCAGGTCCTTCGCGTTCGGCAGTGTGACGATCCGGAAGTGATCCGGCTCGTGCCAGTTGAAGCCCGTGCCGTGCACGACCATGATCTTCTCGGCGCGCAGCAGGTCGAGCACCATCTGCCGGTCGTCCTTGACCTTGTAGACCGCCGGGTCCAGCCGCGGGAACAGATACAGCGCGCCCTTCGGCTTCACGCATGTCACGCCCGGGATCTGCGTCAGCAGGTCGTACGCCACGTCCCGCTGCTCCAGCAGCCGCCCGCCCGGAAGCACCAGGTCCTCGATCGACTGCCGCCCCTGGAGGGCCGCGGCGACCGCGTGCTGTGCCGGCATGTTCGCGCACAGGCGCATGTTCGCCAGGATCGTCAGGCCCTCGATGTACGAGGTCGCGTGCGCCTTCGGGCCGCAGACCGCGAGCCAGCCGCTGCGGTAGCCCGCCACCCGGTAGTTCTTGGACATCCCGTTGAAGGTCAGGACCATCAGATCGGGTGCGATCGCGGCGGTCGGGGTGTGGGTGACCCCGTCGTAGAGGATCTTGTCGTAGATCTCGTCCGAGCAGACGACCAGCTGGTGGCGGCGGGCGATCTCCGTCAGGCCGCGCAGCAGCTCGTCGTCGTAGACCGCACCGGTCGGGTTGTTCGGGTTGATGATCACGATCGCCTTGGTGCGATCGGTGATCCTCCGCTCGATGTCCGCGAGGTCCGGCATCCAGTCGGCCTGCTCGTCGCACCGGTAGTGCACGGCCGTACCGCCCGCGAGGGAGACGGAGGCGGTCCACAGCGGGTAGTCGGGCGCGGGTACGAGCACCTCGTCGCCGTCGTCGAGCAGCGCCTGCATCGACATCTGGATCAGCTCGGAGACGCCGTTGCCGAGGTAGATGTCCTCGACCGAGAGCGGGATGCCCTTGGTCTCGTAATGGCTCATGATCGCGCGCCGCGCGCTGAGTAGGCCCTTCGCGTCACCGTAGCCGTGCGCGTCCCCGACGTTGCGCAGTATGTCCTCGAGGATCGCCGGAGGGCACTCGAAGCCGAAGGCGGCGGGATTGCCGGTGTTGAGCTTGAGGATGCGGTGACCCGCGGCCTCCAGCCGCATCGCCTCCTCGAGCACCGGACCCCGGATCTCGTAACAGACGTTGGCGAGCTTGGTCGACTGGATCACCTGCATGACGCGAGCTTACGGGGGTACCGGGAGTCGCGCTTCGTGTTCTGTGCCACGTCGGAGCCCGGGCCGGGCGCCGATCCGCAGGTCGTGGGGGTGGTCGAAGTCGCCCAGCACCCCTCGGGAGGGTGATACGGGTCGCCGTCGTCCCGTCACTCGGACGGCCCTGGCGCCGGGGCGTCTCAGGGGGCGGACTCCCGGTCGCGGTCAGGGAGCGGGCTGCCGGTGCTGTCCGGCGCGATGATGCGGGCCACGGTCTCCACGACAGCAGTGCGGTGCCGCTTCCTGCGCTCCTCCTGCCAGACCGAGCCGTCCGCGTCGGTGGCGGGGCCGCCGGGCGCGGCGAACCAGGCCTGGGCCAGGGCCAGTACGAGCGTGAGGATGTCGGCGGGGTCGAAGCCGGGCGCGATGCGCCCCTCTCGCTGTGCGGCGGCAACCGCGTCGATCTTGCGCCGGTACGCCTCGGTCGTGGTGGCCGTGGCGCCGGGTCGCTCCAGCTGCTTCCACGCGACGAGCCGCATCAGCGCGGGCCGCGCCGTCAGATGGTCGAAGATCACCCCGGCGTACCCGGGGAGATCCGTGACGTCGAAGGGCACCGACTCCGCGCCGAGATCCATGGCCTGCTGGATCACCAGATCGAAGAGCTGTTCCTTGTTGCCGAAGTAGACGTAGATGAGGCGCTTGTTCGCCCCCGCCGCCTCGGCGATGCGGTCCACCCGGGCCCCGGCGATGCCGTACTCGGCGAACTCGGTGAAAGCCGCGTCGAGCAGGCGTGCCTTGGTTGCGCTGGAGTCCCGTGCCATGCCCGCAGTCTACAGAGTAACTATCCAGTTATTGACATCCGGGGAAGTCACGCCTCATAGTGGAACTAACGAGTTAGTTACCAACAGAGGAGAGCGTGATGGAGCGGCGTGCACTGGGATCCCAGGGACTGGTCGTCGGGGCCGAAGGCCTCGGCTGCATGGGGATGAGCGCCTTCTACGGCGCGACCGACGAGACGGAGTCGCTGGCCACGATCGACCGCGCCCTGGAGCTCGGCGTCACCATGCTGGACACCGCGGAGGGGTACGGCCCCTTCGTCAACGAGCAGCTGATCGGCAAGGCGCTCTCCGGTCGCCGCGAGAAGGTCGTGATCGCCACCAAGACCGGCCTCGAGTTCACCGACGACGGCGCCATGACCGGCCACAACGGGCGGCGCGAATATATCCACCGGGCCGCCGACCGGTCCCTGCGCCATCTCGGCACGGACCACATCGACCTGTACTACCTGCACCGCGTCGACCCGAACGTGCCCATCGAGGAGAGCGTCGGGGCCATGGCGGAACTCGTCACCGCGGGAAAGGTCCGCTACCTCGGGATCAGTGAAGCGGCCGCCGCGACGATCCGGCGCGCCCACGCGGTCCACCCGCTGACGGCGGTGCAGACCGAGTACTCGCTCTTCGAGCGGGGCATCGAAGGCGACGGGGTCGCGGCCACGCTGACGGAACTCGGTATCGGTCTCGTCGCCTACTCGCCGCTCGGCCGCGGCTTCCTCTCGGGCGCCATCACCAGTCCCGAGGACTTCGCCGCCGACGACTTCAGGCGTATCGACCCGCGCTTCCAGGGTGAGAACTTCGCCCGCAATCTCGCCGTCGTGGACCAGGTCCGGCGTCTGGCCGAGGAGAAGTCGGTCACCCCCTCCCAGCTCGCGCTGGCCTGGGTGCTGCGCACGGGTGCCCTTCCGATTCCGGGCACCAAGCGCCGCCGCTACCTGGAGGAGAACGTCGCGGCCCTCGATGTGACGCTCACCGACGAGGACATCGCGGCCATCGAAGCCGTGGCGCCGCGCGGGGTCGCCTCCGGTGACCGCTACGCGCCCGAGCTCATGCAGTCGCTCAACGGGTGACCGTCCCTGCCGGCGGGGCGCCGCAACCGAGTGGCGCCCGGGCCGGTGGCAGGGATCCCGGCAGGTGGCCGGTGATCGATTAGCTCACTTGTTCGGTTTCTTCGTACTCTGGAGACATGGCAGCAGTCCATCTCCAGGGTTCGCTCTTCGACCAGGCCGACGAGATCCGCCTCGGCCCGCTGAAGGACGTCCGTCGCACCGTGCTCGGACAGGGCGCCTGGCTCGACGTCCTGCCGGGCTGGCTCACCGGGGCGGACGCGTTGTTCGAGGAACTGGCGGACGGCGTCCCGTGGCGCGCGGAGCGGCGCCGGATGTACGACAACGAGGTCGACGTGCCCCGGCTGCTCGCGTACTACGGCCAGGGAGTTCCTCTCCCGCACCCCGTCCTCGCCGAGGCCAGGGACGCCCTCTCCGCGCACTACACCGACGAGCTCGGCGAACCGTTCGTCACCGCCGGGCTCTGCAACTACCGTGACGGCCACGACAGCGTCGCCTGGCACGGCGACCGCATCGGGCGCGGCTCCCGCGAGGACACGATGGTCGCGATCCTCTCCGTCGGCAGCCCGCGCGACCTGGTGCTCCGGCCCCGCGGCGGCGGCCACACCACGGTCCGCAAGGCCCTCGGGCACGGCGATCTCGTGGTGATGGGCGGTTCCTGCCAGCGGACCTGGGAGCACGCCGTACCGAAGACGGCGCGGGCGGTCGGGCCGCGGATCAGCATCCAGTTCCGCCCGCGCGGTGTGAACTAGCGGGTACTCGGTGCCGAGGGCGGCCCAGGTGCGCGCCCGCAGGCTTCGCCCCGCCGGACTGCCCGCCGGGGGCCGGGAGTTAAGGTCTTCCCTTCGTCATCCTTCACTTCTGGTGATGACCACGAGACCAAGGGGGACTCCGTGGCCACCCCGCCACCACCGCACGGCGCCGACCCGCAGCCCTGGCCGCCGCAGCAGCAGCCCGTCGGCCCGTACGCCGGACATCCGGCACAGCCCGGCCCGTATGCCGCGCCGCCGCAGCCCGGCCCGTACGCCGGACATCCGGCACAGCCTGGCCCGTACGCCGGACATCCGCAGCCCGGCCCCTACCTGTCGCAGCCGCATGGTGTGTACAACGCTCCGCAGCCGCACGTCGTGTTCCCGCCGCAGGGAGCAGTTGCTGCCTGCCGGATCTGCGGGGCGGTGCCCGCCGCGCCCACGACGGTGCGCGGTCACCAGGGCTTCCTCGTGATCATGCGGTTCCTGAGTCTGCAAGGGCCGTTCTGCCGCGACTGCGGGCTCGCCACCCTGCGCCACATGTCCGCGAAGACCCTGTGGCAGGGCTGGTGGGGCCCGCTGTCCGTGGTCGTCACGCCGATCACCCTGCTGGTGAATCTCGGCCCGTGGGCCGCTTTCCGTAAGCTCCCCACTCCGGCCGGCGGTTTCCGGCCCCCGCTCGACCCGGGCAAGCCGCTGGCGCGCCGCCCTGAAGCCCTGCTGTTCCTCGTGCCGATGCTGCTCGTGGCCCTGGCGATCCCCACCCTGATCGTGATCGGCCTGCTGGTCGGCGGCGACAAGGGCTCCGAAACGGCACCGACGCTCTCCGTGGGGTCATGCGTGCGCAACGACGAGGACTGGCCCGACCAGGACCTGCAGGTCACGGACTGCGGTGCGCCCGATGCCGAGTACAAGGTGAGCCGGCGACTGGAGGAGCCCGGGTCGACCTGCGCCGACGGCGACTTCTACGCCGACCTCAAGTACGGCCCGGGCGGGGCGACCGTCTCTTGCCTGGAACCTCTTCGCTGAGCCGTGACGTCGCCGGGCCGGAGGCCGTACACGTACGACTTCCCGGCCTTCGAGCCCCGCCACGCGCCGATGGAAGGCCCCTCCTCCTCGCCGGTCGAATCCAAGGTCAACCGTTCGGAACGTTCCCTTCGCCTTCCTTGTCCAGGGGCCGCAGCCTGCACCGGGCCGGCCCCGCCGCGCGCAGGGTGATGCCCGTGTCGACGGGTACGTCCAGGTCGACGGCCTCCAGTTCGTACGCCCGCAGGATCATCGAGAGTGCGAGGACCGACTCCAGCATCGAGAAGTGCTGACCGATGCAGGCGCGCGGGCCTCCGCCGAACGGGAACCAGGCGTACCGGGGCCGCTCTTTCTCGAGCTCGGGCGTGAAGCGCTCCGGGTCGAAACGTTCCGGCTCCTCCCAGTACCGCGGATGCCGGTGCGTCACCCACGGCGCGACGATCACATCCTTGCCCGCCGGGATCGTGTGGCCGCCGATCTCGGCCGCGGCGACGGTCTGCCGGCCGATGACCGGCCCGGCCGGGTAGAGCCGCATGGCTTCCTTCAGCACCTGCGTGAGGTAGGGGAGCGCGTCGAGGTCGTACGCCTCGGGCGTCCGCCCGGACAGTACGCGCACGGCCTCGTCCCGCGCCCGTGCCTGGTGCTCGGGATGACGGGCGAGAAGGTGCAGGGCGAACGCGAGGGAGGTGGCCGTCGTCTCGTGCCCGGCGAGCAGGAACACCAGGACCTGGTCCCTGATCTCCGACGCGTCCAGGCTGCCGTCCTCCGCGCTCTCTGCCTGCGCAAGGAGGGTGAGCAAGTCGTCCCCGGTCGCCGAGTCGCCGTCCGCGCGCCGCTTCTCGATGATCCGGTCGCACACCGCGTACAGCTCGTCCATGGCGGAGGCCGCCTTGCGGTTGGCGGGAGTCGGCCAGTTGCGGGGCGGATTGACGGGCGAGTATCCGCGCTGGAGCGTGTAGTTCCCGATCACCGGGAAGCAGCGCTCCACGACATCGACCGCGGCCTCGACATCCACGCCGAACAGGATGCGGGCGACCGCGCGCAGAGTCAGCCGCGTCATCTCGTCGACGACGTCGACGGTGGCGTCGGGCGCGTCGCGCCAGCTCGCGAGGAGTGAGGCGGTCTCGCCGGTGACGGCCTGGGCGTAGCCGTCGACCCGGCGGCGGGTGAAGAGCGGCTGCACGAGGCGGCGCTGACGGAGATAGTCCTCGTCCTGGCTGGTCAGCAGACCGTTGCCGAAGGACTCCCGGACCTCTTGGTAGAAGGCGTTGTCCTTGCGGAAGTTGGCCGAGTCGGTCGCCAGCACCTGCTGAGCGCCCTCGGCGGAGAACACCGCGTAGAGCTCGACCCGCAGGCCGGGGGGCCCTGCCGTGAACCTGACGATGTCACCGTGCTCGCGGTGGGCGTTCAGGTAGGTGCCGAGCGAGTCCCGCTTGAGGTCGAGCATCGACCCGAGCAAGGGCAGACCGGTGGGGCCGGGGATGTTCGTGGACGGTGTCGTCATGCGGTGACACCACCCAGGAAGAGGGTCCACGCGGTTCCGGCGACGGCGAAGGCGGGGCTCGTCTCGCCGAGCTTGGAGTCGCGGACGTGGACGGTGCCGGGGCAGGTGGCGACCTCGACGCAGGCGGCGTCGAGGTTGTCGCTGTAGGTGGACTTGCGCCAGTCGAGGGCGACTTCGATGCAGTCGCCGCCCTGGCTGTCGCTGTAGCTGGACTTGAACCACGTGAGTCGGTTGCTCATAGTTCCTCCGCCACTTCCCTGATGAAGTCCGCCGATTCCTCGACGCTGAGGGCCTGCATGCGGATCATGCCATGCGCCTCGGCAAGCGCACTGACCTTGCCTGGCTCTGAGTGGAGGGCGCTCGTCTCCGGCGCCTCGACGTAGGCGTACCGGTCGTGGTCGGTGGTCTCCAGCAGAACCATCGAGCCGTTCAACGCGAGGCCGTTGCAGCGGCCTCGCGGCAGGACCTGGATCGACGCGTTCCGCAACGTGCCTACGTTCAGCAGATGTTCGAGCTGCGAGCGCATTGTCTCCCGGCCGCCGACCAGCGTCCGCAGCGCCGCCTCGTACAGCACGAAGCTGAACACCGTGCTGGCCTTGCGCGTCAGCGCCACCTGCCGCTGTAACCGCGCCCGCACCCGCTCCTCGACCGTCTCGTCGTCCAGCGGCGGATGGCTCGCGCTGATCAGCGCGCGGGCGTACTCCTCGGTCTGGAGGAGGCCGGGAATCAGGAGGGCGTCGTAGGAGTGGCGCGCGATGGCCTCTGCCTCGATGGCCATGAACTCCTGCGCCCTTGCCGGAAACGGCTCAGGCTTCAGGAACTCCCGCGCAGCCAGCAGCTTCCCGCTCGCCCCGCACAACTGGTCCGCCACCTGAAGCAGGCGGATGCTCGGCTTGCGGCGGCCCTGCTCCATGGACTTGACCGTCTCGTACTCGTAGTTCGCCTCCTTGCCGAGCTCCTCACGAGTGATCCCCGCCTCCGTCCGCCACAGCTTGATCTGGCTGCCGCAGTACCGCCACGCCTCGCTCACGGGCCCGCCTTCCCGGGACGTCCTGGGTACAACGGCCTTGCGTACCCATGCCGGTACTACACGAGACCTTGTGCCCGCCAGCAACCTGTGGGTCATGAATCAGCACATCGAGTGGCGCCTCCCGCGCCACCCCCGCAGCGTGGGCCGGGCCCGCGCGCTTCTCGCCGAGCAGGCGAGGGAGTGGAAGCTTCCGGAGGACATGACCGACACGGCCGTACTGCTGCTCAGTGAGCTGATGACCAACGCCTGCAGGCACGCCCGGGTCTCGCCCGGCCGTGAGATCCGGGCGCGTTGCGTGCTGCGGCGGGACGAGAGCCTGCGCGTCGAGGTCTCGGATGCGAGCGACGTACTCCCCACCCCGCGTATCGCCGCACCCGACGACGAGTCCGGCCGTGGCCTCGCCCTCGTCGCCGCGCTCGCTCACACCTGGGGAGCTCACCCTCGCGCGTGCGGCATCGGCAAGACGGTCTGGTTCGTGCTGTCGCCCCCGGGCGTGCCCGCGGCGGCAACGGCTCAGTACCCGGCCGGGCGGACGAGTCCTGTCTCGTAGGCGAAGACCGCGGCCTGGGTCCGGTCACGGAGACCCAACTTGACCAGAATGCGGCTCACATGGGTCTTCACGGTCTGTTCCGCGACGACCAGCCGCTGGGCTATTTCGTTGTTCGAAAGCCCCTGGGCGATCAGGGACAGGACTTCCGTCTCGCGCTCGGTCAGGGTGCCGACGCGGTCCTTGAGCGGGGCGCGGGGTGCCTGGGTCACCCGGGAGAACTCGCTGATGAGGCGCTTGGTGATGTTCGGGGCGAGCAGGGCGTCCCCGGCCGCCACCACCCTGACCGCCTGGGCGAGTTCGTCGGCAGAGGCGTCCTTCAGCAGGAATCCGGACGCGCCCGCGCGCAGCGCCTCGTACACGTACTCGTCGAGATCGAAAGTCGTCAGGACGAGGACCTTGACGGTGGAGCCGGCCGGTTCGGTGATGCGGCGGGTCGCCTCTATGCCGCCGAGCTCGGGCATGCGGATGTCCATCAGGACCACGTCCGGCGCGAGTTCGGCGACCTTGGCGACCGCGTCGAGGCCGTCCACGGCCTGGCCCACGACCTCGATGCCGGGTTCGGCGTTGAGCAGCACCGTGAAGCCTTGGCGGACCATCATCTGGTCGTCGGCGATCAGCACACGGATGGGGGTCGTCATGGGATGTCCTCGGCAGGGTGGACGGAGGGCTTCGGGGCGTCGGCGGGCAGGATCGCGGTGACTTCGTAGCCGCCGTCGGGGGTGGGGCCGGCGGCGAGTTCGCCGCCCAGCATGGCGGCGCGCTCGCGCATGCCGAGCAGCCCGTGCCCGGCGCCGGGCGAGGGTGGAGGCGTCGCGCGGGGAGGGGTGTTGGTGACCCGGATGGTGAGACCGTCCGGCCGGTACCGGAGCTCCACCCGTACGCCCGCCCCGGGCGCGTGGCGCATCGCGTTGCTGAGTGCTTCCTGCACGATGCGGAACGCCGACAGTTCGACTCCCGGCGACAGCGGGCGCGGTCGGCCGGTGGTCGCGGTGGTGACGGCGAGCCCGGCGCCGCGCACGTTGCCGACGAGCTCGCCCAGCCGGTCGAGGGTGGGCTGCGGGGCGTGCCGGACGCCGTCCGCCTGGGCGTCCTCCGAGCGCAACACACCCAGTACCCTGCGCAGTTCGGTCAGCGCCTCGACCGCGTTCTCACGGATCCCCGCGAGGTTCTCCTTCAGCTCACTGGACGGATTCTCGACCAGGTGCGGGGCGACCTGTGCCTGGATGGATATCACCGACATGTGGTGGGCGACGACGTCGTGCAGTTCGCGCGCGATGCGGTTGCGTTCCTCGAGGAGGGTGCGCCTCGCCCGTTCCTCCGCGGTGAGCACCTGCTGATCCACGAGCCGTGCCTGTGCCACCCTCCTCGTGCGCAGCGACGTGCCGACGAACACGGCGGTCACGAAGGAGATCATTCCCCACTCCGTGAGGACCCCGTTGTGGAAGGGGGGCGCGAGGGTGATCTGGAGCAGCCCCAGCACAACCGTGGCCACCAGCCCCGTGAAGGCGGCCCGGGGGTGGACCCGCAGGGAGAGGAGCAGCAGCACGAGGGTGTGCAGCACGATCCCGCCGATGGTCCACGGCCAGTGCGCGTCGGGTCCGGCGGACTCCCGGTACTGCGCGACCAGGACGAGCGCGAGCGTGGACAGCCACCAGGCCGGTACCGGGCGGGACAACGCCAGGACGGTGGCCGCCGACTGGAGCAGGGGGAGCAGCGTCGCGATCCACGCCGGGCCCGGGACGGCGTCCTCCAGGTTGAGCCAGAGCATCAGCACGGCGAGCAGCACCGTGTGGACGTGCGGCAGCCACCCCAGCCAGCCCCTGCGCGGCAGTGGGTCGCGCGCCGTCGTCCACAGATCGTCACGCAGCGCACGGGGGGTTGCCGCCAGCGCCCGCACCAGCCGCCGCCCCGCGCCCCTCCCGTCCCCCTCGTTCACAGTCCGCATCTTAAGGACGCCCCTTAGCCGCCGGCTGCAGAGCCCGCTGTTCGCGTACGACCCGGGAGCCGCCCCGGCTCGCCCGTCGCTTCTGCTCGTACGTACGGAATGCGGTCCAGCACACCAGCAGCGCCACTGCGAACACCGGGAGCCAGGCCAGCCGGGCGAGCACCCAGCCCGCGCCGTCGGGGACCGTGTGCAGTCCGGGCAGGGCCCCGCCCGCGAGCAGGCCCGTCGCGGTGACCGCCATCATCGCGGTCTGGTGCCACAGGAAGATCGTCATCGCGGAGAGGTTCACCAGCGCCACGGCCGCCCAGGCGCCGGGACGCCGCATCAGCCGCCGCAGCGGGCCGAGCAGCAGCAGGGCCGCCCCGCACTGGGCGAGACCGAAGGTGACCGCGGCGAGGGTGGGCGGGTTGAGGTTGGAGATCTCCGCCCCCGGGACGCCGACCATTGCTGCCGGGTAGCCGGCTGCCAGGACGAGCAGGGCGGTGGCGGCTGCGCCGCCGAGCAGCAGTGTCCATGCGGTCCTCCGACTGCGCAGGCCGCCCCGGGCCCAGCACGCGCCCAGGCAGTAGGGGACCAGCCAGCCGGCCGCCACATTGATCCAGCCGAGCCGGTCGGTCCAGCCGGACCCGGCAGCCTCGCCCAGCCCGAAGCGGGCCAGGTCGACATGGAGCACGACGGCGAGCGGCCACAGCGGGCTGAGCTTCGAGAGCAGCGGTGTGGCCGCCGTCAGCGCCGCGAAGACCAGCAGGAACCAGAGCGGGGACAGCACCAGTTTGAGCAGGGTGTGTACGGTCTCCAGCCCCACCCCGGACACCAGCATCGCGCCCGTCACCACGGCCCACACCGTCAGCAGCGCGGCGACCGGCCGGAACAACCGGGCCATTCGTGCGCCGAGCCACCGCCCGTACGTCCCTCCTCCGGCCCGCTCGGAGGCGTAACTCTGCGCGCCCACCCGCCCGCCGACCAGGAAGAAGACCGCCAGGGTCTGGAACACCCAGGACACGGGCGTGAGTCGGGGCAGGTACTGCAGGGGACTTGCGCCGCGCACCGTGCCACTGTCCGCGACCAGGGCGGTCACCAGCCAGTGGCCGAGTACCACTCCGAGGACGGCGAGGGCGCGCAGGGCGTCGACGGTGCGGTCGCGGTCGGCGGGAGTCGCCGCTTCGATCCGGCGGACGAGATCACGCATGGCGGTCTCCCTCGGACGGAACCTTTCCGGCGGCGATCAGGGCGATGTTCCGCAGGGGCACGGAACCCGGTTTCAGGTAGTCGCTGTGGCCGCCGTCGCCCGCCGCGAAGACCCGGGCGCCGAACTCCGGGGACACGGGATCGGCCCCCAGGCCGACCTCCGCGAAGGGCAGGCTCAGCCGGGTGTGCGGGACTTCGCTGATCCAGTCGTCGGCTCCCCGGCCCGCCCATACGGTGGCCGTGGTGCCCAGCGCGGCGACGTTGTCGGCACCGGATCCGGGGCTGCCGTAGAGCACGATGTCGGTGACCCGCGCGACCGGCCCGGCTTCCCGTCCCGGGGCCTTTCCCGCGGTCCTTCCTGCGGCATTTGTCCCGCCCGCGGCTCGGCCGCAGACCACCGAACCGTAGGAGTGACAGATCAGCGAGATCCGGGCGGCGGGCCTGAGCGTGCTCAACTCGGCGACGAAGGACCGCAGGAGTGGAGCGGCGTCCTCCGCGCGGCCCGGGGTCAGCACCTCCGGTCCCACCGTGGCCGGTGTCCTGTATCCGAGCCAGGCGATGACGGCGGACCGCCCGCCCAGCTCCTCCGCAAGCGCCGCCGCCCCGGCCCGGAGGCGTTCGTAGGAGTCGAGACTGGTGTCGGAGCCCGGGACGAGCACGGCGATCCGCTCCGCAGCGGACAGATCGCCGAAGACCTCGGCGCTGCGGCCGCCGTCGCGGCCGTCGAAGGACAGTAACTGCCGCGCCGGTTCCGCCATCGCCCGCAGCGTGGCGGCCCGCCGCCGGTCCCCGTGCGCGTCGGCCATCCGCTCCGCGGAACGGATGGCGTCGCGGGTGGCGGCGTACCGCTCGGCGAGGGCGGCGGGTGTCGCGGCACGGATCGGGGCGAGTGAGGGCGGGACGGGCGCGGGGACGGCGGACGGCCGGGCCGCGCCCGACAGCGGCACCGCCACCGAGGCCACGACGAGCGCGGCGAGAAGGGCGCGGTACAGCCGGCTCCTGCGCGGGCGAGTTGGCATGGCGGATGCTCCTTCGGTGCCGGACGTCTTCGCGTTCGGCACCGAAGTTATGGATCACACCCGCTGGTCGGCGTCACGCCAGGGAGCTGACCTTGCCCGTAGCTCCCAGGTATGACGAGTAGGGGGCGGGTCCCGTGCCCGCCCGCACCGGTGCACCGCCGGGACCGGGAGGGACGGTCGGGGGACGGACGCCGGTCCGGAGCGACGTCCATTGGAGGTGCCCGGTTCCCTGCCTGGCACGGGCATCGCCCCGGACCTTGCCCCGTCGCCTACCCATATCGGGCGATCACGAACAACGAGGTCCGGATGCCCACAAGAAAGCGGGGCCGCACCCGAGTCGGGTGCGGCCCCGCTTCCATGAGCCGGGTCGAGCTGCGCTCTACCAGCGGTACCAGCGGCCTCGCCTGCCTCCGGCCGGGGTGGAGCGCATGACGAAACCGAGGAGCCACACGACCAGCACGATGACGGCGATCCACCACAGAGCCTTGAGCGCGAAACCGGCGCCGAAAAGGATCAGGGCGAGCAGAAGAACGAGAAGCAGGGGAACCATAGTTATCAACCTCCGAGACGCCGTGTACCCCCCGCCCACACCGCCACACGCCCGAATTTACGCGTTTCTTATCCGGGTGCCGGGGAAGTCGTTGACGCCCGTCGCGCATCAGTGCTGCATCTCGTGGCAGGGCTGCTCCGGCGCTTCCGGCGATTGCCCGTTTAATTGTCCGATCGAGGGCAACCCGCAGTGCGGACGTTGTTTCCGCCTCAAAGGGAGTGGTCGCCGTGTCGGCAAGCGAGAAGGCGAAGGCCAAGGCCGAACAGGGCAAGGGCAAGCTCAAGGAGGCCGTCGGCCGCGCAACGGGCAACGAGCGCGTGACCGCGGAGGGTCGGGCCGAGCAGACAAAGGGCGATGCCCGGCAGGCCAAGGAAAAGGGAAAGGACGCGTTCAAGCACTAGCTTGAATGCACACGTATTCGGTGGGGGCGCTCGCGCATCGGGCGTCCCCACCGATATGTCTCACCCGGTTTTCCGGCCGGCTCCTGCGGCGGCGCATTCCGAGTGCCGCGAACGCGGATCGGTGCGGACGGGATTCACCACGTCATTCCGCGGGTCCCGCGAACCGGCGTGCTGAGGCGCACCTGTCGGCGCGCGTCACCTACGTCGCCCGCGCGGTGCCCCCCTCCACGTCGCCCCCCGTCGCCCGCGCGGTGCCGCGCACCGGGGCGGCGCCGGGCCGAGAGGTAGGCTCGGCAATCCGTGCGGACCGGCGAGCCGGGTGGGGATGAACTGACTGCTCATGTGGATGCTGAGTGCGGCCGGGGCACGCCGGCTGGGGGCGACCGGGTCGCTCGCGATCGCCATGGGCGGGCTGGCCGCAGGGACGCTGCCCGCCCGTGACCCATGGGGTCTGTGGGTGCCGCGGGGCACCGTGACGACCACCGCCGCCTCCGTCCTCGCGTACGTCGGGCTGACACTGCTGGTCGTGGCCTGGTGGGCGTACAAGGAGCACCGCGTGCGCGACACCCTGGTCACCCTGGCCTGGTGGACAGCGCCCCTGCTGCTCGCGCCGCCGCTCTACAGCGCCGATGTGTACAGCTACATCGCCCAGGGCGCGATGGTCCTCGACGGCCATGACGTCTATGCGCACGGGCCGTCGGCGCTCGGCCCGGACTCGATCGGTGCCGACGCCGCGGCGAGCGTGGGCGGGAACTGGACCGACACCCCCGCGCCGTACGGGCCGGTGTTCCTCGTCCTGGCCAAGGGTGTGACCTGGGTGACGGGTGGGAGCATCGTGCCTGCCGTGATGCTGATGCGGCTGGTGGCCGTGGGCACGCTCGTCCTGATCGTCCGGGCCGTGCGGAGCCTGGCGGTGGAGTGCGGCGCCGACGAGAGCCGCGCGCTGTGGCTGGCGGCGCTCAATCCCCTCCTGCTGATGCATGTCGTGGGAGGCATGCACAACGACGGGCTGATGATCGGCCTCATGCTGACCGGTGTCGTCTGCGCCCTGCGCGGTCGGTGGGTGCTGGGCAGCGCGGTCGTCGCCCTCGCGGCGACGGTCAAGTCACCGGCCGCGCTCGCGCTGCTCTTCATCGGCGTGATCGTCGTCCGGGGGAGCCAGGGGCCCGTCATCGGACGCGCGGCGAAAGGGCTGCTCGGACCCGGTCTGATCGCCGCCGGGGTGGCGGCGGCGGCCACCGTGCTCAGCGGCACCGGCTTCGGCTGGCTGCGGACCCAGAGCGTCGCCGCGGCCATCCACACCCCGCTCTCTCTCGTGAGCGACCTCGGCCTCGCCGCCGGGCAATTGGCGCGCCTGGTCGCCGGCACGGACCCGACGGCGGTCAGGAGCGTGGCCCACAGCCTCGGACTGGCCGCCGCGCTCGCGGTCGTCGCCGTCCTGGCCGTCCGGTCTCTGCGCGGGCGGTCGCATCCCGTACGCGGTCTGGGGCTTTCCCTGCTGGCGCTGGTCGCGCTCTCGCCCATGGTCCAGCCCTGGTATCTGCTGTGGGGCACGGCGGTGCTCGCCGCGACCGTCGGCCGGCACGCCGCGTACGACAGGGTCGTGGCCGCCGTGACGGTCCTGTCCGCCGCCCTCGTGTACGAGACCCAGCCCTCGGGCCACACCCCGGCGTACGGCTTCGTACTCGGCGCCCTCGCGGCAGCGGCCGGGACGGTGGCGCTGCGCCGCTCGTCCAGGGCGGTGGACGGTTCACACGCGAGGATCTCCGCGCCGACGGCCGCGTCCGCGGGGGGCGCGCCGGTGCGCTAGGGAGACGGTCCGGTCCTTCGTCCCTCAGGCTCCCACCACCCCGTCGATCCCCTCCCGCAGGAAGTCCGCGTGCCCGTTGTGCCGCGCGTACTCGTGGATCAGGTGCAGCATCACGAACCGTAGCGACACATCCTCGCCCCACCTGGCGACGTGCCCGGTGACCTCGAGGGAATCCGCCTCCCGCTCGATCCGGCGCGCGTGCCCGACCTCCGCCTCCCAGGCGTCGAACGCCTCCGACCGCGTGGCATGCGTCGCGTCGTAGGCGACTTGGTAGTCGCTCTCGGCCGACCAGACGAACGCGATGTCCTCGCCCGCGATCACCCGGCGGAACCAGGTCCGTTCCACCTCCGCCATGTGCCGTACGAGTCCGAGCAACGAGAGCGTCGACGGGGGCATCGACCGGCGGCGCAGATCGTCGTCGGACAGTCCTTCGCATTTCATGGCGAGGGTCGCGCGGTGGTAGTCGAGGTAGGCGCGCAGCGTCTCGCGCTCGTTGCCGTGCAGGGGCGGGGGGACACGTGTATCCGTCATTGAGCCACCGTAAGGCCGAGCCGGGGAGCGCGAGGGGCGACAACTGGCCGAAAAGGACCGCTTGATGGGGCAAGCAGGGCCCTCGACAATGCGCATGACAAGTTCGGAGCCGCTCCGGACTGCTCACGTCGCAAGAGGGGACCCCCACATGAACAAGCCTCTCGTCGGCGCGCTCCTCGCACTCGCGCTCCTCGGAGCGGGAGCCGCGCCCGCGATCGCGTCCACGCCCACCGAAGACATCACCGCCGGCAGCAATGCGGCCGTCAAGAGCATCAAGGCTGCCAAGGCCGACAAGGCCGACAAGGCTGCCGCGGCCGTCACGTCGGTCCGGGCCGTCAACTTCGCCGGAACGGTCGCGCTCAGCAACTGTTCCGGGTCCGTGGTCCGTATGCCCGACTCGCAGCCGAACGACCCGGCCCTCGTGCTCTCCAACGGCCACTGCATCGAGAGCGGCTTCCCGGGCCCCGGCGAGGTCGTCGTCGACCAGCCCTCCAGGCGCTCCTTCAGCCTCCTCAACTCCTCGGGCAGCAGAGTCGCCACGCTCCGGGCCGGCAAGATCGCATACGCGACGATGACCGACACCGACATCTCGCTGTACGAACTCACGACCACCTACGCGCAGATCCAGAGCCGGTACGGCATCAAGGCGCTGGAGCTGAACGCGGCCCACCCGGTCAAGGGCACGGCCATCAAGGTGGTCTCCGGCTACTGGAAGCGCATCTACAGCTGCAACGTCGACGGGTTCGCGTACCGCCTGAAGGAAGGCGCGTGGACCTGGAAGGACTCGGTCCGCTACACCTCCACCTGCAACGTCATCGGCGGTACGTCCGGCTCGCCCGTCATCGACGACGCCACCGGCAAGGTCGTCGCCGTGAACAACACCGGGAACGAGGACGGCGGACGCTGCACGGACAACAATCCCTGCGAGGTCGACGAGAACGGCAATGTGACCGTTCGCCAGGGCATCAACTACGCCCAGCAGACGTACATCGTCGTCCCGTGCGTCGGAATCGGCAACAAGATCGACCTCGGTCGCCCGGGCTGCACACTGCCCAAGCCCTGAGGCGAGCGGCGCGGAAGCCGGTGAGGCCCCGCGCCCGACGGGGCCCGCACCTGTGAGGCCCCGCACCGGCAAGGCCCTGGGCGCCGACTTCCGTCGGTGCCCAGGGCCTCGGCCGCGCCTGCTGCCCGCCCACGGCGGCTGCGGCGCCGCCCGGACTCAGCCGGAGACGGCCGGTGCGCTGAGGGCGAAGACGTCCTCGGCGCTGTTCAGCTCCGGGGCCGGAGAGGTCTTCGACTGCGCGCTCTTCCCGGACTTCGCCGGGGTCGCGGTCCGTGTGCCTTCCGCGAGCTCCTCCGCGGCTTCGGGATCGCGCGGGGTCTGCAGAACACCGTCCTTGGCGCTGACGACACACTTGGCCGCGGAGGCGCAGCTGTAGACCGGACCGTCCGGGCCCTGGTACCAGGACGTGAGGTAGAAGACGTACTTGCCCTTGGGCAGATCGGCGACGATGTCGTTCAGCTCGGTCCCCGGCGCCCGCGTGAACTCGACGACGGCGCCGGTCACACCCGGCTTGCTCGACTTCTCGACGCGGATGTCGATGTTGGACGTACGGTTCGGCGGCTTGCCCGCCTCGGTGTAGTCCTTGCCCTCACGGGCGCCCCCGACAGTGCCGAGGACGACCAGCTCAGAGCGGCTCGCGAGGTCCGGAATGCTCGTCGGCGGGTCCACCTCGGAGGCCGCGGCAGTGGCGTGCGTGTCCCAGAACCCGCCGGAAGCGGACCTGGCGGGGGCGTCGTCGGACTCCGGGCCGGAACCGCAGCCCGTCGTGGCCAGCAGGACGGCAAGGGTGGCGGCACCGGCGGCGGCCGGTGCGAGGCGCATGCGATGGCTCATCAGTTGCTCACTCTCCTCTTGTTCTGTATGCCCTGCTCAGTAATGGCCGTTGATGTGATTCTTGTCGTGCGTCGAGTAGTAGGTGTGGTCGGGGTTGCCACGCAGGCAGGAACGATTCGCCGATGAGTAGCTGCTGTTCTTGCCGCTGTTGTGGCCGAGGCCGACGCTGTGCCCGATCTCGTGGCAGCTCAGGGACTTGAGGTTCGAGTGCGGCTGCCTGTTGTTGAACACGATCGTGTGCTGGTCGCAGACCTCCGAGCCGCTGCGGACCCGCTTGATGCAGGTGGTCCAGGCGTAGGCGTTCTTCTGGTCACCGGTCGGGTTCCAGGTGGCGTAGGCCCACACATCCACCTTGTTGTTGTAGGTCCGGTCGACCTTCGTCGTCATGTCGGTCGGACCGGCCAGCGACTTGGTGCGCGCCCAGTCCATGCCCGAGCGCTGGGCCGACGACAGGTCGTCGTCGTAGAAGAAGCTGTGATCCTTGTTGTCGGCGTAGCCCGGCCCGAAGGAGTTGGCCGACGCCGGCTGCGCGGTGAGGAACAGCGATGCTGCCGTCGCGCCGAGCGCGGCGAGCATACGTATGCCCTGTCTCATGGATCTTCCCCGTTTCCCCGTAGTTGCTCACGTCACGAGGGGAGCGGATGCATCAGGCGTCCACGCCGTCCATGTGGATGCGCACGACCTCGTACGCCCCGTTCCCCCCGGCTGTCCCACAGCTTATACAAGGCAACTGACAATGCCCTCGGGGGTTTTGGGGACGCGGTGCCGCGACGGTCACCGGCCCTTGCGGCGGACGGAACGACCCGCGAGGACGTCCGTGCGGCGGCCGTCCTCGATCACGAAACGACCGTCTATCAGGACGTGCGGAATGCCCGTCGGAAGCTTCCGCGGCGTCTCGAACGTCGAACCCGCCGCGACCGTCGCGGGGTCGAAGAGCACCAGATCCGCCCGGTAGCCCTCGCGCACATGCCCCCGGTCGGGGAGGCGCAGCCTGGCCGCCGGGCGGGAGGTGAGGTGGGCGACGGCCTCCTCGAGGGAGAGGACGCCGAGCTCGCGTGCGTAGTGGCCGAGAAAGCGTGGGAACGTCCCGTACGCGCGCGGGTGCGGCTTGCTGCCCTGGAGGATGCCGTCAGAGCCGCCCGTGTGGGCCCGGTGGCGCATGATCGCGCGGACGTTCTCCTCATGGCCGACGTGCTGGAGGATCGTGGAGCAGAGCCGGTCGGCGACGAGGAGACGGCGGGCGGTGGTCCACGGCGTCTCACCGCGCTCGGCGGCGATCCGCAGGACGGTCCTGCCGACGAAGGACGCGAGCCCGGGGTCGGCGACGCCCGAGATCTCGATCGTGTCCCAGTCGACGGGCACGCCGTGGCAGCCGTCGGAGCCGGTGACCTCCAGATGGTGGCGGATCCTCTCCGCTGTCCCGTCGTCGTGCAGCCGCGCCAGCACCGCCTCTGGCCCGCCCTCGCCGGCCCAGCCGGGCAGCAGCGCGGCGAGCGTGGTGCTTCCGGGGGTGTACGGGTAGGTGTCGAGGGAGACGTCGGCCCCCGCGTCGATCGCCTCGTCGAGCAGGGCGAGCAGCTCGGGCGCGCGGCCCTCGTTCACGCCGAAGTTCATGGTGGCGTGGGCGAGATGCAGCGCACAGCCCGCCTCACGGGCGAGGCGCACCATCTCCTCGTACGCCTCCAGGGCGGCAGCACCGTAGGAGCGGTGGTGCGGGCAGTAGTAGCCGTCGTAACGTGCGACCACCCGGCACAGTTCGGTGAGTTCGGCGTCGTCCGCGTACATTCCCGGGGTGTAGGTGAGCCCGGACGACATACCGACCGCGCCCTGCTCCATGCCCTCGGCCACGAGCTGTTTCATGTGCCGCGTCTCAGGGTGTGTGGCCGGCCGGTCGTCCCAGCCGACCGCGTACATCCGCACCGTCCCCTGCGGGACGAGATACGCCGCGTTGACGGCGATGCCCCGGCCGCCGAAGTTGCCGTCCAGCCGGTCCAGGTACTCGCCGACCGTCCGCCAGTCGAAGTCGACGGAGGTGTCCTCTGGGCCACCGCCGTTCCAGCCGGTGACGGCCCGGCGGACGGCGTCGAGCGTGCGGTCGTCGACGGGCGCGTACGACAGCCCGTCCTGGCCGAGCACTTCGAGGGTCACGCCCTGGGCGGCCTTGGCGCTGTGATCTGGGTCCCTGAGCAGTGCGAGGTCGCTGTGCGCGTGCATGTCGATGAAGCCCGGGGAGAGGGCGAGGCCGTCGGCGTCCAGTACGCGCCGGCCCGAGGGACGCCCCCTGCCTTCACGGTGGATCGCCGCGATACGGCCGTCGGCGACGGCCACGTCCGCGCGGTAGGAGGCACCGCCGGTGCCGTCGACGACCCGTGCGTCGCGGATGACGAGGTCCATCCCAGGGCTCCCGCAGCCGGTCTCAGAGGTTTCCGGACGCCTCCGTAGGCTTTCTGAGGCTTCTAGAAGAACGTGCGGATGTAGTCGGACACCGTGCCGTCCGCCTCCACCAGCGGGATCAGCTGCCACTTGTCGAACGACGTGCACGGATGCGACAGGCCCATGCCGAGCCAGTCGCCGACCTCCAGATCCGCCCCTTCCTCCGTGCGGATCCAGGCGTGCTGGTCGGACAGGCCGGTGACCGTGATTCCGGTGGCCGGGCGGACGTCGCCGGTGCGGGCGTCCCGCACGACCTGGGCCTCGGGAAGGTCGAGGTCGTAGGCGGCGTCGCGCTTGCCCGCGTTGCCGAACGCCTGCTCCGGGGTCGGGCGCGAGACGACCTGCGCCCAGAGCCGGAACGCCGGTTCCAGGGCGCCCTCCTGCGGGACCCGGTTGAAGGGGGTGAGGTGCTTGTAGTGACCGTCGTCGTGCGAGACATAGGCACCGGAACGCAGCAGCTTCAGCACCGGCAGCGACAACTCCGGGATGTCCGCGAAGACTTCGGCGACGGTGTCGAACCAGGCGCTGCCGCCCGCGCTGACGATGATCTCCTCGGCGCCGGCGAAACGGCCCTCCTTGTCGAAGGCGGCGGCGATCGACACAAGACGGTGCAGCCAGTCCCGTACCCGCTCGGCGGTGGCTTCCGGCACCTCGCCCTCGTAGCCCGCGACACCGGTCAGGCGCAGGGTGCGGGTGGCGGCGACCGCATCGGCGACGGCGGTGCAGTCGGCGTCGGTACGGGCGCCGGTACGGGCACCCTCGCCGGCACCGAGCTCGACGACGACCTCCACGGGGCGGGTGGCGCCGGCCGCGGAGAGGGCCTCGTCCATCAGCTCGACACCGCGGACCGAGTCGACGTAGCAGACGAAGCGGAAGTCCGGGTCGCTCTCCAGCTCGGCGGCGAGCAGACGCAGGGCGGCTGCGTCCACCAGCTCGTTCGCGAGGAAGATCCGCCGGATGCCGTACGCGCGGTAGACGCGGACCTGGTGGGGGACGGCGGCGGTGATGCCCCATGCGCCGCGCTCCAGCTGACGGGCGAACAGCTGCGGCGACATGGAGGTCTTGCCGTGCGGCGCGAAGGCGAGGCCGTGACGCTCGGCGTACGTCTCGAGGAGGGCGAGGTTGTGCTCCAGCGACTCCGCGGACAGGGCGAGCACCGGGGTGGTGAAGCCCCCGGTGAACAGGTTGCGGCGCTGGGCAGCCAGCTCGCCGACCGTCAGGCCCTCGGCGTCCGGGGGAAGCCCCTTGAAGCGGTGGTCGACGCGCTCGTCCGCGAGCCGGGTGAGCTGCTCGGCGGCGACGGCGTTGTCGGCGGGCATGGAGACCTCCTCGTGGTGTTGCGGTGGGTGCAACGGTCGTTGCAAGCACCGCTCGGCGCTGTCTAACATCCGAGCCGACGCCGGGTCAACGGGCCACAGGACCAGCGAGGAGCGCCAGGTGACCGGAACAGCGGCGGAGGCGGACGGCGTCGTGGACGTCGTCTGCCTCGGCGAGTCCATGGTCACGTTCGTGCCGTCGCGACCGGGACGCCTCGCCGACGTCCCCTCCTTCGCCCGCACCATCGGCGGCGCGGAGTCGAACGTCGCGTGCGCGCTGGCGGCGGCCGGACACCGCGTGAAGTGGGTCAGCCGGGTCGGCGCCGACGGCTTCGGCGACCATCTGGTCGCCGCGGTCGCCGCGTACGGCGTCGACACCACCGCCGTACGCCGCGACCCCGCCCGCCCCACCGGTATCTACTTCCGTACCGCCACCGAGCGCACCGCCGACGCCCACGAGGTCCTCTACTTCCGGGCCGGTTCCGCCGCCTCCGCCATGTCCCCGGAAACCGTCCCCGCCGAGGACCTCGCCGGGGCGCGTGTCCTGCATCTCTCCGGCATCACGGCGGCACTGTCCCCCGGCTGCCTCTCCCTGATGCGCGCCCTGACCCGCCGCCACCCGGGGCGACCCCTGGTCTCCTTCGACGTCAACCACCGCCCGGGGCTTGCGCACCACGACCCCGTCGTCCTCCTGGAACTCGCACGGGGCGCGGACCTCGTGTTCGTCGGTGAGGACGAGGCGGAGGAGGCATGGGGACTGCGCGGCCCCGCCGCGATCCGGGACGCGTTGCCGGAGCCGGACGTACTGGTGGTGAAGCAGGGGGCACGGGGGGCGACGATGTACGACCGGGCTGCGGGGGCACGGGCCCGGGAGGGCGCGAGGCGGCCGGTACGGGAGGACGTGGGGCGGCCGGTACGGGAGGACGTGAGGCGCCCGGTACGGGAGGACGTGAGGCGCCCGGTACGGGACGGCGTGGAGGGGCGCGGCGGGGACGGTGCGGTGCCCTGGGCCCGGGACGGTGCGGTGCCCTGTGCCCGGGACCGTGCGGCGACCGCGGCGACCGCGGAGACCACGGAGACCGTGACGTTCGTACCCGCCCCCCGCGTCGACGTCCTCGCCCCGGTCGGTGCCGGGGACGCGTTCGCCGCCGGGTTCCTGTCCGCCACGCTGCGCGGACTGGACGCCCGCACGCGCCTGAGGCACGGCCATCTCGGGGCAGCCGCCGCCCTCACCGTCCCCGGCGACCTCGGCGTCCCTCCCGCCACCGCGCACGCCGACCGTCTTGCCGTCATGGACGAGGACGCCTGGGGGACACTTCACCTCCGTCCCGGCTGGACCGCGGCAGTGCGCGCCACGGAGGAGGTACGTACGTCATGAGCCAGACCGTCGACCGCGCCCTGAGCATCCTGCCGCTCCTCGCGCGAGGTCCCGCGGACCTCGGACAGGTCGCCGGCAGCCTCGGCGTCCACAAGTCCACCGCCCTGCGCCTCCTCCGCACGCTCCACGAGCACGGCCTCGTCCACCGTCAGCAGGACCAGCGCTACCGCCTCGGCGCCCGTCTCTTCGCCCTCGCCCAGGAGGCCGTCGAGAACCTCGACATCCGGGAGATCGCCCACCCCCACCTCGTCGCCCTCAACGAACAGTGCGGCCACACCGTCCACCTCGCCGTCCACGAGGAGAACGAGGTCCTCTACATCGACAAGGTCGAGAGCCGCTACCCGGTCCGTATGTACTCCCGGATCGGCAAGCCCGTCGCGATCACCGTGGCGGCCGTGGCGAAACTGCTGCTCGCCGACCTGCCGGAGCCCGAGCGCAGGGCGGTTGCATCGAGGCTCGACTACCCCAGGTACACGGCCCGTTCGACCCCGGACGCCACCGCGTTCCTCAAGGAGCTGGCGGCCGTACGCGAACAGGGCTGGGCCGGAGACCTCGGTGGCCACGAGGAGTCCATCAACTGCGTCGCGGCCCCCATCCGTGGTGCGGACGGCCGCGCGGTCGCCGCCATGTCGGTCTCGGCCCCGAACGTGGTGGTCACGGCCGATGAACTCCTTGCGCTGCTCCCGCTGGTGCGCCGCACCGCCGACGCGATCAGCCGGGAGTACTCCGGCGCCACCCCCGATCGGTAGCCCGCCCGGGGTCCGCCCAGGATGCGTAGCCGCCCCCGATCAACAGAAGACCGGCTCACAGAAGGACGTACCGCATGACCGAGAAGACGGCGATCACCCCCGCCACCCACACCGCCCCGCCCGCCAGGTTCTCCCACGGCGTCCGCAAGGGCAACATCCTCCAGGTCGCCGGCCAGGTCGGCTTCCTGCCGGCCGTCGAGGGCCGTCCCCCCGTCCCGGCCGGGCCGACCCTGCGCGAGCAGACCCTCCGGACTCTCGCCAACGTCAGGGCGGTGCTGGAAGAGGGCGGCGCGAGCTGGGACGACGTGATGATGGTTCGCGTCTACCTCACGGACACGGACCACTTCGCCGAGATGAACGAGATCTACAACGCGTACCTCGAGGAGCAGGGCCTCAAGGAGGCCCCCGCCGCCCGCACGACCGTCTACGTCGGTCTCCCCGACGGCCTGCTCATCGAGATCGACGCCCTCGCGGTCCTGGGATAGCCGGGCCCGTCCCACGGCGTCCTGAATACGGCGGATCCCCCGTCATGGCACCGACGGTTCCGGCGTCATGACGGGGGACGTGGGCCAGGGGGAGCGTCAGCCGTACGCCGTCGGTGTCAGGCGGCGCAGTACTGCTGCTCCTTGCCGATCGACCGGTACATGCAGTCCGCGTTCTCCAGGAGCTGCAGCACCGCGTCGCGGTTGCGGCTCGTCTCGCGCTCGATCACCTCGTCGGGCGGGTAGAAACCGCCACCGCCGAAGCCCGTCGGGTACATCTCGAAGGTGTATGCGAAGATCTTCTGGTTGCCCCACAGCCAGTCGTCGATCGAACCGTCCGTGATGTACAGGTCGCTCGACTGTTCGGGCGTGTAGCCGTTGCTGGCGGCCATCTTCTGGCCGACGGCGGCGAAGGCGTTGCGGTCGTCCTGGGTCATGCCCGGGGCGGTGTTGGCCGTCGTGTAGCCGTACGGCCACAGGACGAGCTCGCTGTAGGTGTGGAAGTCGATGCCTGCCTTGATCTGCTGCTTCCCGCCGACGACACGGGAGCGTACGAAGTCGGCGACCACCTTCACCTCGGGAGCCGACTCGGCGGACGCCCCGCGGTAGGTCTCCGAGCCCTTGGAGCTCGAAGACCCTCCGCAGCAGCCCCACTTGAAGTCCCAGTTGCGGTTCATGTCCGTGCCGACGTACGACGAACCGGAGTTGGGCTGCCGGTTCTTGCGCCAGCTGCGGTAGGAGCCGGTGGCGATGTCGTACTCGCCGCCGTCCGGGTTCAGGTCCGGCACGATCCAGATCTCGCGGCCGTTGACGGCGTTGGTGACGCGGGAGTCGCTTCCGTAGTCGTCGCCGAGCTCGCGCAGCAGATAGAGCGCCATCTCGACGGTGAGGTGCTCGCGGGCGTGCTGGTGGTGGGTGAAGAGGATCTCGGGCTCGTTCTCGTCCGTGCCCACGTTGTCGCTCACCTTGATGGCGATGATGTCGCGGCCCTGGTACGACTTGCCGATCACCCGTTTGCTCATGATGTCCGGGTGCGCGGCGATGCGCTGGTTGATCTCCGCGTTCATCTCGGCGTAGTTGTGGTACTTCGCGTCAGCGGACGGGAAGTCGAACGGCTGCGCGGTGGTGCCCGCCGTCCTGCGGCTGGGAGGTGCCGGCAGGCGTTCGAGCACATGACCGAGAGCGCGGAGCTGCCTCGCCTGGGCGGCGTTGGCGCTGACGACGATCGCGTGTTCGTCGACCTCGTCGATCGAGACGCCGGTCGCGGCGACGGCGGTGCGCTCGGCGACGGTTGACGGGCCGTGGATCTCGTACTGGCGGATCTGCTCCCGGGTCTCGGCGGTGGCCGATGCGGAGGGGTCGGGAGAGGGGGAGGGGGCGGCGGTCGCCGTGATCGGGACCGCCACGGCGATCGCGAGCACGGTCGCGAGGGCTGCGGACCTTCTGCCGCTGCCTCGGATACGAAGTCGCATGCTGTCTCCTGGGTAGGGAGTGTGGGGGTGGCTCAGTGCGACGTGTGCGGGTGTGCCGGTGGCGCGGTGTGACGGGCACATGGTGAGCGCATGGCATGCTCCGGTCAAGAGCGTGCTTCGGCCAGAGGTCGACGACGAGGGGGAGGCGGCCGCAACCATGGCAGGCGCCACGGAAGGAGGCGCGGGAGGGGCGATCTTCCGGCCATGCGAGGTGAGTTTAGGACATATCGGACCATAATCGTTGTTGCCGCGACGAGCGTCGCCGCTGGTGGCGCTGCCTCGACGCCGACCGCCGGCAGCACATTCGGCCTGGTCCTGCCGTGGGCGCGCGGCCATGGGCCGCCTCCCGGAGACCTCCCTGGAGGAGAGGTCGGCCGTCGGTCGACTTCCGGCCACCGGACGCCCCGTTCGGCGCAGTGGCCGGCGCTCTGGCCGCGTCACCTCCTGGCGATCATCCCTCCTTGGCGGTCACGCCCCTGGCGGTCATCCCTCCCTGGCGGTCACGCCCTCGGACCGCTCAACTCCTCACGGGCCCGTGCGCAGTGACGCATTGTCCGCATGGGTGGCGAGCGAGGCCGGTCATACTTACGTACATGACCTACGGCGGCTACCCGGACCAGCAGAACTCCCAGGGCGCACCCACACCACCCCCTCCGGGCTTCGGCCCGCCCGTCCCGGTACCGGCCCCGGGGCAGCAGGGGTACGGACAGCCGCAGCCGGCGTACGGGCCGCCGCACCCTCAGGGCCCGTACGGCGCGCCGCCGCAGCCGGGGTACGGGCCGCAGCCGGGGTACGGGATGCCCCAAGGGCCGCCCCAGCCGCAGCCGCTCGCGCCGGGAGGCCCGGGAGGCCCGGAGTTCGTCGCGCACGACCGCCAGAACTCCGTCATCGTCGACGCGACGGGTGTGGCCCTGGAGGTCCAGGGCCACACCCTGGAGTTCCCCTGGTCCGGGATCGGTACGGTCCACTTCGCCCCGGCCCCGTTCGGGACGGTCCTCATGGTGGCCGTCGCCCTCCCGGGCGGAATGCTCTACGAGTGCCGCATCGCCGCCCGTCGCAAGCCGCAGCTGCAGCAGTGGCTCGGGGCACTGGGTCCCGTGGTGCAGTACTACCTGGCGAACCGCCCACCGGCGCAGTAGGCCGATGGGCGGTCCGGTCCTCCGCTCGCGTGCGGGCGAGCGGGCGGACGGGGTCGGGCCGGGGCCCCGGGGCGGGTCCGCCGTGGTCGCCGCTACGGCAGGCCGTGCACGTGCGGTCCGACCGCGTTCGACCAGGCGTTTCCGGCCGTCGCATCCCAGTTCGTCGACCAGGTCATCGCCCCGCGCAGTCCCGGGTACGTACGCGAGGGCTTGAAGGAGCCGCAGTTCGTGCCCCGGGCGAGGCAGTCGAGGGCGTTCTTCACGATCCCCGGGTCGACGTACCCGCTGCCCGCGCCCCGCGTGGAAGCCGGGACACCGATCCCCACCTGGGACGGGTCGAGACCGCCCTCGAGCTGGATGCAGGCGAGCGCGGTGAGGAAGTCGACCGAGCCCTGGGAGTAGACCTTGCCGTCGCATCCGTTCATCGAACCGCTGTTGTAGTACTGCATGTTGACGACGGTCAGGATGTCCTTCACGTTCAGCGCCGTCCTGAAGTACTCGCTCGCGGTGGACTGCATGTCGATGGTCTGCGGCGCCATCGTCAGCACCAGCCCGGAGCCGGCCTTCTGGGAGAGCTGCCGGAGCGCCTGGGTCAGATACGTGGAGTTGATGCCGTGCTCCAGGTCGATGTCGATGCCGCTGAAGCCGTACTGCTGCATCAGGGAGTACGCGCTGTCGGCGAAGGCGGTCGCGGAGGCGGCACTGTTGATCGTGACATTGCCGCGCTCACCGCCGACCGAGAGGATCACCGACTTGCCCGCGCTCTTCTTGGCGCTGATGTCGCTCTTGAACTCGTCGACAGAGCCGTAGCCGACGGCCGGGTCCAGATTGAAGGTGATCTCACCGGGCGTCGCCGTCGAGTCGGCGAACGAGACGGCGATGATGTCGTACTGCGTCTGGACGTCCCGCAGTTTCTGCACGGTCGCGCCGTTGTTGAAGTTCTGCCAGTAGCCGGTCAGGGCGTGCTTCGGCACGGCGGGGTTCCCCGGGTTCCCGCCGCCCGACGTCGTCCCGGTCACCGCAACGGACTTCGCGGACTCACCGGCGGCGTTGGTCGCGCTCACCTGGAACTGGTACGAGGTCGACGCGGCAAGGCCCGTCACGGTCGCCGAAGTCCCGGTCGCCGCCTGGACCTTGGTGCCGTTGCGGTAGACGTTGTAGCCGGTCGCACCCGAGGAGCCGTTCCAGCTCAGGGCGACGGACGAAGAGGTGACCGCCCCGACGGAGAGCCCGCCCGGGGCCGGAGGCACGACCGGGTCGGGGTCACCGCCACCGCCCCCGTCCGGGCCGAGGACCGAGATGTCGTCCGCGTGGTAGGCGGGCTGCCCGTACCACCCATGGGTGTAGACGGTCACCGAGGTGGTGGCGGCACCGGTCGTGAAGGCGGTCGTCAGCTGCGACCACCCGGCGGCCCCGGGCGTCCACGTCGACACGTCGGTCGTCCCTGTGCCGCTCGCCCCGAGGTACACGTACGAACCCTGCACCCATGCACTGAGCCGGTACGTCGAGTTGGGCTTCACGGCCACGGTCTGGGAGCACTTCGCATGGTCCTGCCCGGAGGGCGTCGCCTTGAGCGCGGCGGCCCCGCCGTGCACGGGCGACGAGACCGTGGCCCCGGCCCCGCCGGAACAGGTCCAGTTGGCGAGCCCGGACTCGAACCCGGCGTTCTTCGCGACGTTCACATCCGCCGCCTGCGCGGTTCCTGCCCCGCCGGCCAGCCCGATCCCGGCGCCCACGGCGAGCGCCAGGACTCCGCCGAGCCATCTGCGCCTGCGGGCGGTACTGCGGTCCCTGCGGTTGGTGGGGTCCACTTGCTGCCTCCGGTGGGGGAGTTGGGGGAGGAGGACGTACGGGAACGGGTGGCCACCGCTGGGCGTACAAGTTGGTCCAGACCAATCCGCTTGTCAAGCCCTGTGGGAGAAGGCCGTATACGAAGAAGGCCCGGTCCTCACGCGGACCGGGCTCTTCGGCTTCTCAGGCCGCCCCCGTGGCCCTGCACGGGACTCAGTCGACTCTGAAGAAATCAGCCTGCGTCGACAGTGATCGACTGAATGACCTCGTCCGTGTGTCGTAGTCGACGCAGCGTGCCTCGTCCGTCCTCTCGAAGTCGACCTTCTTCTGTGAGGTGGCACCCACGCGTCCGAGGAGTATTCCCATGCCATCGAGCGAAAGAATTCCCATCCGGAGAGGAGGGTTCGCATGAGCGCGAAGATCGGCATAACCAGTGCGGCGAGAAAGTGCTGAGTCGACGAATTCCGGTGCGGGTCACGGTGCAGCCCGGCGACGGCCGGTACGCCGAGACTCCGGGCAGGCGCAGCAGGAATCGCAAGCCGATGGTGTCCAGCCCATCGGCGGTGACGAACGGCTCGGTAGCGAGGCTCAGCACGTAGCCCACGCCGTGGAACACCACCACCCCCGCGGCCCATGACCGCATCAGCGAGAAGGAGGAAGCTCGGAGCGGCTCCGGTCCGAGGTGCTCCTCCTCATGCCCGATCTCGCAGCGCGACACGTTGACGTGGGCGAAGGGCCAGGTCCTGGGTCCAGAGGCCCACAACTGGTCCCAGGCCCCATCGGAATCCGGACAAGAGCCACCGGGATCCGGGCGAGAGAGGTCCACATGTGCGGTCCCGAGCTGCTGTCGTTCGCCGCCCTGATCGGCTTACCGGTGGTCGGCCTCAGCTTTCTCTTCGTCCATCTCCTGCGCCGACTCGCGTGGCTACAGGACCGCAGTCCACTACGGCCCCGCGGACCCGGCTCGTACTGCCACGATCACGAGCCGTGATGACACGGTGCCGGTTCTGGTGCCAGGTTGTGCACTGGCCGCCGTCGGTGCATTTTTTTGGCGCTCCTGCTGTGGATCGCGCTTACGGTGCTCCTGTAGAGGGATTGTGAAATCTCCTTGGACTGAGCGAAGTTGATCGCCCGTTCACTTCGAGGCATTCATCGATCGTTTCGTCCGTTCTCTTGTGGACTGATCACGAAAAAACTCAACGCCCCCGACAGTTGGGTGCTTCTGTCCCGATTTGATGCAGAATAGTCGGTGAGTTGCTTCCCTATGCAACGGAAAGGGTGTTCACCGGTCGGTAGGACGCGGATAGGCTGCCGATGCAGCTCGATGCAGCTGCACTGAGCAGTAGGCGATCTGCGGCCGTCGGGGCACCGGCGACCGGAGTGGACGGGGAACTCAGAGTGCCGACAGTCATTGCGGCCACCAGTGTTGACCTGGTGCTGCCACCGACCGACCAACAGACGCCGACTGCTGCCGTCTTACAGTCCCCCGACACTCAGCCGCTGGACGCCGCACTCACCGAGATGCATGTCCTTCTCGAGCAGCATGGCTATGTCGTCGTCGTCTACCCGTCGTCCGTGTCGCCCGCCCTGGAACAGCGGATGTTCGCCGTCCGCGCCATGCTGGAGAGCGACCGGATCGCCCTGCTCAGATCGGACCTCCCTCCGCTTGGTACCGCCGTACTGGTACGCCAGTTGCGCCAGTTGTCGATCTGCGACTTCAGCGCCGGTGTCGTCGCATCCGCGTCCCGGCTCCTCACCCACTACATCTACGCGGGCGCGGTCCTCAACTCCGTCACCAAGCTCGACCGGGTGCCGGTCAGCCTGAAGTCGCACGCCAAGTCCTGGGTTCCAGGTTCACAGTTCGCTGTGCTGGCGGGCCCCAATCCTCAGCTGATCAAGATCGGGCAGACCGCCGGGGTGCTGGGCGGCCCCGAGTTCGGCACGCAACTCCTCGTGGCCAAGGGCCAGCTGCAGACCGACTGGGTGAGCGGAACCCTCGCCCCTGCCTGGCAGGTCCAGGGGTTGCAGGAGGCCGCTTTGCCGTCCGACTCGGCGCGCTGGTGGGGTACGGGCAAGCTCGTGGAGTTCGCGGCGTTCCTGCCGGACATCTCCGTGCTGTACCAACTGGTCGCGTCCGTAAGGCGCGTGAAGTGTCACTGGTGCTCCATGGAACTCATCGGCGACCGCTGCGGCTTCTGCTCCTCGCCTCTGCCCCAGCCCGAGAACCAAACGCATGCCACAGGTGTCCTCAACCAAGGGGCCTCCGCAAGCTCCCGGCCCTGATCCCCCACACTCAGCGCACCGCACACGCCCTGTCCGCTCTGCCCCACGTACTCGAACGAGGTTGTACGGCCCATGAATTCCCGCCAGCGCCGCGGCGTCATACTCCTGCTGTTGTCGGTCCTGTGCGCCTTCGGCGCCTTCGCCGGCGTACTCTCGGTGATCAGCGACGTGAACTCGAAGGTCGGTCCCGAGGTGACGGCGTACGAGATCAAGACCGATGTGGCGCCCTACACGGCACTCAGCGCGAGTCAGTTCGAAAAGGTCTCCATGCCCAAGCGCTGGCTCTCCGAGAACGCGGTGACCGACATCTCCGAGATCAGCGGCAAGATCGCTGTGACCCGGCTGAACAAGGGCTCGCTTCTCCAGAACGACATGATCGTGAAGCGGCCCGCCCTCCAGCCCGGTGAGCAGGAGATCGCCATCATGATCGATGCGGCGACCGGCGTGGCGGGCAAGATCAAACCTGACTCGCGGGTCAACATCTACGCCACGTTCGCCGGCGAGCAGGAGGGCGCACCCGCCCAGTCGAAGGTGATCGTGTCCAACGCCAAGGTCCTGGACGTGGGTCAGCTCACCGCGCTCGAGCCGGACCGGGACAACAAGACCAACCAGGCCACCGAGGCAGTGCCGATCACCTTCGCGCTGAACACGCTCGACGCCCAGCGCATCGCCTATGCCGAGTCCTTCGCGGAGCACGTACGCCTCGCGCTGATCGGCCAGGGCAGCGACACCACGATCCGTCCGAGCGACCGCACGTACACGCTCGACAAGGACAAGTAGGGACAAGTGAGGATTGGATGACCACCAGGATCCTCCCGGCCGTCGGCGACGCCGACGCGGCCAGGTCCGTCACCACGCTGCTGAGCCAGCTGCCCGACGCGGAGCCAGCGGCTCCGGTCGGCGACTCGACGCAGCTCATCGACACCCTCGCGCGCCTGGCGGGCGAGTCGCTCGACGAGCTGCCCGAGGTCGTGCTGGTGCACGAGCGGATCGGTCCGGTGCCGGCGCTGGAGCTGATCCGGGAGGTCGCCCTGCGCTTCCCCGCCGTCGGGGTGGTGCTCATCACCGCCGACGCGAGCCCGAGCCTTTTCTCGGCGGCGATGGACTCGGGCGCCCGGGGGCTGGTCGCGCTTCCCCTCAGTTACGAAGAGCTGGCCAACCGGGTCCAGGCAGCCTCCCAGTGGTCGGTGGGTGTGCGCCGGCACCTGGGCGCGAGCGGTGATGTCTTCACCGGACCCGGCGGCACGGTCGTCACGGTCACCGGCGCCAAGGGTGGCGTGGGAGCCACGATCACGGCGGTCCAACTCGCTCTGGCCGCAAAGGCGTCCGGACGCAACGTCGCGCTGGTGGACATGGACCTGCAGGCGGGCGACATCGCCTCGTACCTCGATGTGCAGTTCCGCCGTTCGATCGTCGACCTGGCAGCCATCTCCGACATATCCCCCCGGGTTCTGTCGGACGCGGTGTTCAGCCACACGACGGGCATGGCTCTGCTGCTCGCGCCCGGGGAGGGCGAGCGGGGCGAAGAGGTCAGCGACCGGGCGGCACGCCAGATCGTCAGCGCGCTGCGGTCCCGGTACGAGGTGGTCGTCATCGACTGCGGCAGCCAGATGCACGGCGCCAACGCCGCGGCCATCGAGATGGCGGACATCGCACTGCTCGTCACGACGCCGGACGTGGTGGCGGTGCGCGGTGCCAAGCGGGTTGTACGGATGTGGGACCGGCTCCAGATCCGCAAGGCGGAGGAGACGGTCACCGTCGTCAACCGCTACACCCGCAACACCGAGATCCAGCCGCCGCTGATCCAGAAGATCACCGGCACGCGCGTGGCGGGGACCGCCGTCCCCGCGAACTTCAAGGAGCTCCAGGGCGCGGTCGATGCAGGCCGCATGCATGAACTCGAGGCCAAGAGCGTGGTGAAGCAGGCGTTGTGGGGCCTGGCAGGGGAGTTGGGTCTTGTGAAGATCCCCGAAGGCGCTGAGAAGAGCGGTAAGTTCCGCAACGACCGGGGCTCGATCGGGGGCCGTCGTAGGCGTGGAGAGCATGGAGAGAGGGAAGGGGCTCGCTGACCGATGGTGAGCATGGGGGAACGGTTCACAAGGTCTGTAAGAAGCTCGAAGGCGCGAAGCGCCGGTCCTGAAAGGGATCGTGGCCAGACCGCGATCGAGTTCGTGGGCGTCACGCCACTGATCATTCTGCTGCTCATCGCGCTGTGGCAGTGTGCGCTGATCGGGTACACGTTCAGCTTGGCCGGGAATGCGGCGGACGTGGCCGCGCGAGCCGGCTCCGGCGCCGACAGGTGGGAGACCACACAGCGCGCGGCCTGCACGAAGGCCGCGAAGGAGGACCTTCCCGAACCCTGGGCGGAGTCGGCCGACATCGAATGTGGAACGCCTTCTCAGCCCGGCCTCTATCCGGCCAAGGTCACGTTGAAGGTGCCCGTCCTGGTGCCCGGTGTTCTCAACTTCCCGATGGACGTCGCCGGCGAAGCCGCTTCGGTGAAGGAGAGCTGAGTCATGGGCAGGTGCACAGTGATGCGACGCCGTGACCGTGGCCAGGTCGCCATTGAGTACATGGGGTTCATCCCGCTACTGCTGATCGTGGGGCTGTTCGCGATTCAGCTGGGTGTGGCCGCCTATACGGCGAACCAGGCCGGTACAGCTGCCCGCGCCGCGGCCCGAACGGCCAGTCACGACCGGCCGGAGCTCACTCCGGAGCAAGCCGGTGAACGGTCCATCAGTGACTGGCTCGCCGACGATTCGAAGTTCTTCGGATCATGGGGTGGTGACGAGGTCACGTACACGGCCAAGGTCAGGATTCCCTCGGTCGTCCCCGGAGTCGAGGACTGGGGCTGGGCCGAGCGAAGCTCCACCATGCCTATTGACTGACCTGGCCCTCACGCCACGCGCACAACCACTCAGCACAACCGAGGAGTTGCAGACATGAGCCTGCGGGCACGCATCACCGCCCCCGAGGAGAACGGCGGGGGGCGGGAGGACGGCCACATGGTCGCCACGTACCGCGCCAAGCTGCTCGAGGAGATCGACCTCGCGGAGATGTCCTCGCTCGCGGCCGCCGAACGGCGGGCACGGCTCGAGCGCGTACTGGGCCACATCATCAGCCGTGAGGGCCCCGTCCTCTCCACGGTCGAGCGCTCCCAGCTGATCCGCCGGGTCGTGGATGAAGCCCTCGGCCTCGGCATCCTGGAGCCGCTCCTCGAAGACGCTTCCATCACCGAAATCATGGTGAACGGACCGGACCAGATCTTCGTCGAGCGCAGCGGCAAGGTGGAACAGTTGCCCATGCGCTTCGGTTCGCACGAGCAGTTGATGCAGACCATCGAGCGCATCGTCTCGACGGTCAACCGCCGTGTGGACGAAGCCAATCCGATGGTCGACGCGCGTCTGCCCAGCGGCGAGCGTGTGAATGTGATCATTCCGCCGCTGTCGCTGACCGGCGCCACCCTCACGATCCGACGGTTCCCCCGGGCATTCACGCTCCAGGAGATGATCGGTTTCGGCTCGATCGACGAGCAGATGCTGCTCCTGCTCTCGGGTCTTGTGCAGGCGAAGTTCAACATCATCGTCTCCGGGGCCACAGGCACGGGAAAGACCACACTGCTCAATGCCCTTTCCGGCCTCATTCCGAACGACGAGCGCATCGTCACCATCGAGGACTCCGCAGAGCTCCAGCTCCAGCAGTCGCATGTCATCCGCCTTGAGTCACGGCCGGCGAATGTCGAAGGCAAGGGCCAGATCACCATTCGCGACCTGGTGCGCAACTCCCTGCGTATGCGCCCCGACAGAATCGTTGTCGGTGAGGTCCGTGGCGGCGAATCGCTTGACATGCTCCAGGCAATGTCAACCGGTCACGACGGATCCCTTGCGACCGTCCACGCCAACAACGCCGAGGACGCGCTGATGCGTCTGCAGACGCTGGCCTCGATGTCCGAGATCAAGATTCCGTTCGAGGCACTGCACGACCAGATCAACAGCGCCATCGACGTCATCGTCCAGCTGACCAGGCATGCGGACGGTTCCCGAAAGGTCACCGAGATCGCGTTCCTCGACTCCCACGGACGGGATGCCTACCGCATCTGCTCGCTCGCACGCTTCAACGCCCAGCCGATGGCCGCCGACGGGCGGATCTACGGCCAGTTCCAGTATCTCCCCCTCCCGCGCCGTCTCGCAGAGCGCCTCTACATGGCCAGCCAGCCCATTCCGCAGGCCTTCGGGGTCGCCGCGTCCGACGATCAGCTCGCCACCCGAGAGGCCAAGTAGGTACCGCAGGATGAACAATCTCGCTCTGCTCACGATCGGCGTCACGCTGCTGTGCTGCGTGTTCGGCGTCATAGGCCTCCAGGCATACTCCAAGGGGAAGTCCGAGCGCGAAGCCCTGGTCGACCGCCTCTCGCACACGGGCCAGATCCCGGTGGCGGGGCGTCAGCGCCGCTTCCAGGGCGTGGACCGTCGGCTGCGTAAGACCCACCTGGGACGGAAGATCGAACTGAAGCTCGCCGCCACGGGTCTGGAGATCACGCCGGGCGAATTCTTCGTCTACGCGATCGCCGCTCTGGCCGGCCTCTGGATGACCGCCTCGTCAATCCTGGCCGCCTTCTTCGGGCCGGTCGCTGCCCTTATCGGCCTCTGGGGCACCAACACCTTTCTCAACTGGCAGCGTGCCAAGCGCACGGAGCGCTTCATCAACCAGTTGCCGGAGCTGTCCCGTATCCTCGCCAACGCCACCCAGGCCGGTCTCGCCCTCCGCACCGCCATCGCCATGGCCGCGGAGGAGTTGGAGGACCCCGCGGGTGAGGAGCTGGCACGAGTGGCGCGCCGGCTCTCCATCGGAGAGTCCCTCGACGACGCACTGAGCGAGCTCACGGAGCGCCTGCCTTCGCGCGAGCTGGTCGTCCTCGTCACCACGCTCGTCCTGTCGAACCGCGCCGGCGGTACGGTCGTCAGCTCTCTGCGGAACCTCACAGAGACGCTCGAAGAGCGCAAGGAGACACGGCGCGAGGTCAAGACGCAGCTGTCGCAGGTAACGGTCACGGCCTACGCGGTTCCCGTCTTCGGGTTCGGCGCGATGCTCCTGCTCAACGCCGTGATGCCGGGCGCGCTGGACCGCATGACTGGCGCGACCATCGGTCAGGCCTCGGTCATCGCCGCGCTCATCCTGTACGCGATCGGGTTCATAGTGATCCGCCGCCTGTCCCGTATCGACATCTGAGGGGAACGACGACATGGACCTGCTGCTTGCCGCCGTCGTCGGTCTCGCCGTGTACGGAGCCATCCACGGCATCCGTATGTTCCGGGCCGACGCCAAGCTGCCCGGTGATCTCGCCGTCGCCCTGGAGGTCGGCTCCAGCCGCACCAGCGCGGTGGGATCGGGAATCGACCGCATGGGTATGCGCTGGGCTCCGACGGTGCTCAGGATGATGGGCCCCAAGGCCGTCAACAAGAAACGCCGTCAGATCGACCTCGCCGGCAACCCTGGCGGTCTGACCATCGATCGTTACGCCGCACGCCGTGCGGTGTACGGGGCGCTGGGCTTCTTCGGCGCCTTCTCGACGATCATCCGTGGTCAGATTTTCGTCACCGTGCTGCTGATCGCCTTCGGGCTCTTCTGGGTCGAGGTAGGCATCTGGTCGGCGATCCGTGTCCGAAAGGACCACATTGAACGTACACTGCCCGACTTCCTCGATGTCCTCGCTGTCGTAGTCTCGGCCGGCCTCGGCTTCCGGCAGGCACTGGAGCGGGTGGCCGACAAGTACGAGGGTCCGTGGGCTGACGAACTGCGCATCACCCTGCGCCAGATGGACATGGGCGTGAGCCGCCGTCAGGCCTTCGAGGAGTTGCGTAAGCGCAACGACTCGGAGCAGGTGGCGATGTTCGTCACGACCCTCCAGCAGGGTGAGGAACTGGGTGCTCCGATCGTCGACACACTCATCCAGATCGCCAATGACATGCGACGTAACGATGCGCAGAACGCGCGTCGGAAGGCAGCCAAGGCAGTGCCGAAGGCGACCTTCGCGGTGACGACGTTCCTGCTGCCCGGCACGCTGATTCTGCTGACAGTGGGTTTCATCTACGGCGCGAACGTGGACTTCAGCTTCCTGTCGGGTGGATGACGGAATGACGGGGACAACGGGGATGTTGCGAGCGTTGAGCAGGGGGAGGTGAGCGACTCCGTGTCATATCAACTCAGTGACGCTCACGAGGGCTTGACGGGCGCGGTCGGCCAGATCGCAGCCGATCCCAACTCACGTCCCACTTTTGCGATACAGGTCAATGCGCTCCAGGCCATGTGCCGACAGGTCTTCGGCTTCCGGCTCGCGATGATCGCTGTGGCTACGCCGTTCGCTATGGACAGCGCGGCGCCTGGACTGGCAACGTGGCTTGTCGGCGCGGCGGTCCTGATCACCTTCATGGGGTCGTACGTACTCTTCCGGGACTGGGAGCGTTTCGGCCCGCTGTTCCTGCGTCACCCCTGGCTGCTGGCGGTCGATGCCGTGTTCGGGGCTCTGCTGCTGATCACTGCTACTCCGGAGTCGACGCTTGCCTACGTCAGCGTCTGCACTCCGCTACTGGCGGGGCTGGTCTACGGCTGGCGTGGAGCGGCAGTCTTCGCCGCTCTTCAGACCGTCATCATTTTTCTCGTCTATGGTGCTGATAAGAAGCTGGAGGCGAGCAATGCCACCGGCCTACTCCTCCCGGGATTCTGTGTCATCGCGGGCGCGGTAGGCGTCACCTTGCGGAATCTCCTGCTTCGTTTCGGCACCGCGAGCCAAGCACTCACCGAGACCCGTGCCCGCCTCGCAGTCAGTGGGGCAATCGAGGGCGAACGTTCCCGACTCGCCCGTGAGATGCATGATTCGGTTGCGAAGACCTTGCACGGACTGGCACTGGCGGCCGATGGTCTCGCAAGCTCGGCGGACCGTATGGACCCACTCACCGTCAAGCACCAGGCGGAGTTGGTCGCTCGCTCGGCCCGCCGGGCCGCCGCGGAGTCGCGGGAATTGCTCTCAGACCTTCGACGTGAGTCCGGCCTTGACGGCGGCGTTGACGTGGCCGGTGAACTCACCGCACGTGTCGCGGACTTCACCCGACGCCATGGGCTCAAGGCCACGTTCCGACAACTGAGTGACGTCCCGGTGCCGATGCTGCCGCAAGCAGTCGCGCGCCAGCTGCTCACCGTCGCCTCCGAGGCGATGGAGAACGCCCACAGGCACGGGGAACCCTCCTACCTCGATGTGTCGGCCGGCGTCGTCGGTGACGTCCTGCGCGTGAGCGTGTACGACGACGGGCGCGGCCTGCCTGCCGGCACCACCCTTGACGAACTCAAGCGGGCGGGTCACTTCGGTCTGGTCGGCATGGTGGAGCGAGCCGCCTCGATCGGTGCCCGGATTCGTATCGGTAAGGGCCGGGCGGCCAAGGGCACGGAAGTCCGACTGGAACTCCCGATGGTCGCCCTTACGGCCGTCGGCTTGCACGCGCCCGCCGCACCCAGCCCACTCCGCACGCCCCACGCCTAGCCGTGCGTCCCCCACTGTCCCCCTACCACTGAGAGGAGGCCGCAGAATGCCAGATGAGATCTCCCGCGCGTCGGGTCAGCACTGGGCGCAACAGAACCACGCCTCCCAGCACACGTCCTCGCACGCCACCCCGCTCAGCTCGGAGCACAGTTCCTCCGGGTTCCCCGCTCCTCAGCAAGCCGCGGCATCCGGAGCGATGCCTGCCTTTCCCGCCGCCCCACCGGCACCTGTCCCCATGCCTTTGCGCGTAGTCGTCGCCGATGACAATCCGGTGGTCCGGGCAGGCCTGGGCGTGCTGCTCTCCGGCCGCCAGGACGTCGAGGTCGTCGCGGAAGCCGCCGACGGTCGCGCGGCCTACGAGGCCGCGGTGCAGCATCGCCCCGATGTGGTGCTGTTGGACGTCCGCATGCCTGGCGTGGACGGCATCTCCGCGCTGCCGCACCTGGTGCAGATCGCGCCGGTGATGATGCTGACGTACAGCCGTGAGAGTGAAATCGTGCACGAGGCGCTGAGGCTTGGAGCCGGCGGCTACCTTGTCCACGGGGAGTTCACCGCGGACCAACTGGTGCAGGCCGTAAAGGACATCAGAACCGGACGGGCTCACTTCACGGCCACGGCGGCGAACGCCCTGCTCCAGCACATGCGGCAGGGACCACCCGGGCCGGCCGCCAGCCCGCAGCCCCTGCCTGAGGGCCTCGGATCGGCGCTGACGACGGGCGTGTCGTACGCCGGGCCCCACCAGGAGGCCTATCCGCCTCTAGGTGCCGTGCCGGCGCCCAGGCACGCGCCTGGCGTGTCCGCAGCGCAAGGACGACCGGCCGATCAGCCTCGAGGTCTTTCGCATTTGCAATCTCCTGTGGCACAGTCTTCAACTACAGGGCGACCGGGTCTGCCACCGAACAGGGAAGAGTTCGGGCTGAGTTCACGGGAGGTGGAGGTCATGGAACTGATTGCATCCGGAATGAGCAATCAGCAGATCGCCGCCACGTGCTTCATCAGTGAGAAGACCGTCAAGAACCACATCAACCGCATCTTCACCAAGCTGCACAGCGGTAGCCGCAGCGAGGCGATCGCCCGCTGGCTCGGCACCGCGCCGACCACGGGGCACGGTCCGAGGGGGGACGGACAGGGATGACCGAACGGCGGATCCAGCACGCAGGCAGAGAGGCATGCTCGGGTGTGGGCCTAGAGGCCCAGCCCTGCACCGGGTGGGCCCAAGCTTCTCTTTGGGCCCGGGAATGGGCCCAGGGGCCCTCTGGTCGAGAGGCTGTCCCGGCGTACGTTTCTCGTGTCGCAAGCGGCACCGGCCAGGAGGAAGCCGGTAACGCGATTGGCACCGAAGAGACTTACGCGTCGGCCGGCAAGCGGTCGGCCGGACCCGGAGGGGAACATCATGAACAACACGATGCTGAAGGCCGCCGTCAACACTCAGGTCCGCGTCAACGGTTGGGCGAACACCGCCGTCACGAGGATCCAGAAGCGCTACGAGACCAAGGACCGGGGCCAGACGGCCTTCGAGTACCTGGGCATCATCCTGGTGGTCGTCGCGATCATCGGTGGTATCGCGGCGTCGGGCATCGGTACCGCGATCAAGGGCCGCATCGAGGGCCTGGTGAACTCGATCAAGGCTGGTTGATGGTTGCTCGCAAGCGCAACGATGCAGGGCAGGCCTTCCCCATCTATGTAGTGATGGTGGCGGGCCTGCTCTTCCTTGCGTTCGCCTTCTTTGCTGTCGGCCAGGCCTCGGCGACTCGCAACGGAGCTCAGGGAGCCGCTGATGCGGCTGCACTCGCCGCCGCTCAAGACGCGCGCGACCAGATGGGTCCCGGTCTTCTCGAGGCGATCCTCCTACCTGGTGGTCTTGCTGATTTCTTCGACGGCCAGAAGTTTGGGACCGAGGCCGCGTGTGCACAGGCTGAGAACTTCGCTTCCAAGAACAGGTCCGATGTCATGGACCTCGATGGCAGCGGGGACGGCGGTTGCAGTCGGAATCCTGGCTTCCTTCGCGACGAGTTCACCGTTGAGGTCAAGACGCGCTACGCCGTCAAGAATTCTCTGATCAGTGGATCCGAAGACGGGCGAGGTACAGCGAAGGCCACAGCTGTCGTCGAGTTCCGATGCGATCTGAAGCCTGTGGGCGATCCAGGTGAGGACGACACCGAGCCCAAAGAGGACGAGAAGCCTGGGCCCGTCACGTTCGAGTGCGACGGGCGAGACCTCATCATCGATCCCGAGGACCCTCTTCCACTGCCGCAGTTGGAGAAGATCTTCGCTGTGCACCTGATCGACTGATGGCGAACGACGAGTAGAGGAAGCGATATCCAATGAGCATTCGGCGTACTACGAAGGTCCGGCGGGCAGCGCTGGCTGCCTCGATGACGGCAGCGCTGGCCCTCCTCGGTACAGGTTGCGGTGGGGGCGATGACGACAAGTCGCAACAGACAGGGTCATCGTCGTCCACATCGACCGGTAGCGGGGGATCGAAGGGGGACACTGCTGCCGGGGACAAGGTAGACCCGAATGTGAAGCTCGCCGAGATCCGCGGGCAAGGAGACCTGCTGCTCGTCATCAACGAAGCCAAACGTGACTCGGGTGGGTTCGTCACTGTCAGCGGCGAGATCAAGAATCAGGGCGATGAGATTCGCAACTCGAGCGGCTGGGAGGGCGCCGAGAGTCTGATCGTCGCCAAGAATCCCAACTCGGTCGCGGGTGCCGCACTGGTGGACAAGGCCGGCAAGAAGCGCTACTACATCCTCCGGGATACTGATGGGCGCTGCCTCTGCACCACCGGCATCGGACCGATTGCTGCCGGTAAGTCGGCCCCTGTCTTCATGCAGTTCCCGGCTCCGCCGACCGGCACGAATGAAGTCGACTTCACTCTGCCGACCTTCGCCAACACCACCATCAAGATCGCCGGGTGATGGCTGAAATGACGGTCACCTGTTCTCGTCCCAAGCCGTCGCGTGCGGCGGGAACCGCTGTTGCGTCGCTGGCAGTCCTGGCAGTCACCAGTGTCTTCGGTCCCGGTGTCGCGTTTGCCGACGACGGCCCGAGCGTGCCACCTGGTACCGAGGCGTCCGCCAAGCCGCCGGTCGAGGTGGACGGCCAGGATCCCGATCTCAGGATGCCTGATGGTGCGACGTTGGCCCCCGCCAAGGTCCTTGATGTCATTCAGGTCGTCGAGGACCAGGGTGGCGAGGAGCGCCGAGAAGAAACCAATTCGACCGTGAAGTTTGCGCTTCAAGCCGAGGTCCTGTTCGGCAAGGACAGCGCGAAGCTGAGCAGCGCTGCCAATGCCCGGATCGCGGCCATCGCCGCCGAGATCAAGAAGCAGAGTGCCACCAAGGTGCGCGTCTTCGGCTTCACCGACAACCTCGGTTCCGACGCTCATGGCGATGTGCTATCCAAGCAGCGTGCCGATGCTGTGCAGGGAGTACTGAACAAGGAGCTTGGCTCCACCTCGATCACCTTCGAGATCCGCGGCTACGGCGAGCAGTACCCGATCGCCGACAACGGCACCGAAGAGGGCCGTAAGAAGAACCGTCGTGTGGAGGTCTCCTTCCCACGGGGCGAGGGCGGCTAGGCTCAACAGTCCAGCTGACGCAGCGCGGACCACCTCGTGGCAGGTGGTCCGCCCCCTGCGTCCTGGGTACCGTCGGTCCACCGACGGACGATCCGCAGTCCGGTGCCTCGGCCCCGCGAGCAACCGTCGAGGCCGGTACCGGGTGTCGACGGGCCCCGCGGTGCGTGCACAGCGGATAGGCCGGCACAGTGGCCGCTACTCCTCCAGTTCGACGATCGGCCGGTCGCTGACGACCGCTGCCATGATCATCGGGGCGTCGCCGTCGGACTGGTTCAGCGAGACCGCGACCCAGGGACCGTCGGTGGCCGAGTCGGTCGGCACAGGTCCCCACACAGCCAGGTCGCCGAGAAGGTCTTCGTCGCACAGTGCCTGGAACATGGATGGCATGGGCTCGTTCTCGGCGCTCCGGAAGACGGGCACGCGCATGCCCACCGGTCGATGGGTGCCCCATCGGCGGTCCAGTTCTTGGACGAGGTCGGCGAGATGACCTTCGGCAGCCTCCTCCACGTCATTCCACTCGGGCGCGTACACCCCTGTGAGGCTGTCGCCTTCCCAGAGCGGAATGATCACAAAGCCGGCGCCTCTGGTCACCGTCCATTCCCCGGCGACCGGATCCCCCTCAGCGACCGTCGGACCGGTCGCGGGTACGGGCTCGGCCAGCAGTGCCTCGATATCGGCCGCGGCCCGGCCGGTGTCGAACGTCTCTCCGGCCCGGGCGGTCACAGCGCGGCCCGGTCCATCGGGCGGGGCAGCGGTTGGAGCGCGCCGGCGTCCCGCAGCCGCAGGTTGGCCTGGACCACGGCTTCGGTGTGTTCGCGTGATGCGATCTCCAGCAGGGCTCCTCCGCCGGTCAGCTCTTTGCGGACGGCCGTCATGCCGGCCGGTACCAGGGCTGCGCGCCTTGGCGAGAGGTAACCGACCCAGCCGACGGCGGGATCGTCCACGCTGAAGCCGGCGTCGTCCTCCAGCGCGTCCATCACGTCGTAGTCGCTGACGTCGCCGAAGTCCGGTTCCCACACATCGGCGACAAGGGTGAGGAGTTCGGAGTCCGGGGTTCCGGCAGCGTCCGGTGATTCGATGGCGATCACTATCGACTGGAGCAGGAACGGTGAGATGCCACCTCCATTGCCGCTGACGTCGATCTCCCAGCCCTTGACACCCGCGGCGACCAGGTGAAGCGGGAAACCAACCTGGTCCGACCAGTCATCGGCTGCCTCCGCGGCGCGCAGGGCGTTGCTCAGGGGGTCCATGTCCGGCCGGAATTCGGTGGCAGGCCCGGACATGTGGATCTGCTGCCACCTCCAGGCACTGGCTCCGACCGAATCGGCCGTAGGGAGAAGCTCGGTGAGGCGGTTCACGGTCAGCTGCCACCGGCCTGCAAGCGTCTCGACCGATTCTTGCCGGGGTCCCCAGAAGCCCCGAACCACTCGTCGCATGTCCTGTCTCCTCGGCTTCTCGTCCTCGGTGCCCAGCGCTACTGCTCCGGTCACGCTAACCGAACGCCTCCGGCTTCCTGGTACCGCCTGTCGGCTTCTGCTTCGTGTGAATAACCTTGATCGGCAGCCGCGCGTCCTGGAAGGCCCTTCGGGCCGCCTTGGCCACCTCCGGGTCGGAGAAGTGCCATTCGATGGGACGACCTCCGGCAGCGGCGATCTGGCCCCGGGCCTCGGTGAGGAACTTGTCCTTGCCGGACTTGGTCAGCGTGCCCTTCTTCGACTTCGAGAGGTAGCTCTTGTAGCCGTTCTTGGCCTCGAGGAACGTCTGCCTACTGGAGTCCCAGCCGTCGTACTCCACAGGAGACTTGCCCTCCTTGGGATGCGCGACGATGTACTCCTTGCCGCGCTGCGTGCCGGTGATCTGCTCCTGGTATCGGAGCCACGACTCGTTCTTCCAGTTGGGCTTGGGGTTACGGTCCCGGCTGCCCCAGTATCCGTCGCCCTTGTCGGCCGAGCCGAGTTCCGGGTCGTTCAGGTCGTCGGCCCAGTCGGGGTCGTTGTAGTTCCGCGGGTCGGAGGTGTCGTTCTTCTTCGGGTCGGGCCAAGGCTTCTTCTTCGCCGCGGCCTTGGCCGCGCGGTCCTTCTCCTCGGCGCGCTTCTTGGCCGTCCATGCTTCCCGTTCCTGCTTGCGCGCCGCCTCCGCCTTGGCCTTGGCCTCCGTGTCGCAGCCCTCAGTGGCCAGGATCACCCGGTCCGGTGGCCCTCCCGCGAGGACGCCGGTCCCGGATCCCGCCACGCCCGCGAACCCGGGGCGTGGCGGCGGACCGGAGGCTATGGTGCAGCCCGTCCGACGAGCCTTCTCCTCGGCCTCGTCCGCCGCTTCGTCGGCCTCCTTCGCCGCCTTGCGGGCGCCGTCGACGTCGCCGGCGTCGGCGGCCTTGCGGGCCTTCTTCGCGGCCTCACCCGCGTCGCCGGCTGCTTCGGCGACCTCCTCGGCGATCTTGCCCAACTTGCCGAGTTTGCCGACCTTGCCGACGACCTTCGCGACGTCGTAGCCGGGGATGAAGAGCGATCCGACGTTCCAGACGACGTCGGTCACGGCCCGGGTCTTCTCGCCGTTGTTCCAGCGGTCGCGCACCTCGTCGCCGACGAAGACGTCGTCCCCGACCTTCACCACGGTGTTGAGCGAGGCGCCGCCCCAGTCGCCGAGAGCACCGAGGTAGTCCCCGTTGTCCCACTTCTCGCCGGCGTCCTTGGAGTCCTCCGTCCACTGGTCGCCGAGCTGGCTGCCGTAGTCGGCCATGCCGGACCAGGTTTCGGGCTTGAAGAGGTCGATGATGCCGGTTATGTCACCGCCGATGCCGTCGACGAAGATGCCCTTGACGACCTGGGTTCCGCGGTCCCAGGCACAGCCGAAGAAGCCCCAGCCGCCGCAGTCCTCCTCGTCACCCTTGTCGCCCCCGTCGCCGGCCTCGGACTCGTCGGTGGCGGAGGCCGGGACGTCGTAGGCCGCCTCGGGCTCCTCGTGGGTCTCGGGGTAGGTGTCACCACTACCGTTGGGGCCGGCGGTTGTTCCGCCATCGGGTCCGCCGCTGGTGCCGCCGTTCGTCCCGCCCGTGGCACCGCCGTTTCCGGTCGAGCTGCCGCCTGTGCCGCCGGTTGGGCCGCCATCCGCCCCACCCGTCGCACCCGCGCTACCGGTGGCCCCTGCGGTCCCTGAGGTCCCTGCCGAGCCCCCAGTGCTCCCGGTCGAACCGCCGATCCCGGAGGCACCACCGGTACCGGTGGTGCCTCCGGTCGTGGTCGAGCCACCCGTGGACCCGCCGGTGTCCGCATCGCCTGGATCGCCTGAGCCATCGGTCCCTTCGGTGCCCTCGTCGTCACCGGCTTCCACGGTGGTGGTGCCGTCGTCACCACAGTCCGAGCCGCCGCCGATCCGGCACACCTGGGCGCTGATCTTGGACGTCAGTTCCTGGCCGATCCCCGTCGCGACGAGCCCGCCGATGATCGCGACGACGATCAGGACCAGGCCGAGGTACTCCAGCGCGGTCTGACCTCGGTCGCGCCGCCAAGCGATCATGTGGGACAGCGAGAACTCGGGCTTGTCCACCCGCTCCTGTTCCGGAAGCGCGAACCACTCGCGGCTGTCCGACTGCATCAGGAAGAGCAGGATCAGCACAGGCAGGAAGAGCTGTGCGAAGCCGTGTCCGGACCCGTCGCCGATATTGGCCACGCCGCCCAGGATCAGCCACGCCTGCACCGCGATGAGACCGGTCCATACGCCTTTGCCGCCGGTCCAGATGCGGCGGGAGAGCACCCAGCCCACCACTCCGGGCGCGGCTCCGTACAGCACGAGCCCGAGGAGAAGGCCGTCCATGGCATCGGCGGAGAGAGCGGAGCCGAGCAGGCCGAGTCCGCCCAGTACCGTGGCGCCGAACAGGACGTGGACCAGCACATGTACCACTCGGAGCTCGCGCGGCAGTGCTCGCCGCCCCGCGCCGGACGTGGGCGCGCCTCCGTATGCAGGTATGCCGCCGGACACAGACATGTGTTGACCCCAACCGGTACTGACAGCAAGAGAAGTGAAGACCGATCAGGCTATGGCTGAGCACAGAGCGACGTCTTGGGCCCGAGGACCCAACCTCGGGCCCAAGGAGTACTCACAGTCATCTGGAAGGCGGTTTCACTGTGATCCGTGGAGAGCCCCGCCCGGCTTTTCACGCCTTGGATGCCCCGAGCTCTTGAGCCTCGAACACCACTGGTTCGCACGGGGCGGGCCGGGGTGGCGCTCGCGGGACAGCGGTGCTTTGTCGACAACATGGCGGAGCATCCGGTGAGTTGTGAAACTTTGGGTCCTGGGGCCCATGCCTGCGGACTGGATTTCGCAATAGCGTACGAAAATGAATCGTGCAGGTGGGGGCTGGGCCGAGACGGCGGCTCAGGCGGCGAGTGTGAAGTCCAGTACGTTTGCCAGTAGTTGGGGCGCAGGTGGCGGTGAGATCTCGGATGCGTCCGTTCGCGGTCGCGCACCGATGCCCCAGCAGCTGTTCTGGGTGCAGGGTCTGCAATGGCTCCAGGTCGCTTTGACGGCGCTGTACGTCCTGACGGTGCTGTCAATGGTGACGTACTACAACGGCGAGTTGTTCGGGATCCTGCTCTACGACTCGCTGCCCAGCGTCATCGGCGCCTACCTGGCGCATCGCGCCTGGCGCGGCGGGCTGTGGGTCAGCCGGGGGCTGATCGTGGTCCAGGGGTGGCTCCTGTGGCTGGCGTTCGTCACCCTCCTTCACCTGGACTACCGCGGCCTCAGTCAGTCGGTGATCCCGATCGCGGTGATCGTGCTGCTGCGTATGCCGGAGGTGCGCGCATGGTTCGATCTGGCTCCGGACGAGAGGAAGCGGCCGCGGCCGTTCCGTATCGAGCGGATGATCCGTTGGCGGCGTGATCAGGGCCAGACGGCCATGGAGTACCTCGGTCTGGTCCTGGTGGTCGCGGCGATCATCGGCGGGTTGGTGGCGACCGGGATCGGCTCGGAGCTCACCAACAAGATTGCCGCGCAGGTCTCCTGCATCGGCGGCGGGGATTGCGGCGGTGGCGGTGACACCGGCGGCACGAACGGCGGCGGTGACACCGAAGCCGGGCCGGCCGAGGGCGACGGTACGGGCGGTTCCTCCGGCGGTACGGGTGGCTCCGGCGGTGCCACGGGCGGTTCCTCCGGCGGTGATCTCGTCGAGGAGAACGACTTCGGCACGATGAGCGGCGACGACAGGATCCCCGTCGCGCCGGGCCCGTTGGAGCGGGAGGTCGACCCCGAGGACTTCAAGGACGACGGCACCGAGCCGATCATCCCCGAGGAGCGGCACGACAGGACTTTCTGGGACCACGCCCGGGGCTTCGTCATGGCGCCCACGGTCGGCTTCATCAACGACACGGTCGCCTTCGCCGCGAATCCGAAGAAGACCATCGAGGACACCTGGGAAGGTCTCGAGAACTACAGCCAGGACTGGTGGAAGAAGAACCGTCCCAGCGTCGGCCAGAAGTGGAAGAACGGCGACAAGCTCGGCGCCTCATGGGACGCCTTCACGGGCGGGCTGAGCTTCACCAAGGACTTCACCGTCGACATGTTCGTCGACAAGGAGAACTGGAAGAAGGGCAACTACGGGGCGTCCACCGGTAACACCATCCTCGGCGTCATCGGCATCTTCAGCCCCAAGAGCCTGAAGAAGTTCAAGAAGCTGGGCGACCTCGGCGGCAAGAGGGACTTCCCGGACACGCCGAACGGCCGGGCCGCGGAGTCCGCGCAGAAGGCCAAGGAGGAAGCCAAGCGCGGTGACCTCGACCAGGCCCTGAAACACGCCGACGAGGCACAGAAGCACGCCGACCATGCCCGCCGCATCGCCGACCGGGACCAGAAGAAGCAGTGCAAGGGTCTCGCGCTGGCCTCGGTGCAGCCGGCCGCGGCGAACACCGGCGGCCCGCGCGGCGCGACGAGGGCGATGTTGGCCGTCTACCAAGGGGGAGCCGCCGGCGGGATCGTCCGGACGGGCACGAACACCTGCGGCGATGACGACGACGATGTCGTCGAGGCCAACAAGGCCGAGCGAGAGGCCCTCAACGCACGCGCCGACGTCCTGCGCGAGGTGCTGAAGCAGGCCAAGAAGGACGACGTGCACGTCCAGTCCAATGCGCTGGACGACTTCCTGGCCCGGGCCAAGGACGACTCCATGTGGGACCAGAAGGAGTACACGAGCAAGGAGGCGGCCGACGCGCTCGACGACGTCACCAAGCTGGTGCAACGCAAGAACATCGACGGCCTGAGCCGCGAGAAGCTGGCGTACAAGGTGCTGAACTCTCCGAACAAGGACAAGCTCGCGGAGAACCTGGCCGAGGCCAACGCCACCCGCAGGATCGCCGAGAACGAGGCGGCGGACGGCACCACGGTCTACTCGGGCCCCGGCGACACTGCGAAGAACCCGAAGCACAGGGGCGAACTGTCCGACGGCAAAGGCGGCACGATCGACGTGTCCGGAATCCCGGACGCCGATGTCGCCTACCGCGGCAAGGACGGCAAGGTTCACGTCGTCGAGGTCAAGAACAGGGCCAACGCGACCACGCAGCCGTCCCTCCCCGAGCAGGTCAAGCGGCTCGGCGAATGGCAGAAGAAGGAGCCCGGCCGGCAGGCACGCTACGAGATCGAGAGCACCGACAAGTGGACTCAGATCTTCGAACAGTTCAACTACAAGAAGCAGAGCAAGACGGAGAAGCGGGAAGGCAAGCCGAAGGTCCGGCCGCCGGGCAACCCGGCGCAGGAGATGGCCAAGAACAACGTCGGTGCCCGGATCGCGGGACAGGACGTGTCGCCGTCCCAGCTCAATCGGATGGAAGCGGCCTGGAACGGCAAGTCCGACGCGGAGAAGGCCGAGGCCATCCGGTCCGGCAAGATGAAGGATCCGAAGACAGCCATGGAATACCTGGGTGTCTCCTGACGAAAGGACGGGCCGGCTCATGAGTGTGCGGCGGCAACTGGACGACCTCGCCCAGGTGCTCGCGGAGCTGCCGCCGCCCACCACGGGCTGGACCGAAGAGCTCTGGGAGCTCTACGAGAAGACCGAGGGGGAGCCGGATCTGCCCCTCACCGACGCTCAACGGCAGCGCTTCGCGGCACACCGAACGTGGGAGAAGCTGACCGGTCGCGCCCACGGGCTGTTCCGGTCGGTCCGCGGCGGACTGGAGAGCGATCCGTCGCTGCCGGCGGGCGAGGTTGCCCGTGCGGCGGAGCTGGCCGAGTCATGGGTGCGTACCGCGCCGGTGGTCAGTGACGCCGTCTGGCTGCTGTACGACGTCGGGGCCCCGCACGGCGAGGCGGCGCTGCTGCGGCTGGTGGGTGACGACTCGGTGGACGAGTACGCTCGCTTCCTCGCCCGGGAACGGCTGCTCCGGCTGCGCCGGGCCTGCTATCAGGCGCGGGCGGCCGAGCCGGTCGGGGACGACGAGGAGCCGCTGCTTCCCGAGCCCGCCCGGCGGTGGGTCAGCGGCCTGCCCGCTGCGCCGGAGTCCTTCGCGCAGGTCAGGGCGCTGCTGCTGAGCCTCCTGCCCAATGACCGGCTGAACTTCCCGGAGCCCCCGCCCGAATGGGACGGGGACTACGACGAGGACTGGGACGAGCGTCCACAGTGGCTCGACATCCGGAACGTGGTGCGTGACCTGATGCCGTCGCCGCGGCTCGTCACCCGGCAGCGGATGGCCGAGGCGCGGCGCGAGTGCGAGCTGCTCGGCCTTGACGCCGATGACGAGGACTTCACGGAGCGGTGGACCGCGCGGATCGCGGCGTGGCTCGCAGAGGACGTCTTCGACTGGCTGGTCGATCACTCCGCCGGGGCGCTGGAGGCTGCCGCCCCGTGGGCGGCCGATCTGGCGGAGTCGTACGTGCGGCGGGGTTTCGGGGCGGGCAGTGCCGTACGTCTGCTGTGGGCTGTGGACGAACTGCCGGGTAGCCGTGAGGCGCTGGACAGGATTGCGGCCGACCAATCCGTGCCGCCCGAGATCCGGGAACAGGCACGGCGGTAGCCGCTCACACCCACCCCCGCACCGCGACGAACCCGTACAGCAGCCCGAGCGCGAACACCCCGAGGCCCGTCGCGAAGGCGGCGGGCAGCAGCACCGGGCCCCAGGCGCCGGGCCCCGCCACCGTTGCCCGCTTGTCCGGGGCGACGGGGTCGTACGAGACGCGGACCGGGGCGCCGACCTCGAAGCCGAAAGGGCCGGGGGCGGTGTCGGTGAATTCGACGTCGCGGCCGTCGCCTGTACGGAATCCGAAGACGTACTCCGTGGCGTAGCGGCGGTCCGTCCCCGGGCCCCGGTCGACCGTGCGGCGCTTCGTGCACCGGCCCTCGGTGTGTTCGCCGCGCCGTACGAGCCACAGCACACGGCGGAGCCGCAGGGCGGACCGCACGGCGAAGGCGCCGAGAAGGAGGCCGAGCAGCAGCAGGAAAGTGGCTCCGCCACCAGGGAGGATCTGCATCGTTGCCTGCCTTCCGCCGCGACGTGGGCTACTTGACGGTGATCGACTCCACGAAGGTATCGATTTCGTCCTCGGTCAGGGCGTCCTTCACCGTGTTGATCCGCACGAGGAAGGGGACGCCCTTGGAGTCGACCCCGGCCACCATGACACCGGTCATGCGCGTGCCCTTCTCCGGGGTCCGCTGCTCGCCGCTCGATGTGAACTCGTAGTCGATACGGCGGGCCTGCCGGGCGCTCTCCTCGCCGTTCAGCCGTACGTCGGCGGTGTCCTGACGGGTCGCCCCGAGGCCGATGACCGCGCCGGCGGCCGTGGCGGCCTCTTCCGCGTCGTCGACGCCGGTGGCGAAGTTCAGCTGGACGGACACCATGCCGGTCCGCAGCCCGCCCTCCTCCTTGAGCGCGACCGCGGCATTGTGCTTGCTGCGTTCGGAGGCGGGCTGCTCCTGGTAGCCCGCGGCGCCGGGGTAGGCGACGGTCACGCTCTTGGTGTCGAGCGTGTCCCAGCCGTCGGGGACGGCCGCGGCGCCGGCGCCTCCGCCGCAGCCGGACAGCAGGGTGAGCAGGGTCAGTGAGAAGGCGCTGGACGCCCAGCCGGTGAGCGCCCGGCGGCCGGGGCGACAGCGGTGGCCGGACCTGGAGCGTGAGTGCTTCATCGTCGTACGTCCTTACTTCGCGCAGTAGCTGTACGGCAGGTAGGAGCGCTTGTCGCCCTGCGGGGCCCCCAGGAACCGGGCGTCCGTCAGTGTCTCCTTCTTGTGCTCGTCCGAGATGGAGAACCCGAGGCTCATGCCGAGCGAGATCTCGAAGCCGAACTCCTGGGCGTCGATCTCGCCGTGGTAGTTCATCGCACTCGACAGACCGTCCTGGAACATCATCTGTTCGAAGGGGGCGTTCCCCTCGGGCTTCTTCTGAAGCGATTCGTCGCCGAACATGTACTCGAACGGGGCGGTGTTGTTCCCGGAGCCGTCGAGCCACTTCTCGGCGACGGCCCGCTTGTCCTCGGTCGTCCGGTCGGTCTCCTTGCCGAAGACGATCGAGTTCGTCTGCACCTCGATACCGGTCGGTCCGGAGGTGTCGTTGACGCTGCCCTTGCCCTTCTTCTTGTCGTCGTCCTTCTTGCCGTTGTCATGACTGACGTCCGTCTTGTCCGACGTCTGGGTGCCCTCGAACGTCTTCGTCATGTCGATACGGACCAGTTTGCCGGTCTTCTGGTCGCGGGTGACCGTGATGGCGCCGGTGTACGAGTCCTTCGCGCCCGCCGTGCCGCCCAGCGGTCCCGCCTCGCCGCTGACCTTGCCCTCGACCTCGAGCTTGGCGGTGTACGTGTACGACTCGTTGCCGTTGACGTCGTCCTTGCTGATCGTGACGTCGGGCGAGAACTTCGCCTTGCCGCCGAGCTTGGCGCCCAGCTTGGTGTCGTCGCCCGCGCTGATGCCGAGACCGCCGTCCGCCTGGGCGTAAAGACCGATCGTCGAGTACGAGATCTTCTTGTCGCCGATCTGCTTCTCGATGGCTTCCTTCTTCTCGGCCCACTCCTTGGCGGCGTACCAGTTGCCACCGCCGTACGCGCCGCTGTGCTTCATCGAGGTCTCCCACATCTTCATTTCCTCGATGTCGTCACGCATCTTCTCGGCGTCCTCCTCGCTCTTGAAGACCCAGGTGTCGCCGTTGGTGACCTTGATTCCGCCACCGAGGTCGACATCGGCCTTGCCCAGCTTGCCGAGCTTCACGCCGGGGGTGCTGGCATTGACGCCGGCCGAGGCCGCGTCGGTGAAGGTGAGGTAGACGAGCTTGTCGTTGCCGTCGACCGTGCCGTCCCCGTTCACATCGGTGTTCGCCTGGGCGACCTTCTGCTGGAAGCCGTACTCCTCGCCCCACTCGAACCAGCCGATCTTCACCTTGCCGCCCGCCGTGTCGGAGACGTTGGAGACCTGACACAGCTTCGGCTCGTAGTCGGCGTCCGTCCTGGGCTTCGCGGTGTTGTCGGGCCCGGTGGCGCAGTTGCCGCCGCCGGAGCCCGTGAGCGAGGTGATGGCGCACCGGATGCGGTCCCCGACGCGCCCGCCGACGCCCGCAGCGGACACCGCGAGGATCAGCGCGACGACCACGACGACCACGCCGAGGTACTCGAGGGCGGTGGCACCGCGGTCACGCCAGGAGTACGGATACGCCGCCGGGGCGTCGCCGTCGGATCCACGCCCCTCCATCAGGCGGTCGAACGCGAGACCCGCGGCGGCGCCGGTGGCCAGCGCCACGACGGGCATGAACATGCCCTCCGCCGCGAGAAAGTCCCACGACACCGTGTAGCCATGGACGAGGGCGGCGACGGGCACGGCGAGGGCGGCGAGCAGGCGGGTGGCAGTGGACTCGCGCTGCGATTCGGGGAGGACGCGGGCAGCGACCAGCACGGTCAGCGTGATGGTGAGGATGCCAGGCACATGCAGCAGAGCCAGTCGCCAGCCGAAGGTCTCGAGTCGTTCGACGCTGGCCAGCGGTTCGAGGAGGGCTTTGGCGAAGAGCAGCCCGCAGGCGAAGTACACGAGGACGGCCGCGGCCCAGCTGCGTACCAGGGAGAAGAAGCGTCCTGAGTCGCCGGGACCGTGGCGCCCCGGTGGTATGGGCCCGGGACGTCCGTATCCGCTGCCGTCTCCGCTGCCCCATGCCCCGCCACCGCTCACGGCCGTACCTCTCTTGTCTCCGAAGCCCCTGCAGTCATCCGCCATCCGTGCTGCCTGCGCGGCGTGAGCGTATGAGCGCCGGCCTTCTCTGGCGTGGGCCCTCGGCCCCAATCCGGGGCCCAACCGCACCGGCGCTCCAACTGGCCGGGCGCGTAAGGAATCTGGGACCCGCTATGGGCCCCCGGGCCCATGACGCCCGGCCGTATGGCCGGTTAGCGTCGCTTGCATGTCACCAGCGGGGGTTGTGCGGCGCGTTCGCCGACGGGTACGAGCTATGGGGCCTCGGACGCAGGTGCGGCTGCTCGGGCTGCGTCGGCGCCGTGGCCGGGACCGTGGTCAGGGTGCGTTGGAGTACCTGGGACTCGTTCTGGTCGTGGTGGCGATCGTCGGTGCGCTGGTGGCGACGGGGATCGGTGCCGAGCTGACGCAGAAGATCGTGGCGCAGGTGGAGTGCATCGGCGGTGGTGACTGCGGTGGCGGCGGAGGTGACGATGCCCAGGCCGACGGCACCGCCGACGGCAACCCCGCGTCCGACACCGGCGGCAGCAACGGTGACGCTCCCAAGTCGCAGGAGCAGATCGACTACGAGAAGGCGCTGAAGGAGCTTCAGGACGCCCAGGCCGCCGAGAAGTCGGACTCGGACAAGGCGAAGGAAGCCGCCAAGGAGCTGGGCAAGATCCTTGCCGAGGAGCTCGGGATCACCGATGCGCTGAAGTGCATCACCGAGGGCGACATGGGCGCCTGCACCGAGACCCTCGTCAATGTGCTGCTCAGCCTGATCGGCGGTGCGGTCGGGAAACTGGCCGCGAAGTACGGGGCGCCGTGGAAGTGGAAGAAGGCGTATGAGCTCATCAAGAAGCTCAAGAAGCACGGCGGGGATCTCTACGACGGCCTCAAGGGGCTGATCAAGAACCGCAAACGGGTCAAGGACGCGGAGAAGGCACTCGAGGACGCGAAGAAGAAGTACGACCCCGGCAAGAAGAAACCGGACGAGAAGAAACCGGACGAGAAGAAACCGGACGAGAAGAAACCCGACGACAAGCCGACGACCTGCCCGGCCCGGCACAGCTTCCCGCCCGGCACGCCCGTCCTGCTCGCCGACGGCCGCCGCGTCGCCATCGAGAAGGTCCAGGTCGGCGACGAGGTCCTGGCGACCGAGCCGAACACGGGCCGTACCACCGCCCGGCCCGTCGAGCAGGCCATCACCACCTACGACGACAAGCACTTCACCCGGCTCACCGTCCGTACGTCCGGCGGCCCGGCCGTCGTCACCGTCACCGACACCCACCCCTTCTGGGTCACCGACCAGCGACGGTGGCTCGATGCCGGCGACATCCGGACCGGTGCCACACTGCGCAGCGAGAACGGGCTGGGGCTGCCCGTGGTCGCGGTCTCCCGGTTCACCCAACGGCAGACCACGCACGACCTCACCGTCGCCGACGTCCACACGTACTATGTCGTCGCCGCGGCCAGCGGGATCCTGGTCCACAACAACGACGGCGCGACGAAGCCGACGGCCGAGCACCGAAAGCTGCAGAACATCATCAACACCCTCTACAAGGGGGTGGGCAGCCCGGATCAGATCGGTGACGGAAGCGCGATGGCGGCGGCCGACCACGAGGCGAAGGGCGGCCCCAAGGTCGAGGGCAGGGACCATGTGCAGAAGGCGAAGGAGATGAGGGACTCGCTCAAGAACTTCCTCACCGACACCGAGTGGAAGCCGAGGAAGGGCGGGCGGAAGGAACCGCTGATCCGGACGCCCGAGGACGAGCGACTGGCCAGGACACTCATCCAGGCCCTCGACGACGCCATCGAGGGCAAGTACAAGGGCTACAAGAACTACCCCGGACTGGACTGCTGATGACGACCTCTGATGTGTCTCCGGACGTGCGACTGGTGCAGGACCTCGTCGCCGCGATCCCCGACTTCGAGGACACCTACGACGCCCATGTGTTCAACGAGCACGGCGTTCTGCCGCACGTGTTCTTCATCGATGTCGTGGAGGAGACCGTCCTGGCGTTCCTCGGTGAGGAGTCCGAGGTGCCGGACTGGCGCCGCACTCTCGACTTCCTGGAGGAGCAGAGCGCTCGCGGGGTGCCGGAGGTCGACGCGGTCATCGTGACGTCGTTCCTGAACGACCTGCCCTACCCCGGTCAGCCCGGGAACGACATCGTCCGGCAACTCGGCCCGGTCATGGCGGCCAAGTTCGCGAAGATCCGGCCTTCGGGCTGACCGTCGCGCCGTGCCTGTACGAGACCGTCGGAAGGTGCCGTCGTCGTCGCGCGGGAGGAATCGCGCCCCGCGATGACGGCGACCGGGCCCGGCGGCCTCGACGGTCCACGGTGGCCCGGGGGACCGGGCCCGGCCGGTCCGCCCGTCATAATCGACCGCATGTCCCAGCAGCCCCACCCCCTGTCCGTCCGCCTGCGCGCTCTCCCCGCCGCACCGGCACTCCTCGGGTACGCGGCCGTGCGGCTGACGGGCGTGGTGATCCTCGCGATCGCCGCCGCGGTCACCGGGAAGGACGGGCTGCACCGGCTCCAGGGCCGCTGGGACGCTGTCTGGTACGTCCGGATCGCCGCGCACGGCTACGGGTACGAAGTGACGCTCCCCGACGGGAGCGTCCATTCCGACCTCGCCTTCTTCCCTCTGCTGCCCGCGCTGGAGCGGGGCCTCTCCGAGATCGTGCCGGCGGTCGACACGGCTACGGCCGGGCTCGTGATCGCCTGGGTGGCGGCATTCGCTGCCGCTTGGGGTGTCTACGCCGTCGGGACGCACATCGCCGGACAGCGGGCCGGGGTACTGCTCGCGGTGCTGTGGGGGGTGTACCCGACCGCGTTCGTGCAGTCCATGGCGTACACGGAGACCCTGTTCACCGCGCTCGCGGCCTGGTCGCTGTACGCGGTGCTCAACGGCCGCTGGATCATCGCCGGTGCGCTCTGCGCGCTCGCCGGGCTCACCCGGCCGTCCGCCGCGGCGCTGGTCGCGGCCATCGGGATCACCGCGATCGTGGACCTGGTCCGCGGCCGTCCGACCTGGCGGATGGCCGCGGGTGTGCTGCTCGCGCCGCTCGGCTGGCTCGGGTACGTGGTCTTCGTGGCCGTACGCGAGGGCAGCCCGACCGCGTACTTCCAGGTCCAGGCGGCCTGGGGCAACAACATCGACGGCGGACTCGCGCTCGCCCGTTTCGTCGGCGAGCAGCTGACCGGGCCGAACCCGCTCGCCGGGATCGGGCTGATCGCCGCGCTCGGGCTGCTGGGCTGGGCGGTGTGGCTGTGCGTGCGGCAGCGCCAGCCGTTGCCCGTGCTCGTGTACGGGATCGGCATCGTCGTGATCTCGCTCATCGGGGCCGCCTACTTCGGATCCCGGCCGCGCCTGATCATGCCCGCCTTCCCGCTGCTGCTGCCCCCGGCCGCGGCGCTGGCCCGGCTTCGCACCCGCTGGTCGGTGGCCGTGACGGGGCTGCTCGCCGTCGCCTCCGGTCTGTACGGGGCGTTCACACTTCTCGGATCGGGGCCACCGTGACGCGACTGCCTCTCGGAGAACGGCTGCGCGGCGAGTTGGGGACACCGCGAAGGGTCCGCGCCATCGGCAGCAGCCCGCGCTCGCACGTCTGGCACGTCGAACTGGACGGAACCCCGGCCGTCGTCAAGCAACTGGCCGCCGGCGACGGGGACAAGGACGGCGCCGACGAACGCTACGCCCGCGAGGTGGCCGCGTTACGGCTCGCCTCCCGCGTCGACCCGCCCGTGGTGCCCCGGCTGCTCGGCGCGGATCCCGTCGCCCGCGTCCTCGTACTCGAACATGTCGAGCACCGGCGTCCGGCAGAGGGATGGGTCGTCGCCTACGCGGAGGCGCTCGCCCGCCTGCACGGAGCCGCCACCCTCGGTGCGCGTCCCGCTGCTGCCGGCCTGCCCGCGTGGGGCGGGCCCGGAGAGGGCGACGTCGAGGCGTTCCTGCGGCTGGCCCGTACGCTCGGCGCCGCCGTGGCGCCGGGGGTGGAGGAGGAGCTCGGCCGGCTCGTCCAACGGCTGCGCGAGGACACCGGGTGCCCGCCCGCACTGCTGCACGGCGACCCCTGTCCCGGCAACGACCTGCACACTCCCGAAGGCATCCGCTTCGTCGACTTCGAGCAGGCGTCGCTCGGCAACGGGCTGACGGAACTCGCTTACGTGCGCATCGGATTCCCGACCTGCTGGTGCGTCACCGCCGTGCGGGAGCCCGAACTGGCACGCGCGGAAGCCGCATACCGCCGTGCCTGGCGCGCCGCCACCGGCACGGATGTGACGGGCGACCTCACCGACGCCTGTGCGGGCTGGCTCATTCGCGGCGATGCGCTGGTCCAGCGGGCGCAGCGCGGGAGCACCGACCAGTTGGCGCGCCTTGCCCGCAAGGACTGGAGATGGGGGACGGTGACGGCCCGGCAGCGGCTGCTGCACCGGCTCGGTGCCGTGGCCGACATGACCCGCGAGGGCGGCGGTCGCGGCACCCTCACCCGGACCGGACGGCTGTGCGCGGAGCTGCGGGAACGGATGCCGGCCCGGCGGCGGCTCGGACCGGTACCCCCGCCGAGCGTGCGCGACACATGAAGGCGGATGCGGAATGGGTCCCTGGGCCCATGCGCCGCCACGAGGACCGTTGTTAGCTTCCGGTGGTGGGCCACACAGGAGATGGGGACGCGATGATCACGGGGACCGCGGGTACGGCACGGCGCATCGCGATCGCAGCCGTCGCCGCCGCGATGACGATGGGACTCGTCACCGCATGCGAGGGCGACGACAAGGGCAGGCCCGCCAAGGGGGCGGCAGAGTCGGTCAGCCCCGGCGGGTCGGCGAAGCCGTCCACGGAGCCCGCCGCCCCGCCCGCCGACGAGAAGCCGAGCAGCGGCAGGACGCTGAGCAAGGCGGAGCTGGCGAAGGCGGCCCTCGCGACCGGTGACGTACCCGGCCTCGTCGTCACGCCCATGCAGGGCGGCGAGGACCCCGGTACGGAGAAGGCCGACAAGCCCGGGTGCGAGCCGCTGGCCGCCCTCATCAACGGCGCGCCCGAGCCGGCGGCGGCCGCCACCGTTTACCGCACGATCGTGGACAAGTCGGAGGAGGGCAAGGAGACCCAGACGGTCGTCACGGAGATCCTCACCTCCCACGCGAACGGTTCCGCCGGCGCTGTGCTCGAGTCCCTGCGTACCGCCGTGGCCGCCTGCGCGGCCGGCTTCACCACCCATGGCGGCGGCGACGGGGCATCCACCTACTCCGAGGTGAAGCAGCTCCCGGCACCGCGGGCGGGCGAGGACGCGATCGCCTGTCAGGTGACGGGCGCCGTGGACGGGGCCAAGGTGCCGCTCGTCCTCCACGTCGTACGGAAGGGGGCGAGCGTCGCCACCTTCTACACCGCGAACTTCATCGACGCGAGGACCCCGGAGGTCCCGGCCGCGCTCTTCGCCGAGCAGGCGGCCAAGCTGCCGTAACAGCTGTCGGGGCGGGAGCTACCGGGGCTCGATCGCCAGCTGTACGCCCGGTCGCACTCCCCAGTCCGCCATCGCCCCCGCCTCCGCCTCCAGCACATGGCGGGAGCGGAGCCGCAGCATGCCCAGCCGCCCCGGCTTCATCGTCCGGACGTCGATGACGCGCAACCGCTTGTCCAGATACGCCACATCGATGGTGAAGCGCATCCGGAAGGTGTGCACGCTGTTCGCCGGTGTCAGCATGATCGCGCCGTCGATGCCGTCCCTGCCGAGCAGACCACGGGACCGTGCCCGGTACGACGCGGCTATCACCAGATCCACCGGTTGCTCGCGGCCGGGGATCCTCAACTCGCCCTTGCTGTCATGCCAGATGCCCATGGACAGACCGTAGCGCCGGTCCCGCGGCCGTGGGCCCTGGATGACGGTGAGTGGGCCCCAGGGCCCATGACCGGCGAGCGGGACGGCTCTAGGGTCGGGTGGGTGGAGTACGGGTACGTCGTCGTCGCGCTGATCGTCGTTGCCGCCGCCTGGGGCGCCGGGGCAGGGGCCCTCGTGCCGCGCGCCGCCTACCGGCTGTCCGTCGAGCCGGAGGAGGGGTGGCGGGACGCGTGCCCGGCCGGGCATCCGATCCTCGGGCCCGTGAACGGCTGGCTGGGCACGGCCCGGTGTGCCAACTGCGCCGCGTCCGTGGTGCCGGCCCCCGCTCAGGCACCGGCCACGGCAACGGCCGCTGCCTCCGGCCCGGAGCAGGCCGCGGCGGAGGGCGCCATGACGGGGGGCGAGCCGGTGCCGTACCGGCCCTCCGTCCTCGTGCCCGTCGTCACCGCACTCGTCTGCGGCGCGCTCGCAGCCGCCGCCGGACCGCGGCCGGAGGCCGCCGTCTGGGTGCTGCTCGCGCCCGTCGCCGTACTGCTCGCGCTCATCGACCGCAACGTCCACCGGCTGCCGGACACGCTTACGCTGCCGCTCGCGGGCGCCGCGGCGGTGCTGCTCGGGGGTGCCGCGCTGGTGCCCGGGGCGGCCGGGTCGTGGACGGGGGCGCTGCTCGGCGGACTCGGCCTCTGCGCCGCGTACTTCGTGCTCTTCCTCATCAACCCGAACGGCATGGGCTTCGGCGATGTGAAGCTCGCGCTCTCGCTCGGGGTCGCGCTCGGCTGGTACGGGTGGGGAGTGCTCTTCGTGGGGGCCTTCGCGGGATTTCTGCTCGGGTCGTTGTACGGGCTCGGTCTGGTCGTCCTCCGCAAGGCCGGCCGCGGGACGGCGATCCCGTTCGGACCGTTCATGATCTCGGGGGCGCTGATCGGGCTGCTGCTGGGGGCGCTGGCGGCGTAGGGCCGCCAGGTGCGCGCACATCCCTACGCAAGCACCCACGCACAGGCGTACAAGACATCGCTCCGAGCCGCCCGCAGACTCGCCTCATGGACACCGAGCCCGTCAACCTCACCGCAGCACTCGCCTCCTTCGACGACGTCTACAGTCCGCGCATCGTGGCCCGCATGAACGACTACGACGTCCGCATCGCGCACACCGCCGGGGAGCACATCTGGCATGTGCACGAGGACACCGACGAGTTCTTCCTCGTCCTCGACGGCCGCTTCGACATCGCGATGCGGACCGCCGACGGGGCGGAGACCACGGTCGAGCTCCGCGAGGGTGATGTCTTCGTCGTGCCGAAGGGCACCGAGCACAAGCCGTCCTCGCCGGGCGGTTCGATCCTGATGTTCGAGCCGTCGGGGACCGTGTCGACGGGGGACCGCCACGAGGGGGAGATCCCCGGCCATGTGGACAGCACGACAGGCCATGCCCTCTAGCATTCGGGCGTATGCGGACATTCTCTGACAGTGCGACGATGCCGTCTGCGCAGACGACGACGCCTCGGGCTCCCGTCGCACGGCCGCCCGCCGGCCGTCCCGCCGCTCTCCTCGCCTGGGGATGGGCGGCGGCGCTGTTCCTCCTCTACGCCACGGTCGCCGTACGCCGCCACCAGCTCCTGCGCACGACCGGCTACGACCTCGGCATCTTCGAACAGGCTGTACGCGCCTACGCGCACTTCCAGGCCCCGGTCGTCCCGCTGCGCGGCGAGAACTTCAATCTCCTCGGCGACCACTTCCACCCGCTCATCGCCGTCCTCGCACCGCTCTACCGGATCTGGCCGTCCCCGCTCTGCCTCCTCCTCGCCCAGTCCGCGATGCTCGCTGTCGCCGTCGTCCCGCTCGCCCGCTGGGCCGTCCGCGCGCTCGGCCGCCGCGCGGCCCATGTCGTCGCCTTCGGATACGGCGCGAGCTGGGGCATCGCCTCGGCCGCCGCTTTCGACTTCCACGAGGTGGCCCTCGCCGTCCCGTTGCTCGCGTTCGCGCTCGAGGCCCTCGGGCGCGAACGGTGGCGGCACGCCGTGGCCTGGGCGGCGCCCATGCTGCTGGTGAAGGAGGACCTGGGGTTCACGCTGGCCGCGGTCGGGGCGTACATCGCGTGGAAGGGCCCGCGAAGGCTCGGCATCGTCACCGCGGCGGCAGGGCTGGCCGGCAGCGCGATCGCGATCAAGCTGCTGCTCCCGGCGTTCAACCCCGGCGGCGGATACGCACACGGCGCCAACCTCGCCGAAGCGCATGGCTCGCTTCTCGCGACGGTCGCGTTCGCCCCCCTGGACGCCCTTCGGCCCGACATCAAGGCCATGACCCTCGTCCTTGTCTTCGCGCCGAGCGCGCTCATCGCCCTGCGCTCTCCGCTCTCGCTGATCGCCGTACCGACGCTGGCCTGGCGGATGCTGTCGGAGAACGGCTTCCACTGGGGCACCGCCTTCCACTACAGCGCCGTTCTGATGCCGGTCGTACTCGCCGGACTCATCGACGCCCTCACCCGCTACCGGACGTCCGGCCACCCTCTCGCGGCTCGCCACGTCCGGGCCTCGCTCGCGACGGTCATCGCCGTGACGGTGGTGATGCTCCCGTCTTTCCCCCTCGCCCAGCTGGCCCAGCGCGCCACCTGGCACACCACCGCGCACCTCGAAGCCGCACGCTCGCTGCTCCGCCGCATCCCGGACGGCGTGACGGTCGCCGCGTCCAACCGGCTGGCCCCGCAGCTCACTTCGCGCTGCGAGGTCGTGATCTTTCCGACCTGGCCGGTCGAGGGGCGGCTCTACGAGTACGGGAGAAAGCGGCTGCCCCGGCCCACCGCGGAGTGGATCATCCATGACCGCAGAGCTCCGGAAGCCTGGCCCTACAAGGCGGGGCACTGGCCCTACCCGCCCGAGCAGCAGCTCGCCGAGCTGGACGCCGCGAAGCGCTCCTACGGCTACGAGGTCGTCGCAGAGCGGGACGGGATCACCCTCCTGCGCCGCTCCTGACAGCGCGCCCCAGCGGGCACCCGCCCCCATCGGGCGGGCTCGCGCGTGGCCGCTCGCCACGACCGGCCGACGGGGCGGCGGCCGCACGGAGCGGATTCCGGCCAAGAAGAAGCGGATCCCGGTCGGGGCCGCCCGGCCCGTCCCGGTCGGCCCTCGTTCCCGGACGCCTCGGCGTCAACCCTGTGACCAGCCGGGAAGGTCCCCCGTGGGGAGTAGTCGAGGGCTCCGCACCGGTACGCCACGCCCATGCCGCGCACGGCTTTTCCGGCAGGTTTCCGCCTGCTCGCCGCAGTCCGGTGCTTTCGGAGAGTAGTTGTGGCATGCCGTGGCACGCGATATCCCTCACGAAGGGTTATGGTGGAAGCCCCCCTCGGGCCGGTCCGTATCCCCCCCACGGACCGGCCCGTTTTCTTGTGCCGCGGCGCACGCCGGGCGCACGGGTCAGCGTCGGCCGGCCCAGATGTTCGTCCCCGCGGTGTCCACGGCGAAGGTGTCGATCTCCTTCAGTTCCTCGTCGGAGAGCGGCGGTCCGGCGAGTGCCGCCACGTTCTCCTCGAGCTGCTTCACGCTGCTGGCGCCGATCAGGGCGGAGGTCATCCGCGGATCACGCAGCACCCACTTCAGGGCCAGCTGGGCCGGCGACTGGCCACGGCGCTGCGCGATCTCGTTGAGCCCGCGCAGCCGTCGGAGCACCTCGTCGGACAGAAGCCCCGGGTCGAGGGACTTGCCCTGGGCTGCCCGCGAGCCCTCCGGGATGCCGGTCAGGTACTTGTTCGTGAGCAGCCCCTGGGCGAGCGGGGCGAAGGCGATACAGCCCATGCCGGCCGCCTCGAGGCTGTCGAGCAGACCGTCCTCCTCGATCCAGCGGTTGATCATCGAGTAGGACGGCTGGTTGATGAGCGCCGGGACGCCCATCTCCTTCAGGATCAGGGCCGCTTCTGCGGTCTGCTCGGCGTTGTACGAGGACACACCGGCGTAGAGCGCCTTGCCCTGCCGGACGGCGGACGCCAGCGCGCCCATCGTCTCCTCGAGCGGGGTGTCCGGGTCGAACCGGTGGGAGTAGAAGATGTCGACGTGGTCGATGCCCATCCGCTTCAGCGAGGCGTCGAGCGACGACAGCAGATACTTGCGGGAACCCCACTCACCGTACGGGCCGGGGTGCATGAGGTAACCGGCCTTGGTCGAAATGATCAGCTCGTCCCGGTAAGGGGCGAAGTCCTGGGCGAAGATCTTTCCGAAGTTCACCTCGGCGGAGCCGGGCGGGGGACCGTAGTTGTTCGCCAGGTCGAAGTGGGTCACTCCCAGATCGAAGGCGCGGCGCAGGATCGCGCGCTGCGAATCGAGGGCGCGGTCGTCGCCGAAGTTGTGCCAGAGACCCAGGGAGATCGCGGGGAGCTTGAGGCCGCTGTGCCCGCTGCGTCGGTACTCCATGGAGTCGTAGCGGTCCGCGGCGGCGCGGTAGTAGGGGGAATCGTTCACACTTCCCTGCTTATCACGGACTTGTGACAGACCGGGTTGGGCCCCCGTGGCCGGTGCCCAGTAGTGTGACGGCTTCGGGGGCAGCCACAGCGCACGAGGGGTGTCGCTGCGCGGCGGGCCGGACCTTACAAGGGTTGTGCCGGCCCGGACGGAACCGAGAGGGTGGACGACGTGAACTTGCGCGACCTGGTGTACGGGCTCTACGCGCGCCGTGTGGAAGGCCGCCTCGACCACGCGCAGGTGCCCAAGCACATCGGCGTCATCCTGGACGGCAACCGTCGCTGGGCGAAGGCGTCCGGTGGTACGACCGAGCAGGGTCACAAGGCGGGCGCCAGCAAGATCCACGAGATGCTCGGGTGGTGTGCCGAGACCGATGTCGAGGTCGTCACCCTCTGGATGCTGTCCACCGACAACCTGGACCGCCCCGAGGAGGAGCTGGTCCCGCTGCTCGGCATCATCGAGGACGCGGTGCGCGGGCTCGCCGCGGACGGCCGCTGGCGGGTGAACCACGTCGGCACGCTGGACCTGCTGCCTGCCAGGACCCAGTCCGTGCTGAAGGAGGCCGAGCAGGCGACCGTCGGCATCGACGGGATAATCGTCAATGTCGCCGTCGGCTACGGCGGCCGGCAGGAGATCGCGGACGCGGTCCGCTCGCTGCTGACCGAGCACGCCGCGAAGGGAACGACCTTCGAGGAGCTCGCGGAGATCGTCGACACGGACCTCATCGCCTCGCACCTCTACACCCGGGGCCAGCCCGACCCCGACCTGGTGATCCGCACGAGCGGCGAGCAGCGCCTCTCGGGCTTCATGCTCTGGCAGAGCGCCCACTCCGAGTACTACTTCTGCGAAGTCTTCTGGCCCGCCTTCCGCAAGGTCGACTTCCTTCGCGCCCTGCGCGACTACGCCGCACGCCACCGCCGCTACGGCACCTGACGGAAGCACGGGACCCGGACCCGCAGCTCGCCCGGTGCCGCCTCACGCCCCTGGGCCGGTTGCGGGTGTTTCGTTCGCATACGCCGTCGCCGGTTGATTCCAGGCGGCGATCCGTCGCACCGCGCCGACGGGCGTTCCCCCAACTGGGCGCGGCCCGACCGGGCGATGTCGAACGGCTCCGCGGGCGCCGGTGCGGCGCCCTCCTCCTCGGCACAAGGCGCCCATGCGGCAGCCGTGGGGCGCCGGGGCGTCACCCGTTCGCCCGTGCAACGGCGGTTTCGCGCCGACGGGGCCCAGGGGAGCGCCCGCCGCCACCGCACCGCGCTGCCGCGCACGCCCGGCGCTCGTACGCGCGCGGGTTCATGGTCATCGCCTGTTCATCGACGCGTCGTCATATGCCATGGCATGGCCGCGCGTGTTCGAGGGAATACCCCTGACAGGTCGACATCCGGACACCAGAGCCGGATGCCGTTCTAAGCGAGTGGCGCCGAGCCGCTCGCCCGGGAGGCCCTTTGCGCCAGGACGACCATGCGGTCAGCATGGAAGGAACGGAGGGCCGGTGCCCGGCCCGTGCATCGCGGCCGGACACCGGTCCAACTGCCCGCGACGCCGTCGCACCCCGATCTCAGCCGAGGGGGTACGTCCTTCCGTGGTGAACAGCACTAAGCGCCGCATGCCCGACAGGCGCACCTACGTTCTCGACACCAGCGTCCTGCTGGCCGACCCGAACGCACTGACCCGCTTCGACGAGCACGAAGTCGTGCTCCCGATCGTCGTGGTCACGGAGCTGGAGGCCAAGAGGCACCATCCGGAACTCGGTTACTTCGCCCGTCAGGCGCTGCGCCTGCTGGACGACTACCGCGTCCGGTACGGCCGGCTGGACGCCCCCATCCCGATGGGCGACCTCGGCGGCACGCTGCGCGTCGAGCTCAACCATTCGGACCCGGGCGTGCTCCCGGCCGGCTACCGGCTGGGTGACAACGACTCACGGATTCTCGCGGTGGCGCGCAATCTCCAGGCCGAGGGATACGACGTCACGGTCGTCTCCAAGGACCTGCCGCTGCGTATCAAGGCCTCCTCGGTCGGCCTCCTCGCGGAGGAGTACCGGGCGGAGCTCGCCATCACGGATTCCGGTTGGACCGGAATGTCCGAACTGGCCCTGTCCGCCGAACAGGTGGACATCCTTTACGAAGAGGAGACCCTGTACGTCCCCGAGGCCGCCGAGCTGCCCGTCCACACCGGCCTCGTTCTCCAGTCCGAGCGCGGCAAGGCTCTCGGCCGCACCACGGCCGAGGGAAATGTCCGTCTCGTCCGCGGCGACCGGGAGGCCTTCGGCATCCGCGGGCGGAGTGCCGAACAGCGGATCGCCCTCGATCTGCTGCTAGACCCGGACGTCGGCATCGTCTCGATGGGCGGCCGGGCCGGCACCGGCAAGTCGGCGCTGGCGCTCTGCGCGGGCCTGGAGGCGGTGCTGGAGCGCCGGCAGCACCAGAAGGTGATGGTCTTCCGGCCGCTGTACGCGGTCGGCGGGCAGGAGCTCGGCTATCTGCCGGGCACCGAGGCCGAGAAGATGAGTCCCTGGGCTCAGGCGGTCTTCGACACGCTCTCCGCGGTGGCCGGCCGTGAGGTCATCGAGGAGGTGCTCGGCCGCGGCATGCTCGAGGTGCTGCCGCTCACCCATATCCGAGGGCGTTCGCTGCACGACGCGTTCGTCATCGTCGACGAGGCCCAGTCGCTCGAACGGAATGTCCTTCTGACCGTTCTGTCCAGAATCGGGGCCAACTCCAGGGTTGTTTTGACCCACGATGTGGCACAAAGGGACAATCTGCGTGTCGGGCGCTACGACGGAGTTGTCGCCGTGGTGGAGAAGTTGAAGGGGCATCCACTGTTCGCGCATGTGACGCTGACCCGCTCGGAGCGCTCGCAGATCGCCGCACTGGTGACCGAAATGCTGGAGGACGGGCCGATCTGACCCGGTAATCCCGTCAGGGGAGTTGGCGCCGCCCGGCAAAGCCCAGGAGCTTAGCCGGGCGGCGTCGTGCTGCGCGCCACTTTCCGTAAAACCCCTGAGGCAAACGGGGTGTGAGCTTTCCCACGTAACGAATAATTGCCTTGCGCCCTCGCCTTCCGGCAGAGTCTTGCTTCCGTCAGGCCCCGCATACGGCACTCCTGCATCCCCAGGGATGTGGAACCACACAACTCAACAGACGCCGCCGTATGCCGCCCGAGCACCACGCGGCGCTCCCGCAAGGGAGTTGCCCACCGGGCCCGTGCCCCCCGTGACCTAGCAAGTGGGGGTGCCAGTGTCAGGGGCAAGATTGCGTCCGTGAGGTCACCTGTGCGGACGATGCTGGAAGGAAACCGTGTGAGCCGGATCTCGGTCCGGGGATTCGCAGTGGCCTCCGCCACTGCGGTCACCACAGTCGGCGCCGTCGTCGGCGTTGCTTCGGGTACGCCGCAGTCCGCGGCCAACGACTTCGAGGCAACCGCCGCCGACTCGACGCTCCTTGCGGACATCCCCGTCGGTGAGCAGGCCCAGGTTCAGGTCGCGTCCCTGACGCAGCAGGCCGATGCACAGGCCGCTGCCGCGGACGCGGCTGCGAAGAAGTCCGCCGAGGAAGCCGCCCGCCTCCAGGCTGCCAAGGACGCCGAGGCGAAGAAGCAGGCTGCCGACGACAAGGCCGAGCGTGAGGCCGCGGAGAAGGCCGAGGAGGAGGAGCGGGCCAGCCGTTCCTCCGCCCGTGACGCCTCGACCTTCGCGACCCAGTCGTCGTACACCGTCGCCGAGGTCCAGGCGATGGCCCGGCAGATGATCCCCGGCGACCAGTTCCAGTGCTTCAGCAACATCGTGGACCACGAGTCCAGCTGGAACTACCGCGCCCAGAACGCGTCTTCCGGTGCCTACGGTCTGGTCCAGGCCCTCCCGGGCTCCAAGATGGCCTCGGCCGGCGCCGACTGGCAGACCAACCCCGCCACGCAGATAAAGTGGGGCCTCAACTACATGAACGACCGCTACGGCAGCCCCTGCGGCGCCTGGTCGTTCTGGCAGGCCAACCACTGGTACTAGGCCTCAGGCCAGGCCCACGGGCCGCAGCTCAACTTCATGGAGCCCCTCGCCGTCCTACGGTGAGGGGCTCCGTGCGTGTACGGTCGTGGCGGAGCCAGGGGGAGAGGGAAGGGCGATGTCGAAGATGCCAGGGTGGCTGGACCGGCTGGGGGCCGGACTGTCCCGGCTGGGGGCACGGTTGGAGGAGCGGCGGGCCGAGGCTGCCGCGGGCGGAGACGGCGACGACGAGCCGTCGGGGTCCGAGACACCCGACCACGTCCCACCGCCGCCTGCGTACGCCCCCTCCGTCCCCGCCGTCGCGGCCCGGCCCGATCCGGCCACCGCGATCCCCTGGGGAATGAGGGTGGCGGCCGAGGCCGGTTGGCGCCTGCTCGTCCTCGCGGGCACGCTCTGGGTGCTGATGCGGGTCATCAGCGCCGTCCAGCTCGTGGTGCTCGCCTTCGTCGCCGCCCTGCTGATCACCGCTCTGCTCCAGCCCACGGTGGCCCGCCTCAAGGGACTCGGCCTGCCGCGGGGTTTGGCCACCGCCGTCACCACGATCCTCGGCTTCGTCGTCATGGGCCTGGTCGGCTGGTTCGTGGTCTGGCAGGTCATGGACAACATCGACAACGTCGCCGACCGGGTCAAGGACGGCATCGAGGAACTCAAGCGGTGGCTGCTCAACAGCCCGTTCCATGTGACCGAGCAGCAGATCAACGACATCGCCAAGAACCTCCAGGACACCATCGGCACCAACACCCAGGAGATCACCTCCGCCGGTCTCGAGGGTGTGAGCGTGATGGTCGAGATCCTCACCGGGATGCTGCTGGCGATGTTCTCGACCCTCTTCCTGCTGTACGACGGGAAGCGGATCTGGCAGTGGTCGCTGAAGCTGGTGCCCGCGCAGGCGAGGCCGGGCGTGGCCGGGGCCGGCCCGCGCGCCTGGCGCACGCTCACGGCCTATGTGCGGGGCACGGTGGTGGTGGCCCTCATCGACGCCATCTTCATCGGCCTCGGCATCTATTTCCTCGACGTCCCACTGGCGGTGCCGCTCGCCGTCTTCATCTTCCTCTTCTCCTTCATCCCGCTGGTGGGCGCCGTCGTCTCCGGGGCTCTCGCGGTCGTGGTATCGCTCGTCACCCAGGGCGTGTTCACCGCCCTGATGGTGCTGCTCGTGGTTCTCGCCGTACAGCAGATCGAGGGCCATGTGCTGCAGCCGTTCATCCTCGGCCGCGCGGTACGGGTCCATCCGCTCGCCGTCGTCCTCGCGGTCGCCGCGGGCGGTCTGACGGCGGGGATCGGCGGTGCGGTCGTGGCGGTGCCGCTGGTGGCGGTGACCAACACGGTGGTCGGTTATCTGCGCGCGTACGCCCATGAGCCGGGCCTTCGCTACGAGCCCGCGCCGCACGGCGCCACGGTCATCGACGTGGCACCCACTCCGTCGCCGACGTCGCCGACGTCGCCGCCCACGCCCACGTCGAAACCGGAAGAGCCTCCGACGGCTCCCCCCGAGGACAAGCAGTGATCTCAGAGCCGGAACTGGTCGGAGGCGGTGAGTTCTCCGCACCGGCCACGGCCGATACCGTCGTCGCCGGCGGTGACGAGGAGCCGAACACCCCCCGTCCCGGACGCTCCTGGCTGTGGGCTCTCGGCGGCGCGGTGGTCGCGTCCGCGGTGTGGGCGGGCGGTCTGTACGTGTACGAGCGCCTCGGCCCCGACCTCGGGGGCTACCGGGCGAGCGCCGAGCTGTGCCAGGACGCGGAGTTCAAGGCCATGACGGCGGCGCTCGGCAAACGGGCAGAGGGCTGGGCGCAGGCCGATGAGCACCGGGCGGTCGACCGTTCGGTGTGCGGCGCCGACTTCGGGACGGACAGGGACGCGCAGTACTCGGTACTGGTCCACTACGAGTTGCACAAGGAGACCGATCCCCAGCCGGATTTCGAGTCCCGGGCCCGCCCGACCGAGGTGGGCGAGGAGCGCGAGGGCGAATGGATCAAGGGCCTCGGTGAACGCGCCTATCTGGTGATGCCCGAGTCCGACGGTGACAGCCTTGAGCTGATGGTGCTCGACGGCCGGGCCACCTTCGCGCTGAGCGTCTCCGCCCAGTACGCCTATTCCGAGGACGAACTCGAGGCGGAGGAGCCGCCGGCGGTCGACGTCACGCCCGCCAGGGGGCCACTCATCGAGGACATGAAGGCGTTGCTGGCCAGGCTCAAGCGTCCCGCGTGACGGCCTCCCGTCACCGGACGCGCCCAGTCGCGCCCTGAGGCCTGATCCCCGGCCATGCCCCCCCCGCGGTCACCGCGCACCGCGAGAACGCATGTGTCCGCGGGGCGCAGCCCTTGGGGAAACCGATCACTGCTCGCGGGACCTGTGACGTCTGTCCAAGGGCACGCGTGTTCCGGTCGTACGGGTTCCGGACCGGGAGCATCTACGTGTGGCGCGCGAGAGGGGCCCACCGGCCGTGTCGGCGGTGGGCCCCTCTCGCGTCATGCACGGCGCGCTCACCGCGCTGCCGCGTCTACTGCGCGAGGACGGCCTCGGCGTCCAGCGTCGTGCCGACCGCCTGGATCACCGCGGCGATCTTGAAGGACTCCTGGATGACGTCGCGTTCGACGCCCGCCTTGCGCAGGACCTGCTCGTGCGAGTCCAGGCACTGGCCGCAGCCGTTGATCGCGGAGACCGCGAGCGACCAGAGCTCGAAGTCGATCTTCTCGACGCCCGGGTTGCCGATGACGTTCATCCGCAGTCCGGCGCGCAGCGTCCCGTACTCGGGGTCCGACAGCAGGTGCCGGGTCCGGTAGAAGACGTTGTTCATCGCCATGACGGCGGCGGCGGCCTTGGCAGCGGTGTACGCCTCTGCGGACAGGTTGGCCTTGGCCTCAGGCTCCAGCTCACGCAGCACGATCGGCGAGCGCGAGGCGATCGCGCAGGCCAGGACCGTGCCCCACAGCTGCTGCTGCGGAAGCTCGCTGTTGCCGATCACCGAACCGAGGTTCAGCTTCAGGTCCTTGGCGTAGTCCGGCAGAGCGGACTTCAGCTCATCGAGGGCCATGCTCACTCACCGGCCAGCAGCTTGACCGGGTCGAGGGTGGTCTCGCCCTTGGTCCAGTTGCAGGGGCACAGCTCGTCGGTCTGCAGGGCGTCGAGGACCCGCAGGACCTCCTTGGGGTTACGGCCCACGGAACCGGCGGTCACCATCGTGAACTGGATCTCGTTGTTCGGGTCGACGATGAAGACGGCGCGCTGCGCGAAGCCGTCCTCGCCCTCGATGCCGAGGTCGCGCATCAGCTCGTGCTTGGAGTCGGCCAGCATCGGGAAGGGCAGGTCACGCAGGTCGTCGTGGTCCTTGCGCCAGGCGTGGTGGACGAACTCGGAGTCGCCGGAGAAGCCGAGGATCTGGGCGTCGCGGTCGGCGAACTCCTCGTTCAGCTTGCCGAACGCGGCGATCTCGGTGGGGCAGACGAAGGTGAAGTCCTTGGGCCACGCGAAGACGACCTTCCACTTGCCCTCGTAGGACTTGTGGGTGATCTGCTCGAATTCCTTGCCGCTCTCAAGCGAGACGCAGGCGGTCAGCTCGAACGTGGGGAACTGGTCACCGACAGTGAGCACGCGCTCTCCTTGCTGGTTGGAAGGCCCTTTTTGGGGGCGGGCTTCCGAGGGGTTGGACGGACCCCGATCGTGGCACAGGGTGCATTGATCACGGAAATAGCTAGACTGGGTCATCGTGATCGGAGGTGCTTATCAGTGGGGTGGCGGCAGCAGGGATGAATACGGTGAACCGGGGCAAGCAGCCCAGTCTGGCGCAGCTTCGCGCCTTCGCCGCCGTGGCCGAGCATCTGCACTTCCGGGACGCGGCGGCCGCTATCGGGATGAGTCAGCCCGCGCTGTCCGGTGCCGTTTCGGCGCTGGAGGAGGCACTGGGTGTCCAGCTGCTCGAGCGTACGACGCGCAGGGTGCTGCTCTCGCCGGCAGGGGAGCGGCTCGCGGTGCGGACCAAGGCGGTGCTCGGCGCGGTGGGGGAGCTGCTGGAGGAGGCCGAGGCGGTCCGTGCGCCCTTCACGGGGGTGCTCCGGCTCGGCGTGATCCCGACCGTGGCGCCCTATCTGCTGCCGAACGTGCTGCGGCTGGTGCACGAGCGCTATCCCGAACTCGACCTCCAGGTGCACGAGGAGCAGACCTCGTCCCTGCTGGAGGGGCTGGCTGCGGGGCGACTCGATCTGCTGCTGCTCGCCGTACCCCTCGGGGTGCCGGGAGTGACCGAACTCCCGCTATTCGACGAGGACTTCGTCCTCGTGACGGGCGAGGACCACTGGCTCGGCGGGCGCCAGGACATCCCGCGCGAGGCGCTGAAGGAACTTTCGCTGCTGCTGCTCGACGAGGGTCACTGTCTGCGTGACCAGGCCCTGGACATCTGCCGCGAAGCGGGCCGCACGGACGGGGCCCCGGTCACGACGACCGCGGCCGGTCTGTCCACCCTGGTGCAGCTGGTCGCGGGCGGACTCGGCGTGACGCTGCTGCCGCGCACCGCCGTCCAGGTCGAGACCGGCCGCAACCCGGCCCTGGCGACCGGGTACTTCGCGGATCCGGCCCCCGCGCGCCGTGTCGCCCTGGCGATGCGCACGGCAGCGGCCCGCCACGGCGAGTTCGAGGAGTTCGCCGAGGCGCTTCGGGAGGCCCTTGCCGACCTTCCGGTGCGGGTGCTCTCCGCCGAGGACGCGTGAGCGCCTCCGGTTCTTGCGACGGACGGCAATCGTCGGCGGCCGGTCGGATTTCCGCTCGGCGGAGTACGGGGAGTCCGGTCCCGCCTCGTTCCACAGCACGGTGCGGTCCCTCCCTCGAGGGAAGGACCGCACCGTGGTGCGGACGGGGACGCTACTCCGTCCGCAGACCCTCCGGCCGCATCATCCGCCACAGCGGCGGCAGGCTGAGCGCGGTCACGGCGAGGACCACGGCCGCGCCGATGCCGGTCATCGCGGCCACGGAGCCCCAGTCGAAGCTCACCGGGCGGCCCACCATGCGCAGCAGGACCGCGCCGAGGGCGAGCCCGGTGGTACAGGCGAGGGTGAGGCCGAGCAGGATCGGGACGGCGGTCTGCCAGAGGACGGAGGCGCCGAGGGTGCGGCGGCGGGTGCCGAAGGCGACGAGCGCCGCGAGCAGCTTCCTGCGTTCCCGCAGCTGTTCCATCTGGGACACGAAGAGGCTGGCCCCGATCAGCAGCAGCACCGCGGTCGAACCGATCAGCAGGCCCCGCTTCACCGCGGCGAAGCGGTCGTTGACCTGGATCGCCCGCAGGGTCATCGGCACAAGCATCGGGTCGGCCTGGGCGATCGCGTTCCGGGCGTGTTCGACGGCGTCGGGCACGCTCTCGTCGAGGGTGACGTAGGTGGTGTGGCTGAGGATGCCCCCGGCGAGCTCGGGCAGTGCGGACGGGGTGGCGATGATGCCGCCGCGCGCGTAGCCGTTGGGGTCGGGGCGGGCGTCCACGGCGGGGGCGTCCGCCGGGACCGTCCAGGCGACCGCCTCGAGCGCTGCCGTGTCGTCGGTGAGCGGGTTGAGGAATGCCTTCTGGCCGGGCTTAGCGCTGGGCCCGGCGTCGGACAGCTCGGACAGCTTCGGGTCCGGCCGGAGCAGGAACACGTCCCCGTCCTCGCAGGTGCTGAGCCGGGCGATCTCCCGCAGTGAGACGCAGTCGGCGACGGTGAGCCGGATGAACGAGTCGGGGTTGCGGGCCTTGTCGCCGAGCTCCGTCGAGGCGAGGGACACGACGTGCTTCACGCCCGTCGCGGAGGAGATGTGCTCCACGATCTTCGGCATCCGGGAGCCCGCCACCTGCGAGGGGGCGAGCACCTGGAGCTGCGCGCGTTCGAGGTCGGCGCCCGTGGGCTTGGTGTACTGGCTCTCCACGCCGGTGAACAGGGACTGCAGGGCGATCGCCCCCGCCACTGCCACGGCGATGCCGTTGACCGGGCGGACGGCGATGCCGCTGCTCAACTGGAGGCGGCGGACGGCGAGCTGCCAGGAGACGGAGCCGCCGCCGAGCCGGGACACGGCGAACTCGACCAGCCAGGGCAGCAGGGCGGTGATGCCGACGAGGAGCAGGACCACACCCCCGGCGACCTGCCACTGGTTGAACTGCTCGTCCTCGTCCTGCCCGATCATCGGGTAGAGGAGTGCCAGGCCGGCCAGTGGCATCACCAGCCGCCACCACAGCCGCCGCCGCGGGGGCCTGGAGACGCGGACCACGCCCAGCGGTTCGATGACGACGCCGCGCATCGTGAAGAGGGTGACGGCGACGGAGGCGATGGGCACGGCCACGGCGACGAGGAGGGTGAGCATCAGGCTCGGGTTGAGGTCCGAAGGGTAGATCCCGGTCTCCAGGATGCCGACCTGGTCGGTCAGTTGGCGTCCGGCGAAGAAGAGGACGAGCCCGACGAACAGCCCGAGCACGGCGCCCCCCAGCGCCTCGCCCGCCGCGATCCTGCGGGTCGTCGCCCCGTCCGCGCCGATCAGTCGCAGCGCGGCCAGCCGCCGGTCGCGGCGTTCGCCGCCGAAGCGGACCGCGGCGGCGATGAAGACGGCCACGGGAAGCAGCAGCACGACGAAGATGATCAGGACGAGCAGCACGAGGACGGGGTCCCAGGGCTCCTTCGGCTGCGTGTCACCGAAGCCGTCGATCTGCTGGACGAAGTCCTCGCCCGCCTCGATGGTGCTGCTGCCGGCGTAGTACGCCAGTTCGTGCGGGCCGATCAGGCCCTCTTCCCCGATGGTGCCGACGTTCTTGTACGGCAGGCGGGGCTCCAGCAGCTTGCCCTCTGACGAGTCGAGGAGCGCGGCGAGCGCCGGGGAGACCATCATCTCGCCGGGGCCGGGGAAGCGGCTCAGCCCGGGAGGCAGCGGGGCCTCGTCGCCCTGCGGGCGTACCAGCCGGCTCACGACGTTCCGCTCGTGGAAGGTGCTGTCGTTCTGGGCGATGAGCAGGGTGTCGTCGCCGGCCTGCTCGGTCACGGTGTAGGTGTTGCGGGTGTCGGCCCGGTCCGTACGGGCCCCGATGGCGCCGGGGATGGCGGTGGTGAAGAGCAGCAGGGCCACGCCGAGGCCGACTCCGACGGCGGTCAGCAGGGTCCGTGTCCACCCCTCCCGGCCCCCGGTGACGGAGAACCTGGCGCCCATCACCAGGTCGTGCGCCCAGGATGTGCCGCGGTTCGCGCTCATACGGCGCGCTCCATGTCGCGTGACTTCCCGTCGCGTACGACGATCTCGCGATCGGAGTAGGCGGCGACGCGCGCCTCGTGGGTGACCAGGACGACGGCGGCACTGGTGGAGCGCGCGGCCTCGGTGAGGAGCTCCATCACGCGTTCGCCGTTGAGGGAGTCGAGGGCGCCGGTGGGCTCGTCCGCGAAGACCACCTTGGGCCCGGTGACCAGGGAACGGGCGACGGCGACGCGCTGGCCCTGGCCGCCGGAGACCTCGCCGGGTCGCTTCTTCGCGAGGTCGGCGACCTCGAGGCGCTCCATCCAGGCCAGGGCGGTGCGTTCGGCGTCCTTGCGTCCGGTGCCGTTCAGGCGCAGCGGCAGGGCGACGTTCTCGACGCAGGTGAGTTCGGGGACGAGCTGGCCGAACTGGAAGACGAAGCCGAAGTCGCTGCGGCGCAGGGCGCTGCGCTCGGAGTCGTTCATCGCGGACAGCTCGCGTCCGGCGTAGGTGATGGTGCCGGAGTCGGGGGTGACGATGCCGGCGAGGCAGTGCAGCAGCGTGGACTTGCCCGAGCCGGAGGGGCCCATGACGGCGACGACCTCGCCGGGGTGGATGGAGAATTCGGCGCCGTCGAGGGCGGGGGTGGGGCCGTACGCCTTGCGCAGGGCGACGGCGGACAGCAGAGAACCGGCGGGAGTCATCCGCGAACCTCCTTGGCGAGGCCTTCGAGACGGGCGCCGGTCAGTTCCAGCCAGCGCAGATCGGCTTCGAGGTGGAACAGGGCGTGGTCGCAGATCAGCTGGTCGGCGAGGTCGCCCCGGCGCTTGCGGTCGGTCAGGATGCGCATCAGCCGCAGATGCTCCGAGCGCTGTGTGTCGAGCATGTCCGCGGCGCTCCGGCCGGTGAGCAGGGCGAGGACGACCTTGGTGTAGAGGGTCGACTGGAGGTACGGCTCCGGCTTCTCCGGCTGGGCGAGCCACTGGGAGACATCGGTGATGCCCGCATCGGTGATTGCGTACCGCTTCCGTTCGGGGCCGCCGCCGGCCTCGATGCCGTCGACCTCGACGAGGCCGTTCTTCAGCAGGCGCGACATCGTCGAGTAGACCTGCCCGTAGTGCAGGGGCCTGTCGTGGCCGAACTTCTCGTCGAAGGCGCGCTTGAGGTCGTAACCGTGGCGCGGGCCGGACTCCAGGAGTCCGAGGAGCGTGTGACCGATTGACATGGCAGTGACTCTACACAGTGGGTATACACGCGATGTATACCCACTGTGTAGAGTCGATCTTCGGACATCCTTCCTTCGCAGGTCAGAGGCGATTGTCACGGTTCGGAACGGCCGGACCACGGCCGTCGATCAACGTCGCGCGGGCCGGTGATGCCCGGATATGCGCCGTGAATCCGACGGCGATGGGCAAGGCGACGGGCGTGGGCGAGGCGTCCTACTCCGCTCCGGGATCCGGCGGGGCGCCGGGCGTCGCCTTCGGGGGCCGGCCCCGCGGCGGGATCGGCCTGACGCCGCCGGGGAGGCGTCCCGTCTCCGCGAGTGCGCGCCGCAGCAGGAACTCGATCTGCGCGTTGGCGCTGCGCAGCTCGTCGGAGGCCCAGCGGGCGAGCGCCTCGTAGACCGCCGGGTCCAGCCGCAGCAGCATCTGCTTGCGCGCCTGCCTGCGCTCGGTCACTGGTAGAGCGTGCCCGTGTTGAGGACCGGCTGCGCGGCACGGTCCCCGCACAGCACCACCATCAGGTTCGACACCATGGCCGCCTTCCGCTCGTCGTCGAGCTCCACGAAGCCCTGCTCCCCGATCCTTGTCAGCGCGGCCTCCACCATGCCCACCGCGCCGTCCACGATCTGCCGGCGCGCGGCGACCACGGCGCCCGCCTGCTGGCGCTGGAGCATCGCCGACGCGATCTCCGGAGCGTACGCGAGGTGCGTGAAGCGGGACTCGATGATGCGGACACCCGCCGCCTCGACCCGGGCGTGCAGTTCGACCGCGAGCTTCTCGGTGATCTCCTCGGCGTTGCCGCGCAGCGACAGGCCGTCCTCCTCGTGGGCGTCGTAGGGGTACTCGATGGCTATGTGCCGTACGGCGGCCTCGGTCTGCGTGGACACGAACTCCAGGAAGTCGTCCACCTCGAACAGCGCCTGCGCGGTGTCCTCGACCTTCCACACCACCACCGCGGCGAGCTCGATCGGGTTGCCGTAGGCGTCGTTGACCTTGAGGATCGCCGTCTCGTGGTTGCGGACCCGGGTGGAGATCCTCTCCCGCGAGGTCAGCGGATTCACCCAGCGGAGTCCGTCGGTGCGGATCGTGCCGCGGTAGCGCCCGAAGAGCTGGACCACCCGGGCCTCGCCCGGCGCCACCATGTTCAGCCCGCACATGGCGAGGAACGACGCGAAGACGACCACGATGCCGAGGACGGCCAGGCCCACCTTCGCGGCACCTTCCCCGAGTGCGGCGCCCGACACGATCAGGCCGATGCCGGCCGCCAGGCCGACGAGGCCGAGCAGCAGGGCGAGCCCACCGCCGATGCTGTGCGCCGCGAATTCCCGTACCCGCGGCTCGGGCATCTCCGGGACGTCGTTCGGCAGGGAAGTGCTGGTCGCGGACATGTCCGTCCCCCGTTCCCCGGCCGCGGTGCGCGGCCGGTAGCGCTAGCAATGTGATTACACATTACCGCGTCTGGCAACCCTGCACGCCTCTCGTGAGTCGGTTCCATCGGGGCAGGTGCTCATTCTCACGTCCGGAAAAGACGGGATCGGTTGCCCTTTGTCTTGAGTAGCGGTGTTAGTTTTCTGAGCTGATCTGACGACGAGCTGATCTGACGACGAAGAGCGGAGCGACGGAGCGATGGGCCGAGCGGATGCGCGACGAGCCCGGCAGCGCGGGGCGCGCCGGGTGGAGAGTGGTGGGGGCATACGCCGCTTCTTCAGCTGGAGGAGGGTGCTGGGAACCTTCCTCGGCCTCTGCCTTGCCCTGATGGCCGCGGTCCTCGTCATCTACTGGCTGGTGCCGGTCCCCGAGGCCAATGCAAAGGCCGAGATGCAGAGCAACGTCTACAAGTTCGGCAACGGCAAGGTCCTCGCCCGTACGGGCGAGATCAACCGTGAGATCGTCGGCCTCGAGAAGATCCCCGACGAGGTTCAGAAGACCTTCATCGCCGCCGAGAACAAGAGCTTCTACCAGGACTCCGGCATCGATCTGAAGGGCACCACCCGAGGCGTGCTCAACACCCTCACGGGCAAGGGCAAGCAGGGCGGTTCGACGATCACCCAGCAGTACGTCAAGAACTACTACCTGAACCAGGATCAGACCGTCACCCGGAAGCTCAAGGAACTGGTCATCTCCATCAAGGTGGACCAGCAGAAGGAAAAGAACGAGATCCTCGCCGGGTACATCAACACCAGCTACTACGGGCGTGGCGCGTACGGCATCCAGGCCGCGGCGCAGGCGTACTACCGGGTCGACGCCCAGAAGCTGACCGTCGCTCAGGGCGCCTATCTCGCCGCTCTCCTCCAGGCCCCGAACCAGTACGACTGGGCGGTCGCGTCCGGCACGGGCAAGCAGCTCGTGACCGAGCGCTGGAACTATGTGCTGGACAACATGGTCGAGGAGAAGTGGCTGGATTCCGCCAAGCGCGCGGGCCTGAAGTTCCCCGTGCCCAAGGCCCCGAAGGCCGCCCCCGGCATGGAGGGCCAGACCGGCTACCTCGTCGCCGCGGCCAACAAGGAGCTCGAGCGCCAGGGTGTCAGCGAGAAGGACATCGAGGCCGGCGGCTGGACCATCACGCTCAACATCGACGAGAAGAAGCAGAAGGCCCTGACCAAGGCCGTCGAGGACCAGATGGAGGCCAAGCTCGACCGCAAGGGCGACAAGCGGGACGCGACCGTCCAGGCCGGTGCGACCTCCGTCGACCCGAAGACCGGGCATGTCGTGGCCCTGTACGGCGGTGCCGGCGCGACCGAGCACTGGCTGTCGAACGCCACGCGCCGCGACTACCAGCCCGCCTCGACCTTCAAGCCCGTCGTGCTCGCGTCCGCCCTGGAGAACGAGTCGGTGACCCAGGACGACCGGCCGATCACGCTCGACACGATCTACGACGGCACGAGCAAGCGGCCCGTCGAGGGCAGTGACGTCCCCTTCGCCCCGGAGAACGAGGACGACGTGAGCTACGGGCCGGTGACCGTCCAGAAGGCGACCAACAAGTCGATCAACTCGGTCTACGCCCAGATGATCGTGGACGTCGGTCCGGGCAAGGTGAAGAAGACCGCACTCGACCTGGGCATGAAGGACGGTGCGGGCTGGCCGGAGCAGCCCGCCATGTCGCTCGGCACGATGGGGGCGTCCCCCTGGGACATGGCCGGGGCGTACGCGACGCTCGACAACCACGGCAAGAAGACGACACCGACGATCGTCAAGTCCGCCGAGCACAGGGACCGCACGGTCGAGATCGCCGACCCCATCGGGGCACAGGTGATCAGCCGTGAGGCGGCCGACTCCGTGACCGAGGCCATGACCGGCGTCGTCGACAGCGGCTCCGGCCGGAACGCGCTCGGCGAGTATCACGCGGCGGGCAAGACCGGTACGTCGGAGAACAACCGCTCTGCCTGGTTCGTGGGGTACACCCCCGAACTCGTCACCGCAGTGGGCCTCTTCGGCGAGAAGCCCGACGGCACCGGGCAGGTCACCCTGACCGACACCATCAACGAGGGCCGTGCCAACGGTGGTGGCGTCCCGGCCCTCATCTGGAAGCAGTACACGACAGGCGCGCTCGACGGCGGCTCCGACAAGGAGTTCGACCTGGAGATCCCGGAGCCGGTACAGGAGCAGCTGCCGAGCACCCCGAGCGACGAGGCGTCGAAGTCGAAGGAGCCGGACGACCCGGACGACAAGCCGAAGAAGCCGAAGGACCCGGCGGACCGTCCGCCCCACAAGCCGGACGAGCCGACCCGTACCCCGCCGTCCGATCCCGGTGACTCGTCGGGGAACGACACTGAAGGCGCCGACGAGGGAACGACGGACGGGACCACAGAGGGAACCACGGACGGGACCACAGAGGGAACCACGGACGGGACCACCGAAGGAACGACGGACGGGACCACAGAGGGAACCACGGACGGCACGGCCGGCCGACCGCCGAGGCCCTAGACGGGACCTGTGCCGGACGGGGTCCGACAGGACACCGGGAGGGGTCCTGTGCGCAGGGCCCCTCCCGGTGTCCGGTGGTCGCCGCCTCGCGCCGCCTCGCGCCGGTACGCGGTCGGCGCGAGGCCGCGGCCGGCCTCAGCCGCCGTTGACGTTCTTGGCGACCTGGTCGCCGAGATCCCTGTCGACGTTGCGCCAGTACTGCACCGCCCGGTCCAGCACGGGCCGGGAGACGCCCTGCTTCAGATGACCGCTGATGTTGGACGCCAGCCGGTCGCGCGCCGCGTCGTCCAGCACCTGACGGACCATCGTGCCCGCCTGGCCCCAGTCGTCGTCCTCCCGGTGCGGCTTGTACGCCTCCCGCACCAGCTCACCCGCGGCTTCCCAGCTCGCCGGCTCACCGAACCGCTGGAAGTCGGCCGCCGGTCCCCCGTACGAGTTCGGGGCGTAGGGCCGCGCCGCGTTCGACGCCACGTACCTCATGGGTCCGTCCTTGGCGTACGAGTTCACCGGCGCGTGCGGCCGGTTGGGCGGCAGCTGCGCGTAGTTCGGGCCGATCCGGTACCGGTGGGTGTCCGGATAGGAGAACAACCGGCCGAGCAGCATCTTGTCCGGGGACGGGCCGATGCCCGGCACCAGGTTGGACGGCTCGAAGGCGGCCTGCTCGATGTGGATGAAGTAGTCCTCGGGGTTCCGGTCCAGCGTCATCCGCCCGACCTCGATCAGGGGGTGGTCGCCGTGCGGCCACACCTTGGTCAGATCGAAGGGGTTGAAGCGGTAGTCCGCCGCGTCCTCGAAGGGCATGACCTGCACCTTGAGGGTCCACGACGGGGCGTTCCCGGACTCGATCGACTCGAACAGATCGCGCCGGTGCTTGTCGGCGTCGAACCCGGCCAGCTCGTCGGCGTCCTCCTGCGTGAGGAAGTCGATCCCCTGGTCGGTCTTGAAGTGGTACTTCACCCAGAACTTCTCGCCCCCGCCGTTGATCCACATGTACGTGTGGGAGCTGTAGCCGTTCATATGACGGTAGGTCTTCGGGATGCCGCGGTCGCCCATCAGCCACGTCACCTGGTGCGCGGACTCGGGGGAGAGCGTCCAGAAGTCCCACTGCATGTCGTTGTCACGCAGACCGGTCACCGGATGGCGCTTCTGGGAGCGGATGAAATCCTGGAACTTGATCGTGTCGCGTACGAAGAAGACCGGCGTGTTGTTGCCGACCATGTCGTAGTTGCCGTGCTCCGTATAGAACTTGAGCGCGAATCCGCGTGGATCGCGCCAGGTGTCGGGGGAGCCCTGTTCCCCGGCGACCGTCGAGAAGCGGGCGAGCACCTCGGTACGCCTGCCCGGCTGGAACAGATCGGCCTTGGTGAACTGACTGACGTCGTTGGTGACTTCGAAGAAGCCGTAGGCACCCGACCCCTTGGCGTGCACCACCCGCTCGGGGACCCGTTCACGGTTGAACTGGGCCATTTTCTCGATCAGATAATGGTCCTGGAGAAGGATCGGTCCGTCAGGGCCCACGGTGAGCGAGTGCTCGTCACTCTCCACCGGGATGCCGGCGTTGTTGGTCGTGTACGGAGCCCTGGGGGATGACTCGGTCACAGCGTCCTCCCGTCGATCGAGGGATATGTGGTCGCTCCGGCCGTCTTCCCCAGTCAACGGCGAAGATGCGAACTCGGCAACTTTTGGACCTGGTCCAGGCTTCGGTTCGGTCCTGCTACGGGTGGGTCGGCAGCTCGAACCACACGACCTTGCCGGTCGACAGCCGGGTCGCCCCCCAACGCCGGGCCAGCCGGTTCACCAGGAACAGCCCGCGCCCGCCCTCGTCGGTGTCCCGTGCGCGCCGCTGGCGAGGCAGCTGCGGAGAGTCGTCGCCGACCTCGCACCGCAACACGTCCGTACGCAGCAGCCGCAGCGTCACCGGCCGCTCCGCGTACCGCACGGCGTTCGTGACCACCTCGCTGACCAGCAGCTCCACCGAATCGGAGAGATCCTCCAGGCCCCAGCGTGCGAGGGCCCTGCGGGCGAGCCGGCGGGCCCGCCCCGGAGCGGCGTCCTCCGGCTCCAGGAACCAGTACGCGACATCGCTCGGCGCGATCCCGTCGAAGCGGGCGGCGAGCAGCGCGATGTCGTCGTCCCGGTCACCGGGGCCGAGCATGTCGAGGACGTCGTCGCAGAGCGCCTCCAGCGGCGGTGAGTGGTCGGGGCCGGTCAGCTGCGCGGTCGCGGCCAGCCGCTCCCTCAGCTGCTCGATCCCCGTCCAGACGTCACGCAGCCGTGACTCGACCAGCCCGTCCGTGTACAGCAGCAGCGTCGCCCCGGCGGGCGCGTCCAGCTCGACGGCCTCGAAGTCCACCCCGCCGACGCCGATGGGCGCTCCGGGCGGAACCCGCAGCACCTCGGCCCGGCCGCCCAGATGCAGCAGTATCGGCGGCGGATGGCCGGCGTTGGCGATGGTGATCCGGTGCGAGACCGGGTCGTACACCGCGTACAGGCAGGTCGCCATGCGGTCGGTGCCGAGGCGCTGTGCCTGCTCGTCCAGATGGTGCAGCACCTCCTGCGGCGGCAGATCCAGACCGGCGAGGGTCTGGGCCGTCGTCCGCAGCTGGCCCATGATCGCGGCCGATGTCATGGAGTGGCCCATGACATCGCCGACGACGAGCGCCACCCGGCTGCCGGGCAGCGGGATCGCGTCGTACCAGTCCCCGCCCACCCTGGCCGTCTCGGCCGCCGGGAGATAGCGGGAAGCCAGCCGCACACCGGTGGGCTGCGGCAGGCCCTCGGGCAGCATGGTCCGCTGCAGCTCGTCCGCGATGTACGCCTCACGCCCGTACAGCACGGCCTTGTCGATGCCGAGCGCGGTGTGGGTCGCCAGCTGGGCGGCCACCAGCAGGTCGTTGGGCTCGAACGCGGGCCGGTCGGGGCGGCGCAGGAAGATCGCGGCCCCGATGACCCGCCTGCGGCCGCGCAGCGGGGCCAGGATCGCCCGGTGCCCGGTCGGTACGGTCTTGCCGTCACCCAGCAGTTCGGGCAGGGCCGCGCGGGCCGCGGCCGAGTCGCCGAACACGGGCCGCACGCCACGCAGTACCTCGGCGAGCGCCCCGCCGGCCTGCACCTCGCACAGCTCCGCGGCCGGCAGCTCGGGCTGCGAGCTGAACACCGGCACCTGTACGGCGTTCGTCACCAGCGCGTTCTCGGTGTCCTCGTCGGTTAAACGCAGCCGGTCGGTACGGCGCAGCCGCAGCACGAACGGCGCCACCGGCCGCTCGTCGCCGACCGGCAGCGGATCACGCAGATAGACGAGGATCGCGTCCGAGAACGTCGGCACGGTGGCCCGGCACAGGCCGAGCACGATCTCGTCCAGGTCTATCCCGCGGGCGATCCGTCTGGTCGCGGCCCCGACGAAGCGCAGTCGGTCGCCCTCCCGCCGCGCGACCCCCGTGGGGTCCTGCGGCGGACCCGCCTGCGCCGCGGAGGCCCCCGGCGCAGGCACCGCGGCCGAGGGCGCGGTCGCGGGCGGGGCCGTGGGGGCGGGCGGTGCGGGCGGCTGGGCAGGCACGCCGCCGGCCGCCGGCTTGGGCGCGTGCGCAGCCGCCTCCTGCCGCGGCCGGGCGCGCTCCTGCGACCGGGCAGCCAGTGGCTGCCGGCCTTCGTGGGAGGTGGGATGCTCCGTCACGCGTGGGATTCCGTCCGTCCGGGCCGGTGGTGCGAGGCTGGGGCCTGTCTTCCGGATCTTGCCGGGCCGGTCGGGAGGACAGGCCTCGGTGCCTCGGGTGCCGCTGTGTGCGTCCGGGGGCGCCGGCGAGCGCCGCGCCGCCGATCCCCGGGCCGGCGGGCGGAGGGTCCGCCCGTGGTCCGGGACGGCAGCGCCCCTGGACGGTCGATATAGCCCATACCCAGTACGGGCGATGCGTCGACAGGTTGAGGGAGATCCGAGCGCAGATCGAGCACGGTTTCAGCCCCCTCGTGATGACTTACGGTCAGTTCCGGTGCGATGCTCAGTCGTTGAAGCGACGCGGCCTTGCGGAGGACGATCCTACGTTTGAACCCCGGGGGCGCATCAAGGGTCTCACGACGACGTCATGCGGACGTGCGAGCCGGGGTGCGATTCCAGTCGACCGGCAGCTCGGGGACGGGCCAGCGCGGATCGGGCCTCCAGTCCTCCCAGCCGTCGGAGAACGGCGGCCCCCACGCGTGGATCAGTGCGACCGCCGACTGCCCCGCCTCCTGCACGCGCAGGGCCTGCCCGGCGTCCATCAGCCCGGCCTGCTGCGCCTGGGCGAACTCGTCCTCGTCCAGCCAGCGCCAGGTGCGGTCGGGAAGCACCGCGATGTCGAGGAAGTGGTCCTCCGAGTCGACCCCGCCCGACCAGCGGGTGCGCGGCTCCTCGAGGTTCACGTACCAGTTCTTGAACTGCCAGCCCCGCTCCCAGAACAGCCAGACCGACCACGGCTCGCCGGGCCGTGCCAGCTTCAGCACGCCCGTGCCGAACCAGCGCGAGCGGACCGTGGTCCGCGGCACGGTGTACCGGGTGGCGAGCGGTTCCTGCTGCACGGGCGAGCCGTCGCTGAGCACCGGCTTCACGCACTCGGTCCCCGGCGCCATCCACACGGCCAGCAGCTCGGGAGTGTCCTCGACGACTGTCACGGGGCGGCAGATGTGGACGTGCCCGGACGCGTTGCCGCGATAGCGCCAGAGGATGTGATCCCCCGGCGCCCAGTGTTGGGGCTCCGCCGATCCTGTCATGCGCAGATTTTAGGCGGGCAGGCCTTTCCCCGCTGCGGCGCAGATCACGAGGCGTGGCGCCGTCCACCCGGACTCCACCGTGCCCGGACGCGGCCCGCGGCGGGGGCAGCCGCCCGCCCCTGCCGGGGCCATTGCGCCCGCGCGGGTCGCGGCGTACGGCGGAGAAGTCCCTTCCACCCGGCTCCGCCGGGCGGTTCACGGGTCTCGCCTGCGGGATCCGGGGCCCGGGGCCCGGCGCCTGCTGTCACAGTCCCCAGCGGGCGCTCGCGACCTCCGGCCGGCCGGTGCGGCGAGGCATCCCGCGGGCGGCCGCGCCCCGCCCCTCGGCCCCGTGACACCGGGCCGGCGTCACGGATGCGTCATCCGCAGTACGTCCAGCGCCTCGTCCAGCTGCTCCAGCGTCAGGTCGCCCCGGTCCACGTACCCCGACTCCAGCACCACCTGACGGATCGTCTTCCGCTCGGCGAGGGACTTCTTGGCGACCTTGGCCGCCTCCTCGTAGCCGATGTACTTGTTCAGCGGAGTGACCACGGACGGGGAGGACTCGGCGTACTCACGGGCCCGCTCCACATTCGCGGTGACGCCGTCGACCGTGCGGTCGGCGAGCAGCCGGGAGGCAGCCGTGAGGAGCCGTACCGACTCGAGGACGTTCTTGGCCATCACCGGCAGCATGACGTTCAGCTCGAAGTTCCCCGCGGCTCCGGCCACCGCCACGGTCGTGTCGTTGCCGGTCACCTGCGCGGCCACCATCAGCACGGCCTCGGGAATCACCGGATTGACCTTCCCCGGCATGATCGAGGACCCGGGCTGCAGGTCGGGAAGGTTGATCTCGGCGAGCCCGGTGCGCGGGCCGCTGGCCATCCAGCGCAGATCATTCGCGATCTTGGTGAGCGAGACGGCGATCGTACGGAGCTGCCCCGACGTCTCGACCAGCCCGTCCCGCGCGCCCTGCGCCTCGAAGTGGTCGCGCGCCTCCGTGAGCGGCAGGCCCGTCGCCCTGGCCACCTCGGCGATCACGGCCGGGGCGAAGCCGGGCGGGGTGTTGATGCCGGTGCCCACGGCGGTCCCGCCGAGGGGCAGTTCGGCGAGGCGGGGAAGACTGGCCCGGAGCCGCTCGGCCCCGTACCGGATCTGTGCGGCGTAGCCCCCGAACTCCTGGCCGAGGGTGACGGGCGTCGCGTCCATCAAGTGCGTCCGGCCCGACTTGACGACCTGCGCGAACTCGGCGGCCTTGCGCTCCAGCGATGCGGCGAGATGCTCCAGGGCCGGGATCAGGTCCCGCGTCACCGCGGCGGTGGCGGCGATGTGGATGGACGATGGGAAGACGTCGTTGGACGACTGTGAGGCGTTGACGTGGTCGTTGGGGTGAACGGCGCGGCCCAGGCGCTCCCCGGCGAGCGTCGCCAGGACCTCGTTCATGTTCATGTTGGACGACGTGCCGGAGCCGGTCTGGAAGACGTCGACCGGAAAGTGCTCGTCCCAGCGGCCTTGGGCGACCTCTTCCGCCGCCTCCTGGACGGCCCCGGCGATGTCCTTGTCGAGCACCCCGAGCTCCGCGTTGACCTTGGCGGCGGCCGCCTTGATCCGGGCCAGTGCCTCGATATGGGCGCGTTCCAGCCGCGCACCCGAGATGGGGAAGTTCTCCACGGCCCGCTGGGTCTGGGCCCGCCACTTGGCGTGACCGGGCACCTTCACCTCGCCCATGGAGTCGTGCTCGATCCGGTAGCCCGGATGGTCGCCTGCGTTCTCGCGCGTGTCGGACATCTCCAAACCTCCTGAAAAGCTGAGCACTTGTCGAGGTCCGCGTATTCCCGCGTCCTGTGGCCGGTGGATCCCGTCGGTGACGCACGCCGGGACACACGGGACGCGCTTCGGCCGGACGGACCCGGCGGCCGCGGCCACCGTGGCCCATGCGGCGGCCCTGGCACCATGGCAGCCACCACCGCCGCGTGCGTGCAGGACACGGCGCACCCGGTCGCATCGCCGCCCCCCGTACCCCGTCCGCCGGAGCCCGGGCGATCCGGGCGCGGAGGTGCCCACGGGGGCGAGCGCCGGGCGACGGCCCGACGCCACCGAGCCGCCGCCCCTGGAGTGATCGCTCCGAGGCATCGCTCCGAGGCTGTGCAGGGTCCGCTGCCGTCCCTCTTGCCGTCCTCAGCAGGACGGCATCGGGGAGGGCAGTCGGAAACTTCGGGAGACTCTTTCCGGGCACCCGCCGTCTTTCCCTCGGTGTGAACGCGCCGGGGGTCAGCCCGAACTGGCGGGTCCTGCGGGGGTGAGTATCACTCGGACTCGCCCGACCTTGGCTTCCCAACGCTCTCCCCGTGCCAGGGCCGCGCGACCATCGCTGAGCATCTGGGCGCGGATGACCCGCGCCGATTCGCGTAGGGCCGCAGCCTCCAGCGGGTTCATGGCTCGTTCCTGAATCCGCAGCACCGACCCGTCAAGAGCCTTCACGGCGCCCTCGATGTTGTTCACGTTCTCACCGGCCGAGGCGATAGGCGCGACTTCCCAGGACATGCGCAGAGCCATGGTCGAAGTGTAGGAGCGGGCCCGGGACCGTGCATCACGTGTCGTCGGCAGATGGCGCCGAGGCAATTCGAGTGGCGTGACGCACGTCGTGGTCACGGGGTGTGTCGGAATCTGCCTTGCACCAGGTCTTTCCATGTGAGGCCGGCGAACGGATGGGCCCCGTTCCCGCTGCCCGTGAGTCGGGTGGGCCCAGCACGCTCAGACTTGCGAAACCCCCTGCTCCGTGGCCCTACTTGCGCCGCAAGGACGACGGACGAGGGCGCTGCTCACCCGTCTGTGCCCACTCGCGACCATGCGCGTCGTCGCATGAACCGGCGCGCCCCGGGGCTGTGGGAACGCCCCGTGTACGGCAGGGGTCTGCCTGCGGCGAAGGGCGCCGGAACGCCCGTGTGCCTGCCGGGACAACGACCGAGCCCCCGGCGGTTGCCAGGGGCTCGGTCGAATGGCGGAGGTCAGCCCAGTCCGGGACCCCGCACCGGGATGCTGGTGAACGTCGGCGCGGGAGCCGGGTTCTGGAAGAAGTCGTTGCCCTTGTCGTCCACGACGACGAACGCTGGGAAGTCCTCGACCTCGATCCTCCAGACCGCCTCCATGCCGAGCTCCTCGTACTCGACGACCTCGACCTTCTTGATGCAGTCCTGGGCCAGCCGCGCTGCCGGGCCGCCGATCGAGCCGAGGTAGAAGCCGCCGTGCGCATCGCACGCGTCCGTGACCTGCTTGCTGCGGTTGCCCTTCGCCAGCATGACCTTGGAGCCGCCCGCCGCCTGGAACTGCTCGACGTAGGAGTCCATGCGGCCGGCCGTGGTGGGGCCGAAGGAGCCGGACGCGTAACCCTCGGGCGTCTTCGCCGGGCCCGCGTAGTAGACCGGGTGGTCCTTCAGGTACTGCGGCATCTCCTCGCCCGCGTCGAGACGCTCCTTGATCTTGGCGTGCGCGATGTCGCGAGCCACGACCAGCGGGCCGGTCAGCGAGAGACGGGTCTTGACCGGGTACTTGGTCAGCTCGGCGAGGATCTCGTCCATCGGCTGGTTGAGGTCGATCCTGACGACGTCACCCGCCTCGTCGAGGTGCTCCTCCGTGGTCTCGGGGAGGAAGCGCGCCGGGTCCGTCTCCAGCTGTTCCAGGAAGACACCCTCCGCCGTGATCTTCGCGACGGCCTGGCGGTCGGCCGAGCAGGACACGGCGATCGCGACGGGGCAGGACGCGCCGTGCCGCGGCAGCCGCACCACGCGCACGTCGTGGCAGAAGTACTTGCCGCCGAACTGCGCACCGATGCCGATCTTCTGCGTCAGCTCGAAGACCTTCTCCTCCAGCTCCTTGTCCCGGAAGCCGTGGCCGAGGGGCGAGCCCTCCTCCGGCAGTTCGTCCAGGTAGTGCGCGGAGGCGTACTTCGCGGTCTTCAGCGCGTACTCGGCCGACGTACCGCCGACGACGATCGCCAGGTGGTACGGCGGGCAGGCGGCCGTACCCAGCGAGCGGATCTTCTCCTCCAGGAACTTCATCATGGAGGCCTCGTTCAGGACCGCCTTGGTCTCCTGGTAGAGGAAGGACTTGTTGGCGGAGCCGCCGCCCTTGGCCATGAAGAGGAACTTGTAGGCGCCGCCGTCGGTCGCGTACAGCTCGATCTGCGCGGGCAGGTTCGAGCCGGTGTTCTTCTCCTCCCACATGGTGAGCGGAGCCATCTGCGAGTAGCGCAGGTTCAGCCTGGTGTACGCGTCGTGGATGCCGTGCGAGAGGGCTTCCTCGTCGCCGCCCGACGTCAGGACGTTCTGACCGCGCTTGCCCATGACGATCGCCGTGCCGGTGTCCTGGCACATCGGGAGGACGCCCGCGGCGGCGATGTTCGCGTTCTTGAGCAGGTCCAGTGCGACGAACTTGTCGTTGGACGACGCCTCGGGGTCGTCGATGATCTTGCGCAGCTGGGCGAGGTGTGCAGGGCGGAGGTAGTGCTGGATGTCGTGGATCGCCTCCGCGGCCAGCTTGCGCAGCGCCTCCGGCTCGACCTTGAGGAAGGTGCGCCCGTCGGCCTCGAAGGTGGAGACACCTTCGGCGGTCACCAGGCGGTAGGGCGTGGTGTCCTCTCCCAGCGGGAGCAGATCGGAGTACTCGAACGCAGGGTTGGTCGGGCGGGAGACAGGGGGCATTACGGCCATTCCTCACTCGGCAGACGGCGGCTGGCATCCATTGGCAGCGCGCCCACAAGCGTAAGACGCTCCCGGGCGTCCGGGCTTGTGAGGTAAGGCTCAGTTGCCGGGGTGCCGTTGTCCGGATCGGCGCAACGCGCTGACCGGGCGGCGGTCTCGGCCGTGAGGAGGACATGCCCTCCGGATCCTGCCGGGCCCGCGAACGGCCTGGCGTCGCGCTCGTCCGGTCGCCGCTCGGGCCCGGTGGGCGTCCCCGGCGCGGCGGGGGAGTGCCCCCGGTCGCGTTGCCGTGTGGCGCCGGTGCTCCGCGCGGACGCTGCCCCTGCCTTCGGACCGCTGCCTTCGGACCCTGCCTTCGGGCCGCTGCCTTCGGAGGGGTCGTTCGCCGTTCACCGGCCCGGTCCTTCCCGTACCCGGCCGGTCCCCGTACTGTCCGATCCCGTCCCCTCCCGTCCGGTCGGACCCGGTCGGGTCCGGAGGACTGACCCTAGTCGCGATCTATCGCGTTTCGCTAGGCTGGGGTCGTGGACCTCGAAAAGCACCCTCAGACGCCGGTCGCACCCGCCGTTCCTGCGGACCGGCCCGCTTCCGCCGACCCCGTCGGCTCCATCCGTGCCTCCGATGCCGACCGCGACCGTGTCGCGGACATCCTCCGCGACGCCCTGGCAGAGGGCCGCCTCGACGCCGACGAGCACTCCGACCGTATCGACGCGGTCTACCGGGCGAAGACCGTCGGCGAACTCGAGCCGATCGTGGGGGACTTGCCCGCGGCCGGGCGCCGTCCGGACCCGGTTCCCCACGCGTACGGGCCGGAGGCGCCTGCCGGGCCCACGGACAACCTGGTAGCGATCTTCTCGAGTTCCACCCGCAAGGGCCGCTGGCGCGTCGGCGCGAGGACCAACGCCTTCTCCCTCTTCGGCAGCGTCGAGATCGATCTGACCGAGGCGATGTTCGGGCAGCGGCTCACCGTCATCAACGCGACGTCGATCTTCGGCAACGTGGAGGTGCGCGTGCCGGAGAACATCTCGCTGCGCGGCAGCGGCACCGGAATCTTCGGCAACTTCGAGGTGGTCACTCTGGAGGCCGCCGACCCGGAGGCCCCGGTGGTGGTGGTCAACGGCTACTCGGTTTTCGGCAATGTCGAGGCCAAGCCGAAGCGGGGCAAGCTCATCGCCGACCTGCACAACCGTCTGCGCAAGCACCTGGGCCATTGACGCGGCCACGCGGTGTCCACTGCGGTGTCCGCTGACGGCGACCGGGATTCCGGCACCCGGAACTCCGTGCCACTCAGTGCATAGGCGCGCGCACAGCGGGTAGGCCTTGCTGCATCGTCTCTCGCTCGCGAAGCCGTCGTCAGGAGTAGACCGTGCTGCAACTGCCGCATCAGGCCCTGCAGGTAGCCACCGTTCCGCCTCAGCGCACCTCTGCTCGGGAAGACCAGGACGGGCCCTGGCACTCGGAGGCGGTGTGCCGCCGGGACGAAGCCGGGCTGTTCTTCGCGCCGTCGAAGGAACCGACCGCCGCGCGGCTCTCGCGCGAGGAGGCCGCCAAGCGGGTCTGCGCCCGCTGCCCGGTCATGGTCGAGTGCCGCGAGCACGCGCTGCTCCAGCCCGAGCCGTACGGAGTGTGGGGCGGACTCACCGCGGCCGAGCGCCGTGTCGTCCTCGCCCGCCGCAGGCGGCGCGAGACGGAGCTGAAGAAGCCGGCATCGGCTGCCTGACGAAACCGTGACGTACGCGGATCCTCGCGTACGTACGGGAAGGGGCGCCCCCACCGCACATGGGGACGCCCCTTTCTGTATGCAGGACTCCGTTCTCAGGACTCCCTGTTCAGGGTCCTCGCGAATCCAGGGTGAGCTCCGCCCGAGCGCGGGCGAGCCCGCTACTGGGCGCGGTCGAAGTCGATGGCGCTGTAGGCGCGCAGCTTCGACAGCCGGTGCGTCGAGTCGATCTGGCGGATCGTTCCCGACTTGGACCGCATCACCAGCGACTGCGTCGTCGCGGTCGCGGCGCGGTACCGCACGCCGCGCAGCAGTTCGCCGTCCGTGATGCCCGTGGCCACGAAGAACACGTTGTCGCCGCTGACGAGGTCATCGGTGAGGAGCACGCGGTCCAGGTCGTGGCCCGCGTCGAGCGCGCGCTGCCGCTCCGCCTCGTCCTTCGGCCAGAGCTTGCCCTGGATCGTGCCACCCAGGCACTTGATCGCGCACGCGGTGATGATGCCCTCCGGCGTACCACCGATGCCCATCAGCATGTCGACGCCGGTGCCCTCGCGCACGGCCATGATCGCGCCCGCGACATCGCCGTCCGAGATGAACTTGATCCGCGCGCCGGTCTCCCGGATCTCCTTGACGATGCCCTCGTGGCGGGGCCGGTCCAGGATGACGACGGTGACGTCCTCGGGCGCGGAGTTCTTCGCCTTGGCCACCCGGCGGATGTTCACCGGTACGGGGGCGTCGATGTCGACGAAGTCGGCGGCCTCGGGGCCGGTGACCAGCTTGTCCATGTAGAAGACCGCGGACGGGTCGAACATGGTGCCCCGGTCGGCGGCGGCGAGGACCGCGATCGCGTTGGGCATGCCCTTGGCGGCGAGCGTCGTCCCGTCGATCGGGTCCACGGCGATGTCGCACTCGGCCCCGGTCCCGTCACCGATGCGCTCGCCGTTGAACAGCATCGGGGCTTCGTCCTTCTCGCCCTCGCCGATCACGACGACACCGTTCATCGAGACGGTGGACACGAGAGTCCGCATGGCCTTGACAGCCGCGCCGTCCGCGCCGTTCTTGTCGCCGCGGCCCACCCACCGGCCGGCGGCCATGGCGGCGGCCTCGGTGACCCGGACGAGCTCCAGGGCGAGGTTGCGATCGGGGGCCTCGGGGGAGACCTCCAGCTGGGACGGAAGATGATGCTCGGTCATCGGAGCGCACCTTTCTGTACGACGACGGCCGGAATAAAGAGGGTGCTGTGACTCTATCGGTACGTCGACAAAATGAGCAGAGGGGCCCACGTTTGAGCAAACAACCTTGATGCGACCATAGTGCGGTGGCAGGTATGCGAGGCAAGCAAACGGTACGCGGGATGGTCCAGTCGATGGCGGTGGTTCTGGCCGCCGCCTTCGTGATCTATCTTTTCGTCCCGCACGACGACACGGCGAACCCGGTTCAGGCGAAGGACTACCGCGTCGAACTGGTGACAGCGCGCCGGGCGGCGCCCTATCCGGTGGCCGCTCCCGCCGGTCTGCACGCGGACTGGAAGCCCACCTCGGCCCGCTACAGCCGGGCGGACGCCCATGCCTGGCACCTCGGCTTCCTCGACCCGGACGGGCAGTACGTCGCGGTCGAGCAGTCCACCGCGGCCGCGCGCAAGTACGTCCCGAAGGTCACCCAGCGGGCCGCCAGGACCGACCGCACCGAGCAGGTGGGCGGCGTGACCTGGGAGCGCTGGGAGGGCCCGAAGTACGACGCGCTCGTGCGCACCGGCGAGAACGGCTCGACGACGGTCGTCACGGGAACGGCGTCCTTCAAGCGGCTCGCGGAGATGGCGGCGGCGCTGGAGCCGAAGAAGTCCTGAGGCCGGAGAGGTCCTGAGGCCGGAGCCCCGAGGTCGGAGAGGTCCCGGGGGCCGCAGAAGTCCTGAAACGCACGACGAGGCGGCCGCACCCACAGGGGTGCGGCCGCCTCGTCGTCGTACGGACCGGAGTGTCAGACGGTCTTGATGACCTCGTCGAACTCCAGACGCGGCGAACGCGGGAACCACGCGTCGTCGCCCGGCTTGCCGATGTTGACGACCATCAGCGGGGTGTGGTCGTCGTCCAGGAACTCCTTCTGGACGCCCGCGAAGTCGACGCCGGTCATCGGGCCCGCGGCCAGACCGGCCGCGCGGACGCCGACGATGAAGTAGGCGGCCTGGAGCGCGGCGTTCAGCAGAGCGGACTGCTCACGGGCGGGGCGCTCGGCGAAGAACATGTCCTTGGCCTGCGGGAAGTGCGGGAACAGCGCCGGAAGCTCCTCGTGGAACTCGTTGTCCGCGGCGAGGATCGCGACCAGGGGTGCCGTGGCGGTCTTCGGCTGGTTGCCCTCGGCCATGTGCTTCACCAGCCGCTCCCGGGCCTCGGCGGAGCGGACCAGGACGACGCGCAGCGGCGACTGGTTGAAGGCGGTCGGGCCGTACTTGACCAGGTCGTAGATGGCCTGGACCTGCTCGTCGGTCACCGGCTCGTCGGTGAAGGTGTTGGCGGTGCGGGCCTCGCGGAAGAGGAGGTCCTGGGCGGCGGCGTCAAGAACGAGGGACATGCTGCGTGCCTTCCGAATGAGCAAAAGGGGATCAAGCTGTGACCTCACCGTACGGTCTAGATAGGTGAAGCTTCAACTAAATGCGGCCCGTCGTGAGCGGACTCACACAACTTTCAACTAAATGGAGTGCGCGTTCATGCCCCGCCCGGGCCGAACGCCTCAGGCGCCCGAATCGTCCCCGTAGCCACGTTCTCCGCCGGCCCCCGCTGAAGCCTCTTCGTCACGCGCCCCCGGTCCTGCCGCCCCCGGCCCCTGGTCGCCCCCGTCGCGCCCCGCAAGCGCCGCGTCCAGACGCGCCCGGGCGCCGTCCAGCCAGCGGCGGCACACCTTCGCCAGCTCCTCGCCGCGCTCCCACAGCGCGAGGGACTCCTCGAGCGTGGTGCCACCTGCTTCGAGCCGGCGTACGACCTCGATCAGCTCGTCGCGTGCCTGCTCGTAACCGATCGAACCGGCCGAACCCGTCGCGCCGATGGATTTCGCCGGATCGGCCGAGCTCTCGTCCGTCTTCGCCGTCATGCGTTCCACCCTATGCGTGAGGTCCGACAGTGACCGTGAACTCGCCTTCCGCGACCCTGGCCCGCAGCTCCTCGTCCGTCGTCACCTCGTCGGCCGCCCGGACGACCGATCCGTCCGCCCGCTGCAGCACCGCGTACCCCCGCTCCAGCGTCGCGGCCGGGGACAGGGCGACGACCCGAGCGCGGGTGTGGGCCAGCTCGGAGTCGGCACGGTCCAGCAGATGTCCGAGCACGCGACGGCCCCTTGCGGCGAGCGCGTCCGCCTCCCGCTCGCGCTCCTCCACCATCCGGTGCGGATGCTCCATGACGCGCCGGTGCAGACAGTTCGCGAGCCCCCGCTCCTCGCGCTCCAGCAGCCCCCGCACCGTCCGCAGCGCACGCTCCTGGAGCGTCCGCACCCGGTCGAGCTCCTCGCCGACGTCGGGAACGACCTTCTTCGCGGCGTCGGTCGGGGTGGAGGCACGCAGATCCGCGACCAGATCGAGCAGCGGCGAGTCCGGTTCGTGCCCGATCGCGGACACCAGGGGCGTACGGCAGTCGGCGACCGCGCGCACCAGCTGCTCGTCCGAGAACGGCAACAGGTCCTCGACGCTGCCGCCGCCGCGCGCGACGATGATCACGTCCACGTCAGGCAGCTCGTCGAGCTCCTTCACCGCCTGGACGACCTGGGGGACGGCGCGCACACCCTGCACCGCGACATTGCGCACCTCGAACCTGACGGCTGGCCAGCGCCGCCGCGCGTTCTCCAGTACGTCGCGCTCGGCTGCCGAGGCCCGGCCGCAGACCAGGCCGATCAGCTGCGGAAGGAAGGGCAGCGGCTTCTTGCGGTCGAGTGCGAAGAGACCCTCCGCGCCCAGGGTCCGCTTCAGGTGCTCGAGCCGCGCGAGCAGCTCACCGATGCCGACCGGTTTTATCTCGGCGGCACGCAGGGAGAGCTGGCCACGCGGGGCGTACCACTCCGGCTTGGCCAGCACGACGACCCGGGCGCCCTCGGACACGACGTCGGCGACCGCGTCGAACACCTGGCGGTAGCAGGTCACGCTGACCGAGATGTCGTACGACGGATCGCGCAGCGTCAGGAACACGACCCCCGCCCCGGGCCTGCGCGACAGCTGGGTGATCTGTCCTTCCACCCACACGGCGCCGAGCCGGTCGATCCATCCCCCGATGAGCCGTGACACCTCGCCGACGGGCAACGGTGCTTCGGCAGACGTAGTGAGACCCATGCACGCGAGCGTATCGGCACCCTCGGACAGGACCAGGCCCCGCACAGTGGCCCGTTCCCGCCGTCACCCGCCGCATGGACCGGCCACGGACCCGGTGAGCGCTCGGGGGACTCGTCCCGTACGCACATCGCTGATCACATATGGGCGGCGGACTCAGCCCTGTGGGCGATCGTTGGCCCGTTCGGTGCGCCCTTACGATGGGTGGCATGACTGCAACGAACGCCCGCCGCGTCCTGCTCGCCGCTCCCCGTGGCTACTGCGCGGGCGTGGACCGTGCCGTGATCGCCGTGGAGAAGGCCCTGGAGCAGTACGGCTCCCCGATCTACGTACGCCACGAGATCGTCCACAACAAGTACGTCGTGCAGACCCTGGAGAAGAAGGGCGCGATCTTCGTCGAGACGACGGAGGAGGTCCCTGAGGGCTCGATCGTCATGTTCTCGGCGCACGGCGTCGCTCCGATCGTGCACGACGAGGCCGCCGAGCGGAAGCTCGCGACCATCGACGCGACCTGCCCCCTGGTGACCAAGGTCCACAAGGAAGCCGTCCGCTACGCGAACGAGGACTTCGACATCCTCCTCATCGGCCACGAGGGCCACGAGGAGGTCATCGGCACCACGGGCGAGGCCCCCGACCACATCACCCTGGTCGACGGCCCGGACGACGTCCAGAAGGTCGAGGTCCGCGACCCGTCGAAGGTCGTCTGGCTCTCCCAGACCACGCTGTCCGTCGACGAGACGATGGAGACCGTCGACAAGCTGAAGACCAAGTTCCCGCTGCTGGTGTCCCCGCCGAGCGACGACATCTGCTACGCCACGCAGAACCGCCAGATCGCGGTCAAGCAGATGGGCGCCGACGCGGACCTGGTCATCGTCGTCGGCTCGCAGAACTCCTCGAACTCCAAGCGGCTCGTCGAGGTCGCCCTGGGCGCGGGCGCCCGCGACGCCCACCTGGTGGACTACGCGTCCGAGATCGACGAGGCCTGGCTGGAGGGCGTCACCACGGTCGGTGTCACCTCGGGTGCCTCCGTGCCGGAGGTCCTGGTCGAGGAGGTCCTGGAGTGGCTGTCCCGCCACGGCTTCGAGGACGTGGAGATCGTGAAGGCGGCGGAGGAGTCGATCACCTTCTCGCTGCCGAAGGAGCTCCGTCGCGATCTTCGCTCCGAAGCCGCCGGGCTGATCGAGGAGTAACCGTCAGCGGTTCCTCGTAACGTTGTGTCCATGAACGTCTTCGGAGTGGACATCGGCGGGTCGGGGATCAAAGGCGCTCCCGTGGACCTGGGCCGCGGCGACCTCGCAGAACCCCGCCACAAAGTACTCACACCGCACCCGGCCACGCCCGACGGCGTGGCCGGGTGCGTTGCCGAGGTGGTGGAGCACTTCGGCTGGTCGGGGCCGGTCGGGATCACCTTCCCGGGCGTGGTCACCGGCTCCGTCGTCCGAACGGCCGCGAACGTCGACAAGGGCTGGATCGACCTGGACGGCGGCAAGCTGCTGGGCGACCGGCTCGGCCTGTCGGTCACCGTGCTGAACGACGCGGACGCGGCGGGTGTGGCCGAGATGGCCTTCGGCGCGGGGCGCGGACGCAAGGGCACGGTGATGCTGCTGACGTTCGGCACGGGCATCGGCAGCGCCCTCTTCCTCGACGGCAAGCTCGTGCCGAACACGGAGCTCGGTCATCTCGAGCTGAACGGGCACGAGGCCGAGAAGCATGCTTCGACCAAGGTCAAGGATGACGAGGAGCTCAGCTGGGAGCACTGGGCGCACCGCGTCCAGAAGTACCTCATGCATCTGGAGATGCTGTTCTCACCCGAGCTGTTCATCGTCGGCGGCGGCGTGAGCCGCAAGGCGGACAGGTTCATGCCGCTGATCAAGCATGTGCGCGCGGAGATCCTCCCGGCGGAGCTCCAGAACAACGCGGGGATCGTGGGCGCGGCGATGATGGCTGCGGAGCGCTAGCAGGAACCACGGAACGGGACACCGGCAGGGCAGTCCGACGCATGCGATTGCTGTCCTGCCGGGTTCCTGCCCGTTCCTGCTGGTCCCGGGCGTTGTCTGTTGGCGTCTGCTGGCCTCTGTTGGCGTCTGTCGGTGCTCGTCGGTGCTCGTCGGTGGCCGTCGGTGTTTGTCGGTGGTCGTCGGAAGGCCGGGGGCGCCCGGCAGGACTCAGGCGCGGCCGCCCGGGCGCCGCTGGACCTGGCCCGCCCGGCCGGTGCCGGCCCGGTCTGCACGCCGGTCCGCCTCGCGCCGCCGCATCAGACGGACCTTCCGTACGGTCGTGATGAGACCGGCGATGAGCGTGCCCCCGTACAGCCATCCGGCGTTCACGGCCAGAGCCGTCACGACCGCCATGATCTGGCCGCCGTATCCGCCGGTACCGCCGGAGATCGGGACGGCCCCGACCGCGAAGGCGATCGGCACGCTGATGGGGGCCGTGACCAGGTCGGCGCTCCGTACCCACAGCGCGGTCAGGGCGCTGAGGGGGAGGAAGAACACGCCGTACACGATCGCCGAGCCGTCGAACAGAAGCTCGTCGAGCATGCCGATCAGCAGCATCACCGCCGACGCGAACAGCCCGGCGCCGATTCCGGTCAGCCGCGGATTCGGCAGTCTCCGCAGGGCATGCGCCACCGGCGGCAGCCGGCGCCCCGGGTCCGGGTCCGGCCGCCGGGGGCGACCGGACCGTTCGGGTCCGCCCGGCCGTCCGGGCGGACCCGAACGGCCCGACCCGCCGGGCTTGGCCGTGACCCGGTACACCGTGGCGCCCTCGACGAGCGCGCCCTGCCCGTAACGAGGGGCCCGCGGCCGTGGGCGTTGCTGCGAGGGACCTGTCGTGTGCTCCACGGGACCAACGTAGGTCGCAGGACGTGAGTGTTCCGCCACAGGACACGCCCTTTGGGCGACCTTGGCCGTGAGTTCGACGCAATCCCGCCCCTGCCACGTCCGGCGCGCCGCCGTGGCCTCCCTCGGTTCCCCGTCGTCGGCCCCGGCGACGCGCCCGTAAACTGGGGGATCGGCCCACCCGGGTCCGGGCCCCCGGCCCTCAGCCAGTCCTCACCCAGGAAGTCGCCAACGTGTCGCTCACGATCGGAATCGTCGGACTGCCGAATGTCGGCAAGTCGACCCTGTTCAACGCCCTGACCAAGAACGACGTGCTGGCGGCCAACTACCCGTTCGCCACCATCGAGCCCAACGTGGGCGTGGTCGGTGTCCCCGACACCCGCCTCGCCAAGCTGGCCGAGATCTTCGGGTCCCAGCGGATCCTCCCGGCGACGGTCGACTTCGTCGACATCGCGGGCATCGTCCGCGGCGCGAGCGAGGGCGAGGGCCTCGGCAACAAGTTCCTGGCGAACATCCGCGAGTCCGACGCGATCTGCCAGGTCATCCGGGCCTTCAAGGACGAGAACGTCGTACACGTCGACGGCAAGGTCTCGCCCAAGGACGACATCGAGACGATCAACACCGAGCTGATCCTCGCGGACCTCCAGACCATCGAGAAGGTGCTGCCGCGCCTCGCCAAGGAAGCCCGCATCAAGAAGGACGTGGCTCCGAAGGTGGCGGCGGTCGAGGCCGCCCAGGCCATCCTGGAGGAGGGCAACACTCTCTTCTCCGCCGGCATCGTCCAGGGCTCGGAGAAGGCGGAGCTGCTGCACGACCTGCACCTCCTCACGACGAAGCCGTTCCTCTACGTCTTCAACGTCGACGAGGACGAGCTGGTCGACGAGGACTTCAAGAACGAGCAGCGCGCCCTGGTCGCCCCGGCCGAGGCGATCTTCCTCAACGCCAAGCTCGAGGCCGACCTCGCCGAGCTCGACGAGGAGGACGCCATGGAGCTCCTCCAGTCCGTCGGCGCAGAGGAGCCGGGCCTGGCGACCCTCGCCCGCGTCGGCTTCGACACCCTCGGCCTCCAGACCTACCTCACGGCAGGTCCCAAGGAGTCCCGCGCCTGGACCATCAAGAAGGGGGCGACGGCCCCCGAGGCGGCCGGTGTGATCCACACCGACTTCCAGAAGGGCTTCATCAAGGCCGAGGTCATCTCCTTCGCCGATCTCGTCGCCACGGGCTCGGTGGCCGACGCGCGGGCGGCGGGCAAGGCGCGCATGGAGGGCAAGGACTACGTGATGCAGGACGGGGACGTGGTGGAGTTCCGCTTCAACGTGTAGTGCCTGATTCCTTGAGCGGCCGAAGTGGCTGGTCAGGGTAATAAACCCCAGGTCAGGGGCCAGATCTTCGGGTCTGGCCCCTTCCTGTTTTCTCCGGCCGGATCAGCCTCTTTCCTGCCCCCTGTGCTGACTTGGTGCTGCTTGCCGGGTGGGTCTGTACGTCCTCTGAGCAGGAGTTTCCGGCCGTTCGCTTTCTGATCGCTGTTGGTTCGGACCTCGGAGGCGCGTTCACCGCCCCGGAGGGGGAAGGGCTCGTGGAGATCCCGGAGGAGACGTTGAGGGAGTCTTTCCGTGCTCTTGGCTGGTGAGGCGTGGGCGGCGCGGTTCGAGCGCTTCACGCAGGAGGCATGGCGCCTGGAGACGCTGCCGCAGTACCTCATGCCGCAGGAGGAAGAGGAGTAGTCCGGCTCGCGAAGCGCTGCAACATGAGCCAGACAAAGATCAGCAATATCGAGAGCGGGAAGCTCACCCCCGCCATAGTCGACGTTGAGCCGATCCTTCATGCCCTTGGGGCGGAAGGGCCGCTGGCGGGCGAGATCCTCGCCCTCGCTCGCTCAGCGAACACGGAGTGGCAGGACCACCCGGCTATGCGGCGAGTGTCGCCAGCGTCTGCTCGGGTGCGGTGAGGATCGAGAAGTGGCCTTGGCCGGGATGGATGTGAAGGCGTGCGCCCGGTATCGCCGCGGCGAAGCGGCGGGCGTGCTGGAGCGGGACGGTGGTGTCGGCGTCCCCATGGTGGATCGACGTGGGCACCCTGATCGACTCGAGGTCGAAACCCCAGGGCCGGGTCAGCACGCGCAGATCCTGCTCGACTCCCCGACTGCCGCGGTGGAACGCTCGCAGGTAGTTGGTCAAGAAGGCCGCGCGTGCGTCCGACTGAGCGAGGGCACGCCGGTCGTTGGTGGGCATCTCGCTGGTCGCCAGGCGAAGGAACAGCCCTGGTGCCCGGCGCGCCAGCGTGGCCAGGCGGCCCAGAAACCAGCCACCGAAGGCCGGAGCATGCCGGGCGATCTGCAAGGACGCGCGCTGCCCGGCTGCCATCCCGCGGGTGGGCCAGGCAGGCGGACCGAGGGGCGCGATGAGCAGCAGGCTGCGGACGCGGTCAGGCAGCTCGGACGCGCAGGCGGCCGCGAACGCTCCTCCGCCCGAGACGCCGAGCAGCGTCACCGAGCCGACGTCCAACGCGTCCAGGACCAGGGTGGCTTCCGCAGCCCAGTCCACGACCTGCGGCAGGCGACGGGCGTCGGTGCCGCCGATGCCGGGGCGATCCGGGGCGATGAGGCGCAGTCCGAGCGCGTGGGCCGCGCCCGCGAAGCCGTACGCGGCCAGCCGGGAGTCGGCCAACCCGTGGCAGAACAGCACCGCAGGCGCGTCCGGCTCCCCCACCACCTCGACCGCGATCACCCCGCCGTCGGCTCGATGCAGCTCCACCCTCATATTGTCTCCCGTGACCTTGATCTGAGAGCTGCCTGAGCGGCTTTCCAGAGGTTCTGCCGGTAGTCGGCTGGGAGCCAGGGGCTGTAATCAGGTCTCGTAAACGGTGGACCGGTGTCCCACGTGAACGACCCAGACCACCAGCTCTCCGTTGTCGATCGTGTAGACGACGCGGTAGTCGCCGACGCGCAGACGGCGTCGTTCGGGCTGGGACACGAGTGCGGTGGTGTTGAAGCCGAGAGGGTCGGTCTCCAGCTCGGTCAGCTTGGCCAGGATGCGCAGCGCCATGTCGCGGGGGATCTTCCGAAGCTCGGCCTGTGCCTCAGGGCGGAAGACGGTTCGGTACTCACTCACCGCGTGCCAGCGTCTCCCTCATGATGTCCTCGATCGGGATGCCGGGCGCGGGGCTGGCCATGCGCTCGTCGATGATCCGATTGATCTCGCGCTCTTCCCACTCCTGGTACTTGCGCAGCACCTCGATGGAGACGACGGCGGCGACTTCCTTGCCTCGGCGCGTGATCACTGTGGGCACATCGTCGCGGTCTGCGCGCTCCACGACCTCCGCCAAGTGCGCACGCACGTCGCGGATGGACTCTATGGGCAGTGGCTGCGTCATGCGCTCAAGGGTACCGAGTGTCCCATGTGTACACAAGAGAGGCCGTGGTGGTGGGCAGGTCGCCTCGACGCGCGCGTGCTGGGTGTGCTGAATGAACGCGCACCGTGCTGGATCGGTGCTGGACAGGGGCTCCGGAAATCGCGTTTCCGCAGGTCGGAGCTCTGACTTTTCAGCTGCTTCGGGGCGGCGTGAGCTTGTCGAGGTCCAGGCTGACCTCGAAGGGCACCGGGCGCTGGAGGGTGCCCCGGAAGATCCCGGCGGGCGCGTAGGCGCCGGTGGGTTCGTCGAGCTCGTAGACGTGGACGACGGGTGCCCCGTCCTCGTCCTCGATGCACCAGTAGTGCGGGATGCCGGCCTCTGCGTACTTGCGAAGCTTTACGGTGCGATCGCGGTGGGCCGACTCGGGGGAGACGACCTCGCGGTGTTGTGCAAGGCGACGGGGCCGGTCCCCTTCGGGGCCCGGCCCCGTCGCCGCGTCCGCTGGATCCGTGCCGTGTCCGGGCCCGGGCCCGGCTCGGGTGAGCCGGACCCGGTGTGCGGCGTCGCGTGTCAGACGATGCCCGGGGGATAGCCGTAGTGGGCACCGCCCCGGACGAGGACCCGCCAGGCCTCCTCCTGACCGGAACAGTCGGGGAACACCTCCAGGCGGACGCCGGGCCCCCAGCTCAGGGCGAGATCACCGGCCTTGCCGAGGTGGACGCTCTCCACACGCGGCTCAGCCTTGCGGAAGACGTCGTTGAGGAGCTCGGCGCGCGCGTCGTACATCGTCGAGAAGGTGTCGAACGCGTCCGGTCCCGCGCCCTTCTGCGGGTACCTCATGTCGCGCGATCCGAGCAGCACCCTGTCGTCGTGGACGAACCGGAACGGGCACTGGATGTGGAGGCCGAGTTCTTCGCCGCGTGCGCCGGTGAGCTCCACCACCCCCATGTCCGCGGCCCTTCCGACGGTGCGGAGCACCGCCTGGTCCAGCATGCGCCGAACGTTTGCGGCCTCTTCGTCAGCACCCACCGAACATCCCCTTGGCCTCCTCGATGATGCGATGGTAGCCGTATCCCCGCCCAGTGATCCGGTCGTGCAAGGCACGTCGCTCACCAGGGGTCACGTCTCGGCCGAGATCGCGCTCCACTGCGCGGAGAGCGTCCCTGAACTCCTTGTTCTCCGCTTGGTTGCCGCGGGGTGCGTGGTACCCGTCGTCGTCAAGATTGCCGGAATCCCAGCTCCTCCTGATGTCCTCAAGGCCCTTGTCCCAGTCGAATCCGCCGTCGTTGTGCACCAGGACCGGCGAGCTTCCGGCAAGCACATAGAAGGTATGGGCATTGCTGACGGTGAGGTTGTAGACCCGCTGCTTCTGGGCCCAGGTACGGGTCGCGACGACCGTCCGCAGCGTTCCGTCCGGTGCGCGCAGACGATCCCCGGTCCGTACCTGACCGGCAGTGGTCCAGCTCTTCTGGTCGACCAGCCACAGCGGATGGTTGTCGGTCGCCGTGAAGGTGCCGGTGACGCTGCCGCGGGCGCCGTCGGTGTCGACGGTGAGGCGTACGAGGCGCTTGGCTCCGTCGCCGACGATCACCCGCTGCACGGTCTGCGGCCCCGTCACCCCCGTCGCGGTGTCGGTGGCGAGCACGCGGTCACCCAGACGCATGTGCTGGATCTGACGGGTGGTTCCGTCGGCCATGGCGACGCGTGTCTCGGGCGTGAAGCTGTTGGGTACCTTGCAGGCTTTGGCACCCTTGCCGAACAACCCCTTGAGGGCTCCGTAGGCCTTGTCGCCCCACTTGCCGAATTTCACGGCGGAGGCGCCGTAGCCGGCGACCGGGATGGCGGACGCGCAGGAGAGGCCGGCGTTGAGTGCGTCGCCTTCGGCTCCGTACCAGGCGCAGTTGGCTCCGTCGGCCGCCTCACCGGCGCCGGGGATGAGCCCGACGAGGTCCAGGGCGAGGTGTCCGCTGTCGGACCAGGTCCAGCCGCTGTCCTCCTCTTCCTCAGCAGCCTTTCTGAGGTCCTCCTCGCGCTTCTTCCGGGCTTCTTCGTCGCGCCGCCGCGCCGCCTCCTCGGCCCGTCGCTTCTCTTCTGCGATGCTCTTCGCCTCCTTGGCCGCCTTGTCGGCGGCCGCGGAGTCCTTACCTGCAGCGACGGCGGAGGCGCGGGCCTCCTGAGCCGCCGTCTCCGCGTCGGCGGCAGAGGCGCGCGCCCATGCGGCGGACGCGTGGGCCTCCCGCGCGGAGTTGCCGGCTTCGCGTGAGGCTGCGACCGCGTCGGTCTGTGCCTTGCGGGCGGCCTTGGCCGATTCCCGCGCCTGAGCGGCGGAGTTCTCGGCCTCTGATGCCGACTTGTCGGCCTCGGCCGCGTACTTCTTGGCGTCGCCTGCGGAACGGTCGGCCTGCTCGGCCCAGGTCTTGGCCTCTCCTGACTTCTTGTTGGCAAGGGCAGCGGCCCGACTGGCCTCGGCCGCGTTCTGCTGGGCGCGGGCGGCGACGACGGCGGCGTCGGAGATCAGGCGTTGGACGTCGGCGATATGGGTGGCGGCCAGGGCGTCCTTGCGCTTGGCCCGGTACTGGCCGACGGTGATGAACTCGTGCAGCATCTGCGGGGGGCCTTCGACGGCCACACGGGCCGCGGCCTTGAGTTCCGGACTGCCGGTGCTGATCAGCTGAGAGGCGCGCAGGCGTTCGTCGTTGGTGCGGGCGGCGTACTGCCCGGTGGTGAGGAACGTGCGCATCGCGTCCGTGCCGCCGCCGAGTGCGGCAACGGCCGCATCCTTGGTGGCGGGTCCGCCGGCGCTGACGGCCTGGGAGATCCGCAGACGGTAGTCGTTCGCGGCCACCTCGTGCTGACCGGCGATCAGGAAGGTGCGGATCTGCCGGACATCGCCGGCCAGGGCCTTCTCCGCTGCCTGGCGCACGGCCGGGGAGGCGGCATCGTCGGCGAGCCGCTCGGTGCGGGCGCGCTCGTCCTGTTCGGCTGCTTCCTTCCAGCCGGTACGCAGGTACTCGACGACCTCGGCGTCGGAGCCGGCCAAGGCAGCGGCTGCGGCGGTGCTGCTCCACGGTCCGCGGGTCTTCATCGTGACCAGGGCGATCCAACGGCCCTTCGCGACCATGCGCCCAGTGTCCGCGTCCGGCTGGGCCGCGTAGTCCGAGAGCTTGGCGATGAGGGCGTCCAGAGCGGAAGCCGTGCTCGCAGCCTTGTCGGCCTGGGCCCGCTTCCGCTCGTCGGCTGCCTTGAGTTCCTTGGCCTCCTCCGTAGCGGCCGCGGTGCGGGTGGCCAGTTCCTCGGCCTCGCTGCGGCGGGTCAGGCCGAAGGTGGTGCGGGCCTGGCCGACGGCGTTGGTGGCCACGTCCGCGGCCTTCTTCGCGTTCGCGGCGTGGACGGCGGATTCCTTGGCGGCCTGGGCCGACTTGCCGGCCTGCTTGGCCGCTTCCTCCGCTGCCGTGGCCGCCCGTTCGGCGTGCTCCGCCGCATCGTTGGCGGCGTCCCGCGCCTTGTAGGCGGCGGCTGCCGACTCCTTGGCGAGTGCCTGCGAGACACCGGCCGCGCGGGTCGCCTCGGCCGCTTGGCGGCGCGCTGCCGCTGCTGCGGCGTCCGCCTCGGCGGAGTGGGCTCCGGCGGCGGATGCCAGGCCGCTCGCCCGGCCGGCTTCCGCGGCGGCGGCGTCGGCGTTCCTGCCCGCGCTGCCGGCGGCCTCTGCCGCGACACCGGCGGCGGTGGCCGCCAGTCCGGCCGCCTCTGCCGCCTGGCCGGCCTGACGGGCCTCCTTGGCCACCACGCGGGCTTCCTGCGCGGCCTTGCGCGCGGCGGACGCCATACCGGCGTCACCCGCGGCCGCCGAGGCAGCACTCTGCGCCCGGGCCGCGGCATCGGCCGCACCCGCCGCAGCGGCTGCGGCCTGCGAGGCGGCGGTGGCAGCGATGCGCGCGGAGGCGTTGGCGGCACGTGCCGCGCTGATGGCCTGCTGGGCCGCGGCGGCGGCTCCCCGGGCCGCGCGGGCCGCCTGACCGGCCGCGTTCGCGGCACGCTTGGAGTCCTTGCGGGCCTCCTCGGTCTCGGTGGCCGCCTCTGCGGCAGCCTTCCTGGCCAGCTCGGACGCCTTCACCGCACGGGCGGAAGCCTCTTTGGCGGCATCGGTCTGCCGCTTGGCCTGGGCCCCGGCCGCCCTGGCCCGCTCGGCGAGCTGCGCGACAGTCGCGCGTTCCTGGTCCCGGGCCTGGGCGATGTACTGCCCGACCTCAAGGAAGTCCCGTACGTCGTCGATCGTGCCGTTGGCCGCGGCGATGGCGGCTGCCTTGGTGGCCGGCCCTCCGGTACTGACGATCCGGGACAGCGCTACCCGTTCATCGGCCTCACGCGCCGGGTACTGCCCCCGCTCGAGGAACTCCTGCACCTTTTCCGGGCCGGCGTTCAACGCGGCCACGCCGGCTTCCTTGACGCTGCTGCCGCCTTCGCTGATGACCTGCGAAACCCGGAGTTGCCGGTCCTTCTCCAGCGGCGCCTTCCAGCCGTCGTTCAAAAAGGCGTTCACGACGTCCGGGTCGTTGCTGTCCAACGCTTTCAGCGCCGCCTCACGCACACTCGGACCGCTGAGTGAGTAAAGCTGTGAGAACAACAACTGAGTGTCATGACGCTCGGCGACTGCCTTTTCCTTGCTCAGGAAAAGCTGCACGTCCGCGTCCGAACCCTGCAACGCGAGTTCAGCCGCCTCCCTGACGGCCGGCCCCCCGCGCGTCCATATCTGCAACACCTGACCGCGCTCGCTCAGCGGAACCGGGCCATTGGCTCCGGCGTCTTCCGCTTGCGCAGGACCTGCCCCGAGTACCCCCGCGGTCAGTGAGAGCGACAAGGCGCCGAGGCACACCAACCGTATGCCACGCGCCCACCTTCCCCCAGCTCTATTCACGTTTTTTGTTCCCTGTTCAAGAAACCTGCCTGGTCATGGCGGGTTCGCCGCATATCGGCCAGCCGAGCATAGCCCTGCGGGCCCGAAGTCCCGAACGCGGAAAAACTGGAACAGGGGATTCCGTGCGACGTCTCCGAGGGCTTTCGCGTTTCGTTTCCACCGGTAATTTTGCCAACTTGTTATCGGGGATTTCGAGTGAAGGTTCCGGGTGAATGGGTGATAAGTTCCGTGAAGGCCCTGGGGGAACGGGCCTTCTTTGCGGCTGCCGTTGCGCGCCGCACCATTCGGAAGGAACTCTCTGGTGAAATTTCGCGCGCGTGGAATGCTGCTTGCCGGTGTTGTGGGCACCGTCACAGCATTCGCTGGCGCTTGTACTCTCGCCGTCGCGTCCGCCGCCCCTCAGACCAGGGCGACGACCACGGTTGCAGCTGATGCCGGCGAAGCCGGGCCCTCTCATGCCGTCGAGGACTTCGCCTATCCCGACGCAGACAGGGTCCTCGCGGAGCAGGGCATCGTCCTGCGGAAGGGCGATGGCCACATCATGCTGACGGAGTGCAGCTCTCCGCACCAGATCCAGGTATGGACGCTGCAGAACGCGGCGGGCAAGTACTGCTTCCGGGTCACCGGAAAGACCGGAATCCTCACCCTGGAAGTCAACAAGGTTCACGCCATCCAGACCGAGGAGCGTGCCGTGCACGCCAGCCTGACGGTGGACGGGAAGACCACGACCGTCGAGGTCCCGAAGGACGACTACAAGCCCGTCGGCCAGGGAAACAGCAACAACCCGGCTCCGGCCGTGCTCGTCGAACTCAAGGTGACGGGCTGACCGGGCGCACTGTGCGGCCCGCGGCTGCGCAGTGTCCCCGGCTACCCATCGCACCTGATCTGCAAGGAATGAACATGTCTGGCATACGCCAACGCGCCACGGTCGTATCCATCCTCTCGGCGATCGCCGTCACGGCCGGTGCACTGGCGGGCGCCCCCGCCCACGCCGTTGTGGGGGACAGCCCCCAGGACGGCCAGTACACCTTCACCGCGAAACTCGACATAGGCAACGGACAGCGCAGCTGCACCGGCACCCTGGTCGACCAGCAGTGGCTGATCACCGCGGCCAGCTGCTTCGCCGACAATCCGGCCCAGGGGCCGAAGGTGGTGGCGGGCGCCCCCAAGCTCAAGACCACTGCCACCATCGGCCGCGCCGACCTCACGGCCACGGGTGGAAGCGTCGTCGACGTCGTCGAACTCGTCCCGCGTGACGACCGGGACCTGGTCATGGCGAAGCTCGCGACACCGGTCACCGGTGTGGCGCCCGTCCGGATCGGTTCGTCCGTCCCTCGGGAGGGCGAGGAGCTCAAGGCCGTCGGCTACGGCCGTACCAAGGACGAATGGGTGCCCAACCGTGCCCACGTCGGGGCCTTTTCCGTGCAGGCGGCCGGGGAGACGACCGTCGCCCTCGAGCCCACGTCCGCCGGCGCGGCCATCTGCAAGGGCGACACCGGCGGTCCGGCTCTGCGTGAGTCCGACGGCAAGGTGGAACTGGCCGCGGTCAACAGCGTTTCGTGGCAGGGAGGCTGCCTCGGATCTGGTGCGGAGGCCCGCAAGGGTGCCGTGAGCACCCGCGTCGATGACGTCGCCGACTGGATCCGGCAGATCACCCTGCGCGGTCTGCTGTCCCGCGCCGACTGGAAGAAGGCCGACCTCCTGGCCGCCGGGTACTTCACCGGTGGCTCCGCCAACGGCAAACGGCACATGGACCTGCTGGTGCGCTGGGTGGATGGTTCGGTGACGTTGTTCCAGGGTGCCGAGGGCAGTGACGCGAAGGCTCCGTTCTCGGCGCGGTACGAGTTGGCGAAGGCGGGCAGTGTGTGGAAGCACGCCCGGGCGATCTCGGGTGGGAGTTTCACCGCTGGTGGCAGTGATGGTCTGGTGGTGCGTTGGGTCGATGGTGAGGTGACCCAGTACACGCATGTCGATCAGCAGGGTTTCCATGAGGAGAAGATGCTGGCGAAGGCCGCGGCGGCGTGGCAGAGCGCCAAGGTGGTGACCGCGGGGCGGTTCAACGGCGGCAGCCTGCGGGACGATCTGCTGGTGGTCTGGGCGAACGGCACGGTGTCGCTGTATCCGGATCTGAACACCAACGGTGTCCGCAAGGAGAGCCAGCTGGTCAAGGCGGACAAGACGTGGACGTATGCCGATCAGATCAGTGCGGGTGAGTTCACCGGTGGCAAGACCAGTGATCTGCTGGTGCGCTGGAAGGACGGCGAGACGACGATCTATCCCGGTGTCGACACCAAGGGCTTCCACGGCGAGACCAAGATCCGCCCCGCCAAATCCCCCTGGGCCAACGCCACGGTACTGACCGTGGGCGCCTTCACCGCCAACAAGGTTCCCAACGACGTCCTCGTCCGATGGAACGACGGGAAGCTGACGCTCCACCCCGGTGTGGACGGAGCCGGGCTGCACAGCGAGGTCCAGATCGCCGGCTGAGGCACACGCCCACGTGCAGCGGTGGCGGCCCTCGCCCGACAGGAAGGTCGGGAGGGCCGCCACCGCACTACCCGACGGTCCGGCCAGTCCAGCTTCTCCTGCTTCCGGAGTACCAGCTTTGTTCCTCAGAAGTCGTCCCCACCGCCACGCCGCCCTGGCAGCCCTGTGCGGTGTGTTACTCGTCCTCGGCAGCGCGCATGCGGCGACAGCCGCTCCCCGTCCCGCCGGTGATCCGCCCTCTCGGCAGACCGCCGCGCCCCAGCGCAACAGCGATGTCGACGGGGACTGGACCGTCGAGGAAGCCCTCCGGTTCTGGACCCAGCAGCGCATCAGCACCGCGACCGATCCCTCCGGCCGTACGACTGTCGCGCCACGCAGGCGTGCCTTCGCGCGGGCGGACACGGCCGTGCACTTCGACGGCATCCGGTCCGTGGGCATGCTCTTCGGCGTGGACAAGGAGATGCGTGCGCACTACTGCTCCGCCGGCACGGTGCAGAGCGGCGATCGCAGCCTGATCCTGACCGCCGGTCACTGCACCAACGCGAAAGGCGTTTTCGTTCCCCGTTACGATCCGGCGAAGCCGATGGCCGAGCAGCCGTACGGCATCTGGCCCGTGGAGGAGTGGTTCGTCGACCCGCGCTACGAGCGCAACAGCAGGAACGCGACCTCCGACCTCGACTTTGCCTTCGCCCGCGTCAAGGTGAACGGCGACAAACGCCTGCAGGATCTCGTCGGCGGCAACACGCTCGCCCGACCTGCGTCGGCCGACAACGACGTCACCGTCATCGGATACCCGAACATCGGTCGCAATCCGGAGGACCGGCCCGTGCGGTGCGCCACCCGAACACAGGCTCTGCCGTCGTTCCGGCAGATGCGCGTGGACTGTGCGGGCATGTGGGGCGGGGTCTCCGGCGGCCCGTGGTTCTCCCGGCTCGACGACAAGGGAACGGGCACCGGAGAGATCATCGGAAACGTGGGCGGCTACAACGGCGGAGGCCCTCATGTCCCCGAGAGCGACCCGATGTACAACCGCATCACCTACAGCCCGCTCTACGGCGACCGGTTCTTTCAGCTCTACGAGGACGCCCAGCAGGGCCGCCACGGCGACCCGGGACCGTACCAGCCGCCCGCGCCGCCCTTCTCCCTCGGTGACGCCGAACGGTGGCGGCAGGCCCGGCTCATGGCCGCGGGCGAGTTCACCGGCGGTCGGCGGAGCGATCTGCTTGTGGTGTGGGTGGATGGTTCGGTGACGTTGTTCCAGGGTGCCGAGGGCAGTGACGCGAAGGTTCCGTTCTCGGCGCGGTACGAGTTGGCGAAGGCGGGCAGTGTGTGGAAGCACGCCCGGGCGATCTCGGGTGGGAGTTTCACCGCTGGTGGCAGTGATGGTCTGGTGGTGCGTTGGGTCGATGGTGAGGTGACCCAGTACACGCATGTCGATCAGCAGGGTTTCCATGAGGAGAAGATGCTGGCGAAGGCCGCGGCGGCGTGGCAGAGCGCCAAGGTGGTGACCGCGGGGCGGTTCAACGGCGGCAGCCTGCGGGACGATCTGCTGGTGGTCTGGGCGAACGGCACGGTGTCGCTGTATCCGGATCTGAACACCAACGGTGTCCGCAAGGAGAGCCAGCTGGTCAAGGCGGACAAGACGTGGACGTATGCCGATCAGATCAGTGCGGGTGAGTTCACCGGTGGCAAGACCAGTGATCTGCTGGTGCGCTGGAAGGACGGCGAGACGACGATCTATCCCGGTGTCGACACCAAGGGCTTCCACGGCGAGACCAAGATCCGCCCCGCCAAATCCCCCTGGGCCAACGCCGAGCTGATCGCGGCCGGAGCCTTCTCCGGGCACGGCGATCGCGACGACGTCCTCGTCCGCTGGAACGACGGCAACGTCAGCTACTACCTGGATGTGGACGGAGCCGGCACACACGGCGAAGTACAGCTCGTCGGCTGACCGGGCCCGCCCTGCCGCTTCCCAGCCGAATCCCTCGCACGTGCCGCGGACAACGCGCTGCGCCCACGTATCCCCTCAACGGAGTTCCCTGTTGCGTAAACCTCTCGTGGCCCGCGTCGCCGTCTCCCTTGCGTGCTGCGCCCTGGCCACTGCCGTCACAAGCCCCGTCTCCCTGGCGGCCGGCCGGCCGGCACCTGCGCCCACGAGTCCGCCGTCCGGCGCTTCCTCCGCGGCAGCGGACCTGGCCGGCACGCCGGAGCGGCCCGATGACGACGCCTGGTCGCTGGCCGAGGCGCTGCAGTTCTGGACGCCGGAGCGCATCGCATCCGCCACCGATCCTTCCGGCCGCCCCCGCTCGGCCCTGAACGGGCGCGGCACGTCACCACGCGCCCGAGCGTACGGGGGGCGGCAGTTTGCGGGCATCTCCTCCGTCGGCATCCTGTTCACCGCCGGCGCCGGCATGCGGACGCACTACTGCACTGCCGGCGCGGTGCAGAGCAAAGGACGCAACCTGATCCTGACGGCAGGGCACTGTCTCAACAGCAAGGCGGTCTTCGTCCCGAAGTACGATCCGTCCAAGACGCTCGAACGGCAGCCTTACGGAATCTGGCCCGTTGACGAATGGTTCGCCGACAAGCGGTACGTGAGGAACAGCAAGGGTCCGGAGTCCGACCTGGACTACGCGTTCGCCCGGGTCAAGCCCAGCGGCACCAGGAACCTCCAGGACACCGTCGGCGGCAACACCCTCGCCCGCCCCGCCGCACCGGAGAACACCGTCACCACCATCGGGTACCCCCACGTCGGGCGCAACCCGCGGGACCGGCCCGTCCAGTGCACCGGTCGCACTCAGGCTCTGCCGGGCTACAACCAGATGCGGATCGACTGCGCAGGCATGTGGGACGGTGTGTCCGGCGGGCCGTTCTTCGCCACGCTCGACCGTGCCCGGGGCACCGGCAAGATCATCGGAAACGTGGGCGGCTGGAACGGCGGCGGACCGGGCGTCCCCGCCAGCCACCCGGCGTACAACCGCATCAGCTACAGCCCTGTGTACAGCGACCGCTTCTTCCGGCTCTACGACGATGCCGACAACGGCCGTCACAACGACTTCGGTCCGTACGTCCAGCCGGCCCTCCCTTTCGCCATGGGCGGATGGGAGCAGTGGCAGAACGCCAGACTGCTGGCCTCCGGGGACTTCGCCGGTGACAAGGGCGACGACCTGCTCGTCGTCTGGTCCGACGGCTCGGTCGTCCTGTACCAGGGAAGCGCCACCGGGGATCCGCGGCATCCGTTCTCCACCGTGTACCGGCTCGCCGCCCCGGGCAGCATCTGGAGGCACGCGCGGGCCATCGCCGGCGGGAGGTTCGCAGGCAGCGGCACCGACGGGCTCGTGGTGCGCTGGAGCGACGGAGAGCTGAGCGAGTACCGGCACGTCGACAAGACGGGCTTCCACGACGAGAAGACCCTGGCCAAACACGCGAACTGGCAGAACGCCAGGCTCATCGCCGTCGGCCGGCACACCCCGGGTGCGTTGCGGGACGACTTGGTCGTCGTCTGGGCGAACGGCTCCGTCGCGATGTACGCGGACGTCGACTCCAAGGCGGTGAGAAGGGGCACCTTCCTGGCGAGGCCGAACAGAACCTGGCCGCATGCCGTACAGATCAGCTCGGGCAGGTTCACCGGCAGGAACTCCGACGACCTGCTGGTCCGCTGGGTGGACGGTGAAACCACCATCCATCCGGGTGTGGACTTCGCCGGCCTGCACGGTGAGATCAAGATCCGTCCGCCGAGGTCCCCGTGGTCCCGCGCAGACGTCGTGACCGCGGGAGCCTTCGGCCCCGGCACCGAACGCAACGATGTCCTGGTCCGCTGGCGGGACGGGAGCGTCACCCTGCATCCGGACGTCGACAAGGCGGGCCTGCACAACGAGGCGAGGCCGGTGCAGTGACCCTCCGGGCACCGGCTCGTCGTCCACCGAGGCGTCATCAAGGCCGGCGGAGCGCCGGGGGACCGTCCGAGGCCACCCGGAGCTTCTCCCGCCGCAGGCCGGAAGCTTCGCCTCGTAGGCCCTGGAGTTCCGCGCCCGAAGCAGATCGTCGGCAACCGCACCTCCGGCGGCGAGCCGGCCCGGAACATCGGCGCCCGGCGGGTCGAATGCACTCCTGGTCGCACCGCGCGGCCGTGCCTCGGTCCGGAGCGGGGGTGGACGCGGCTGATGGTCAAGGCGCCGCCGCCGTCCCGGTTTTGAGCCCCGCACCGCACAGCGGCAGGACGGCGGTGCGGTCGCCCAGTCCGTACGCTCCGACCGCGGCCCAGCACGCCACTCCGGTCGTCTCGACGTACAGCCCGCGCCTGGCGAGGTCCAGCTGCGCCGCGCGGATCTGATCCTCCGTCACCGTGAGGAAGGTCCCTCCCGTGGCGCGCACAGCGGTGAGGATCTGGCGGGCGCGGGGCGGGGAGGGGATGGCGATGCCCTCGGCGAGGGTGTGGGTCGTGAAGTCCGGTGCCAGCACGTCGTCCGCGCCGGCCCGGAACGCGAAGGCCAGCGGTGCGACGGCGGCCGCCTGCACCGCGATCAGGGCCGGACGGGCGTCGATCAGCCCGTGTGTATACAGCTCGTCGATCGCGAGCGCCGCGCCGAGCAGCAGCGTCCCGTTGCCGACGGGGACGACGACGGCCTCGGGCAGCCGGCCACCGAGGTCCTCCCAGATCTCGTAGACGTAGGTCTTCGTGCCGTGCAGGAAGTAGGGGTTGAAGACGTGTGAGGCGTAGAAGACCCCGTCCTCGTCGGCGGCCGTGCGTGCCGCCCGCGCCGTGGCCTCGCGGTCGCCGGGCACGATTTCGAGATGCGCGCCGTGTGCCCCGATCTGCTCCACCTTCTTCCGGGAGGTCGTGGCGGGGACGTATACGGTGCAGTCCAGCCCGGCGCGGGCGCAGTACGCCGCGATCGCGCTGCCCGCGTTGCCGCTGCTGTCGGCGATCACGCGCCGCGGCTGCAACTGCCGTGCCAGCTCCGCGAGCATCACCGCCCCGCGGTCCTTGAAGGACAGGGTCGGCATCAGGAAGTCGAGCTTGGCGGTGACGGTGTCCGTGAGAGGTACGAGCGGGGTGCGGCCCTCGCCGAGGGAGACAGCACGGGCCTTCGACGCGGACAACGGCAGGGCCTCTTCGTAACGCCACAGCGAATCGACGCGCCCGGAAAGCGAGTTGTACACCACGGCGGACGTATCGAAGTCGAGGTCCCATGGACCCTGGCACTCCGGGCAGCTCCAGGCCAGGGCCTCCACGGGGGAACGTACGTCGCACATCGGACAGTGGTATGCAGTCATGTGACCGAGGATGGCAGTTGTGTGGCACACGTGTTACGTCGCCTGCAAAGCTCTTGTGGGATTCCTATGGGTCCGTCAATCTTTCGGACGGCAGAGGCGTAGCAGCAGCACGGAAATCGTGCGGATGCCCAAGCAATCGCTTGTCATGTCTCTGTCATTTCCCCCACAGCAGCGCACCACCAATGAGGAGGACCCCTCACATGTCCGTGATGCGTAATTCGCGGCGAAGACTGTCCGCGGCCGGTGCCATAGCAGTCGCCACCCTCGCGCTCGGCGCAGCAGCCGCACTCCCGGCCACCGCGGCCGAAGCCGCGCCGGAAGGCGTCATCGAGAACGCCGACGCACCCGGCGCCATCGCCGGCAGCTACATCGTCACCCTCGACGAGTCGGCTGCCGACGCCGGCTCCAAGGCGGGCAAGGCCCTCGCCGCGGAGTACGGAGCGAAGATCAAGAAGACGTACAACGCCGCGCTCAACGGGTACTCCGTCGAGCTCTCCGAGGCGCAGGCCAAGAAGTTCGCCGCGGATCCCGCGGTCGAGTCCGTCGTGCAGAACCGTGTCTTCACGATCTCCGGCACCCAGCCGAGCCCGCCGTCCTGGGGCCTGGACCGGATCGACCAGAAGGCGCTCCCGCTCAACCAGAGCTACACCTACCCCGACTCGGCGGGCCAGGGTGTCACCGCGTACATCATCGACACCGGTGTGCGGATCACCCACAGCGACTTCGGCGGGCGGGCCTCGTACGGCTACGACGCCATCGACAACGACAACACCGCACAGGACGGCAACGGGCACGGCACCCATGTCGCGGGCACGGTCGCGGGTTCCTCCTACGGTGTCGCCAAGAAGGCCAAGATCGTCGGTGTCCGTGTGCTCGACAACTCCGGCTCCGGCACCACCGAGCAGGTCGTCGCGGGCATCGACTGGGTGACGCAGAACGCCGTCAAGCCGGCCGTCGCCAACATGAGCCTCGGCGGCGGCGTCGACACCGCGCTCGACACCGCGGTACGCAACTCCATCGCCTCCGGCGTCACTTACGCCATCGCGGCGGGCAACGACGGCGCCAACGCGACCAACACCTCTCCGGCCCGCGTCACCGAGGCGATCACCGTCGGCTCGACCACCAGCAGCGACGCCCGCTCGAGCTTCTCCAACTACGGCAGCGTTCTGGACATCTTCGCGCCGGGATCCTCCATCACCTCCGCGTGGAACAGCGGCGACAGCGCCACCAACACCATCTCGGGTACGTCGATGGCGACCCCGCACGTGACGGGAGCGGCGGCGCTCTACCTGGCCGACAACCGCACGGCGACCCCGGCACAGGTCTCCACGGCCCTGACCACCGCGGCCACTCCGAACGTGGTCGGAAGCCCCGGCTCCGGGTCCCCCAACCGCCTGCTGTACGTCGGCGGCGGATCGACCACCCCGCCCGGACCGAAGTTCGAGAACGCCGCCGACTTCGCGATCAATGACAACGCCACCGTCGAATCGCCGGTCACCGTCAGCGGAGTCGCGGGCAACGCCCCGGCAGCCCTCCAGGTGCCGGTCAACATCGCGCACACCTACATCGGTGACCTCCAGGTCCAGCTCATCGCCCCGGACGGCACCGCGTACACGCTGAAGTCGTACGGCACCGGCGGCAGCACGGACAACATCAACACCACGTACACCGTCAACGCCTCCTCGGAGGCCGCGAACGGCACGTGGAAGCTGCGGGTCAGCGACAACGCCCGCTACGACACCGGGAAGATCGACTCCTGGGGTCTGCAGTTCTGACGCCCGATGGGCGCTGCCCGCGGAGAAGTGCGACGTGAGCAGTGAGCAGTGAGCAGTGAGCAGTGAGGGGCGCCGCGGGGAGCGGCCGCCCCTCTTCTCAGGTCTTCAGCAGCTCGTACATCACGGGCCGGGGGAGCGCGGGGTTCGACGCCGCGTCCCGTGCCGCCGCCTCGTCGTCCAGCAGGGCGAGCAGCCGATCGAGAGGGAGTCGCGGGTGGCGGGCGGCTGCCGCGCGTATCGCGGGGTCCGGGTCGCGGGTGAGCCGGTCCGCGACGGCGGGAGCGAGGCCGGGGTCGAGCGTGGCGAGCCGGCGCAGGGCAGGATCGTCGGCATCCGCGAAACGCGCCGCGAGCCCGGCGCCCGGGAACCGCGGATTCTCGGTCAGCAGGTCACGTTCCTTGCCCTCGTACTCCAGATAACAGCGCAGCAGCAGCTCCGGTGGCGCCTCCGGATGGTTCTGCGCGAGCAGCACCCGTACGCCCAGGTCGTCGTCTCCGGAAAGCAGCTCGACCAGGTCTGCGGGTAGGTTCCGGTTGTACGCGACACGTCGGCGCAGCAGCGGATGCGCGGACCGGGCATACGCGAGGGGCGCCCGGTGGTGGTCCGGGAACGGCCCGAAGTCCTTGTCCGTGGAGACGACGTGGTCGATCGCCGCGCGCTCGGCCTCGGTGAGCTCGGGGCGTACGGAGACGGCGGTACGGACGTCGGGGTCGGGGTCCCCGGCGAGCAGTTCGACCAGCGCGCGGTCCAACTCCTCGCGGCAGGCGACCTCCCGTCTGACCTTCGGGTCCGGGTCCTCGGCCATCCGCGCGACGATGTCCGGCGGGGTGCTGTAGTTGTAAGCGAGCACCCAGTGGCCGTCTCCCTCGTAATTGTCCAGGAGGTCCTCGACCACCGCTCGGGACAACCGACAGTTCACCAGAAGGTGGTTGCGGGCGTGGTTCGGGTGCGAGGGCAGCTCCCGCAGTTGCCGGTCCGTCTCGTCGGCGTCGTCCCACGCGACTCGCCGCTCTGCCGACTTGCGGACGGCCGGATGCGGATCGGCGAGCAGGGCGGCTTTCCGTTCCTCGGAGAGGGACGGCCACATGCTCACGGCGTTCGACCGTAGCCCGGCCATGGGATGGGTCGCGTGCTCGATCAGGACACGGGACGGCACCTGCCGTGACGCGGTGAGTTCCCCCAGGCCGTCGTTGTCGTACGTCGTGTACATCCGGTCGATGACCCAGTCCGGCAGATACCGGGGAGTCCAGTCCTGGACCGGCCGGCCGGCGAGGGCGCACCGTACGAACCAGTCCGGATCGTCCACCAGGAGCCCCCGGATCTCCCCGTCCACATGGGGATTGCGAACGAACGCAGCCCGCACCCTGCGCTCGGGATGCTCGACGATCGCGTCCACCACCGGGCCCGGCATCTCGCGGCGCTCCCGGCACAGCGCGGACCACGCTGCCTCGTACTCGGGCTCCAACAGCCGCAGCAGGAGGCCGACGGGCGCGGCCGGGTTGACCGCGAGCCCCTCCAGTACAGCGGTCACTCGCCCTCCCTGTATTCGTCGTCGTACTCCGGGTAGGGCGTCGGCTCCGCGAACCGGCCCGCGGTCAGGAGGGGTTCGGTGCACGCCCGCCCGAAGAGAGTGTCATACCTGCGGTAAGACCCAGCGCAAAGAGGGCTCATCACTTCGGGTGAAACTCTGGCCCATGCTTGCGGAGGACAACCGACGGTTGCCACGCTGTTGCTGTCTGTCAACCTGTTGGGAGTGGCCAGTGACATTCGGTGAGCAGCCCGCCTATCTACGCGTTGCGAGCGATCTCCGCCGGAAGATCGTCAACGGCTCGCTGCCGCCGCACACCCGCCTCCCCTCGCAGGCCCGCATCCGCGAGGAGTACGGGGTGTCGGACACCGTCGCACTCGAGGCGCGCAAAGTGCTGATGGCCGAGGGTCTGGTCGAGGGCCGCTCCGGGTCCGGCACCTATGTGCGCGAGCGGCCCGTGCCGCGCAGTATCTCCCGCTCGGGGTACCGGTCCGCGTCAGGTGCCAGCCCCTTTCGCCAGGAGCAGGCGGCGGAGGGCACCCGCGGTACCTGGGAGTCGAGCAGCGAGCAGGTGGAGGCGAGCGCGGCGGTCGCCGCGCGGCTGGGAATCGGCACCGGCGAGCGCGTGATGCGCACGCATTACGTCTTCCGGGACGCGGGCGAGGCGATGATGCTGTCGACCTCGTGGGAGCCGCTCGCCATCACGGGGCGCACGCCCGTGATGCTGCCGGAGGAGGGGCCGCTCGGCGGCTGCGGGGTCGTCGAGCGTATGGGCGCCATCGATGTGGTCGTGGACAACGTGGCGGAGGAGGTCGGCGCGCGGCCGGGGCTGGCGGAGGAGCTCGTGACGCTCGGCGGCGTTCCCGGTCATGTGGTCATGGTCATCCAGCGGACGTACTACGCGTCGGGACGTGCGGTGGAGACGGCGGACGTCGTCGTCCCCGCCGACCGTTACCGGATCTCCTATCACCTGCCGGTGCGGTGACCGTCGCCGTGTGCCGGACGGGCGCTTCGCCCGGTGTGACGTCGAGTTAACGCGCACTCCGCTTCCGTAACGCGCGGGCAACCGCTGTCTGTGCCGGTCCGTCACGACCGGCTCCTACCTTGCTCGTCCGTACCTGCAATCCGGTCGGACGACAGGAATCCTCATGACGGATACGGTCACCCGCGACACCCGGGAAGAGGCTGCGCCGCCCAAGCGCAGCTATGCGAAGTTCGCCGCCGACGAGAGCCGCGAGGACTACTCGCTCCGCTACGCCCCCCACTCCTTCCGACGCTGGTCGCCTCTGACGGTCGCAGGCACGGCGCTCGGCGGGATCGCGTATCTGGCCGACTTCGCCATCGGCGCGTCGATCGTCTTCACCTACGGTTTCACGAGCGGGCTCGCCTCGATCCTCACCGCCGCCGTGATCATCTTTCTCACCGGCATTCCGATCGCCCGCGCCTGCGCCACCTATGGCCTGGACATGGACCTGGTCACGCGGGGCGCCGGCTTCGGCTACTTCGGCTCGACGCTGACCTCCCTCATCTATGCCTCGTTCACGTTCATCTTCTTCGCCCTCGAAGGCTCGATCATGGCGCAGGCCATGCATCAGGCCGTGGGGCTGCCCGTCGAGATCGGCTATCTGGTCACGACGCTGATCGTCATCCCGATCGTCTTCAAGGGCATGGGGGCGCTGGCCAAGCTGCAGGCCTGGACGCAGCCGGTGTGGATCGTCGGGATGGTGCTGCCGTTCGTGGTGCTCGCCTTCGAAGCCCCGGACTCCTGGGGGGCGTTCGCCTCGTTCGGCGGTACGGAGGGCGCCGGCGCGGGCTTCTCGTGGATCGGCTTCGGGCTCGGAACGGGCGTGGCCCTCTCGCTGATCGCCCAGATCGGCGAACAGGCCGACTATCTCCGCTTCATGCCCGCCAGGACCGAGCAGAACAAGCGCCGCTGGAACCTCGCCGTGCTGGCCGCCGGGCCCGGCTGGGTCGTCATCGGCGCGGCCAAGCAGCTCGGTGGTGCCTTCCTCGCCTTCGTCGCGCTGGAGGCCGTGGGCAAGACACACGCCCTGGAGCCGATCGCCCCTCAGGTCGAGGCGCTCAAGCCCTGGCTCGGATCGGTGGCGCTGCCCGCGGCGGCACTCTTCGTGATCGTTTCCCAGGTCAAGATCAATGTGACCAACGCCTACAGCGGCTCGCTCTCCTGGTCCAACTTCTTCTCACGCATCACCCACAGGCACCCTGGCCGCGTCTGGTACATCTTCCTCAACCTCGCCATCGCGCTGACGCTGATGGAGATGAACATGTTCGCGGCGCTGGGCAAGCTGCTCGGCTTCTATTCGAACGTCGGCATCGCCTGGATCGCCGCCGTGGCCGCCGACCTCGTCATCAACAAACGCATCGGGCTCAGCCCGCCGTACATCGAGTTCAAGCGGGCCTATCTCTACGCCGTCAACCCGGCCGGCTTCGGTGCGATGGTCATCGCCTCGACCGTCTCGATCCTCGCCTTCTTCGGGGTCTTCGGGCGGTACGCCGAGGCCTTCTCCACCTTCATCGCCGCCGGACTCGCCCTCGTCCTCTGCCCTTTGATCGCCTGGACCACCAAGGGCAAGTACTACGTGGCCCGCCCCAACCCGGTGTGGGCGTACTCCCGGGCCGAAAGCGCCGGGCAGGGCCCGGAAGCCGGTGCGGCGGACATCACCGCGACCCACACCTGCACCGGCTGCGATACGGCGTACGAGCTCCCTGACATCGCGGACTGTCCCGTCCGGTCCGGCCCGGTCTGCTCACTGTGCTGCTCGCTCGACGCCGAGTGCGGCGACGCCTGCCGCAAGAACCCCGCGGCAGCCGGGCCCGTACTGATGCCGCTGCCGACGACACGAACGGAGTGACGACCGCCGAACCTCTCCGAGGGGGCGCACCCGGCCAGGTGCGCCCCCTGCCGACGTCCGGAGCCTGGCCAAATCCGTATCTCTTTGTAAAAACACGTATCCGCTGCGTAAATGTCAGGCGTAGGCTCAGGCATATGCAGAGTGCGGTTTCCTGGGGATCGTCAAGGATGTGCAGGCCGGCAGCGGGAGGGGTGGGATGAGCGACGGTGGCGCGATGCTTCCCTGGCTGGTGATCCGCCAGGACGACAACGGCAACCGCTATCGCGTCGGCAGGTACGCCACCGAGGACGAGGCGCAGAAGATCGCCGACAGCCTCGACGACCGCGGCCACAAGCAGCTCTACTGGGTGGAGCGCGTCGGGCAGACCACGCCCAGGTAGAACCCTGCGGGGCCCGCCGGGTCGGAGAGACTCGGTGGACCGTCGGCGGGGAGGCCGGACGGCCGCTCGCCGGGGCGCCCGCAGGCGGCGCCGCCGCGCTTTGCGGGGTGCATCGCCCCGCGGGTTACGCTCCGGCGCATGACAGATCGCGTGACCGCCCGGGTCGTGGTGGCCGGAGCCGTGTACGACGAGGGGCGACTGCTCGCCGCGCGCAGGAGCGCCCCGCCGGAGCTCGCCGGCCGTTGGGAGCTTCCCGGCGGCAAGCTGGAGCCCGGCGAGACCCCTGAGCAGGCTCTCGTGCGGGAACTCCGCGAAGAACTGGGCGTCGAGACCGAGCCGGTCGAGCGGATCCCCGGCGAGTGGCCCCTGGGCCCCGGCTATGTGCTGCACGTCTGGACGGCCCGGCTGCTCTCGGGCGAGCCGCGTCCGCTGGAGGACCACGACGAACTGCGCTGGCTGGCCGCTGACGAGCTGGACTCCGTGGACTGGCTGCCGCAGGACCGTCCCGCGGTGGAGGCCGCGGTGCGCCGTCTGTCCCCGGGGTCGCCGTTCGGGTCCTCCGGCCGACCGCGCCACTCGGACCCGTCCGGCCGTACGGGTGGCGCATGCGGCTGAAGCCGTACACCATTCGTGCCACCACGCCCCTGTCCCGGCGATAGCATGCCCCGAATATCGGGTATGTGCTGATTAACCGCCCGAAAGTGGATGTAGGCCAGCGTCAACGGCTGGTCCTGGGAAGTGATCGGCGTGATCGACACCGATGGCGACGTCGCCGAGTGGACTTTCCCTGGCGAGCCCGGTGCCGTACGCACTGCGCGTCATGCCGTCCGCGACGCCCTGCGCACCTGGGGCCTGGACAACGCCATAGGTGACGTAACCGTTCTCCTGGTCAGTGAGCTCGTGACCAATTCTCTTCGGTACGCCTCCGGTCCCATCGGCGTCCGTCTGGTCCGGCTGCATCCCGACGGCGTGTCCCCTTCCCAACAGCCCGCGCTTCTGGTGGAAGTCTCCGATCCGCTTCCGGATCCGCCCCTTGAACGTCCCGCAGGACCCGACGACGAGGGTGGACGCGGACTTCAGCTCGTGGCAGGCGCCGCGAGGCGGTGGGGCACGCGGCGCGGCAGAACCGGCAAGACCGTGTGGTTCGAGCTGCCCTTCCCTGGTTAGAAGTGTGAAGGGACAACGATCACTGCGGCCCGGCTCAAAATGAACGAGACCGCTCTGTGATCGTGAACGCCGTGTCGCCAGGAGCCGTAGTGCTGAATACTGCGGGGCATGGCCGGTCCGGTGCGGTGAGCTGGAGGGGACGGTCGCGTGAGCGAGATACCTGAGACGGCGAGCAGCGTGGTGTGGCAGAGCAGTCCGCCCGGCTCGATCTACGACTACATCAAGGTCGCGTCTTTCTCGATCGGCCCTGACGGGTTGGTCGACCAGTGGAGTCGGCGCGCCGCCGAGCAGTTCGGCATCGAGTCCGCCGAGGTCAGGGGCAAGGACCCGATCGAGGTCTTCATGCCCCCCGAGCTGCGCTCCCGGGGTCACCGCAAGATCGCCGAGATCCTCGACGGCAAGGAGTGGACAGGTCTCGTCCCCTTCCGCATGCCAGGCGAGGGCCGGGCACACGGCCTGGCCGAGGTCTATGTCATGCCGAGCGAGACCGGACGTGGCGAGCGCGCCGCGCTCTGCATCGTGGTCGACGTCCGCGCCCTGCGCGGGATCGAGACGGATCTTGCGGCATCGCAGGCCATTTTTGGCCAATCTCCTTTTGGCTTCCTCCTGTTCGGTCCCGACCTCACCGTCCTGCGCGCCAATCAACGCTTCGTCACTGTGTTCGGCGGTGCGGCTGCGGACCATCGCGGCCGCACCGTCCACGACTACCTCTCCCGGCCCGAGGCAGAGCGGATGACCGCCGCGCTCGGGAGAGTCCTGGAGACCGGTGAATCCGTCACCGATCTGCAGGTCGTCGGAAGTGTGCCCGGCATCACCGAGCGCCGTCACTGGTCCGTCAATCTCTACCGCGTGCACAGCGGGACGGGGCGCCCCATCGGCGTCGCCGGAATCGCCACCGATGTCACCCGTCGTCAGATCGCCGCACGCGAGGCCGCCAGCGCCCGCCGCAACCTGGCCATCCTCAACGAGGCCAGCGCCCGGATCGGCAACTCCCTCGACCTGGAGACCACCGCTCGCGAACTCCTCGACGTCGCCGTTCCCGGGTTCTGCGACCTCGCCTCCGTCGACCTCTACCAGGGCTTGCTCACCGGAGACGAAGCCCCGCCCGGACGCTGGGACTCCGCCCCCTCCGAGGTCTACGGCAGCGGCAGCGCCGAGCTGCGCCGCGTCGCCTTCGCGAGCGCCGTCTCCGGCGCTCTGCCGGTCGCCGGTCCCGACGGCTCCGGCGGGCCCGGCGCGGGGACGCCCGCCTCGCCCTCCGTCGGCGCCGTCCACCACTACCCGTTCAGCTCCGCCTCCGCGGTCGCCCTGCGCACCGCACGCGTGCAGGCCATCCCGGGCGAGGACGGCAGTCTCGTCCAGTCCACCCTCGCGGTGCCGATGGTCGCGCACGATGCTGTCGTCGGGCTCGTCCAGTTCTCCCGGGCGAAGGGCAGTGAACCGTTCGGGGAGAGGGACCGGGCACTCGCCGTCGAGCTCGCCGCCCGCGCCGCGGTCTGCATCGACAACGCACGCCTCTACCGCCGCGAACACGAGCGGGCCCTGATCCTCCAGCGCAGCCTCCTGCCGCCCGGCGACCCCGAAGCCGCGGGCCTCGACATCGCCTGCCGCTATCTGCCCGGCAACACCGCCACGGAAGTCGGCGGTGACTGGTTCGACGTCATCGAACTCCCCGGCCACCGCACCGCTCTCGTCGTCGGCGACGTCATGGGCCGGGGACTGCGTGCGGCCGTGGCCATGGGTGAACTCCGCACCGCCGTGAGGACCTTGGCACTGCTCGACCTCGAGCCCGCGGAAGTGCTCTCCGCGCTCGATGAGATCGCCCGCGGACTCGGCACCCCCAGCGGCGCCCAACAGGCGTCCCGCGTCGCCCACAAGTCACGCGGCCCCGAGCTCTCCGAGGTCTATCTGGCGACCTGTGTCTACGCCGTCTACGACCCGGTGACCAGGCGCTGCACCTTCGCCAACGCGGGCCATCTGCCGCCTGTGCTCGTCGAGCCCGGGGAGGAGGCCCTGCTGCTCGACGTGCCGCCCGGGATGCCGCTCGGAGTCGGCGGGGAGCCCTTCGAGGAGGTCCAGGTCGAACTGCCTGAGGGCGCGCTCCTCGCGCTCTACACGGACGGCCTCGTCGAATCGCGTGACCACCCCCTCGACGAGGGGCTGAGTGCCTTCCGGAAGGCACTCACCGACCCCTCCCGGCCGTCGCCCGGCCGCCACCTTCCGGCGACGGTGCTCGGCGCCGATGCGCCGGGCGCCGGCGAGGGAGCCCGCACCCACTCGCTCGAGGACATCTGCGACCACGTCCTGAACACCCTCGACACCCGGCACGGTGAGGACGACATCGCCCTGCTGATGGCCAGGATCCAGGGGATGCCGACGGAGGCCGTGGGGGACTGGCGGCTGCCCCGCGAACCCCGCTCGGTGGGGCGGGCCCGCGAGCTCGCCCGGGCGCAGCTGGTTGCCTGGGAACTCGAACCCCTCGTGGACACGGTCGAACTGCTCGTCAGCGAACTCGTCACCAACGCGCTCCGCTACGGCGAGGGCGAGATACGTCTGCGGCTGCTGCGTGATCGCACCCTTGTCTGCGAGGTGTGGGACGCCGGTCTCGTACAACCGCGGCGACGGCGGGCCCGGGACACCGACGAGGGCGGCCGCGGGCTCCAGCTCGTCGGTCTGCTGAGTGCGGCATGGGGATCGCGCCGGACCCCGCGCGGCAAGACCGTTTGGTTCGAACTCGCCCTGCCGGACGGGGACTCCACGGCCGAGCCGAGCGTGGAGCAGCTGCTCAGCATGTTCTGACCCGGGCGGGCGTGGGGGACACCGGGCCCGCGGGCCGCCCCGCCTTCGGTCCTGGTCGGGGCGGCCCGGACCCACGCCGGGGACGCGACCACGCCAAGGGCCGGTGCGGGAGTCGGAGTCGGAACCGGCGCCGGAGACACGGCCGTGGCCGGGCCCGCACGGGCCGCCCCGCCTTCGGTCCTGGTCGGGGCGGCCCGGGCGAGCCCAACCAGGACCGAAGGCGGGACCGGGGCCGTTGGGCGGCACTGCATGACGTACGTCGCTCGTCGGGCCGCCGATCCGGAGCAGGAACGGCACCGCGTCAGAAACCGCCGCCGCCCAGCCGGCCGCGCGTACCCCCACCGCCGAAGCTCGCCGGGCCGACGCCCGATCCGCCGTCTCCCGGACCCCCGTCATGGTCCCCGCCCCCTCCGTGTCCGCGCTCGCCGCCGACCGGGCCGCCGAGGATGATTCCGCCGAGCACGGCACCGCCGAACCCGCCTCCACCTCCTTGTGCACCGCCCGAGCCGAAGGGGTTCCCGTACGAGAGGACGTCCTCTTCCGCGAGGCTCAGCCCCTCCCGGGCAAGGGAATCCGCCCGCTGCGCGTCGGCCAGCGCGCCCTGCGTCTCGTCCAGCTCCGCCAGTTCCCGCGAGCGCTCCAGCAGCCGCCGCGCCTCCGCGAGCCGGGTCCGGGCCCGCGTCACGACCGCTCCGCGGTGTGTCGTGACGAAGTCCGTGGCCCCTGCGAGCGTGGAACGCGCGGCGAGCGTCGCCCGGTCCAGCAGCGCGCTCCGCCGCGCCTCCTGCTCGCGCTCCCCCGTGCCCGGCAAGGCAGCCTCCAGCACGGCCGCCACCTCCACCAGCCGGCGCAGCGCGTCGATCGGGTCGTACGGCCCGGCCTCCGTCGCCCGCTGCACCTGTGCGACCACGGTCTCCGCCTCGCCGATCCGGCCCCGCAGATCGGCCTTGGCCGTGCCCTCGGCGGTGTCCTTCAGCAGTTCCCGCACGTCCGTGAGGACGGCCACCGTCCCGCTGATCGCACCCGGCAGCTTCCCCGCCGCCTCCGCGAGGTCCTGAGCGCGCCCGTCGACCGCGTCGATGAGCCGTCCTGCCTGGTCGACCCCGCCTTCCGCGGCCCGGATGTGGACGGCCGCCGTGGCGACGTCGCCGGTACCGGCCGACTGCCGTGCCCGGTCGAGAGACGTCGACGCGAACAGCAGCCGCTCCCGGGCTTGCTGGACATCGCTCGCGACGGGCGCGCAGCCGGACTCGCCGTACCGTTCGCGCATGACGCCGAGGGTGACTTCCGCCGTGCGGGCCCGTCCGTCGAGCTCCTGGCAAGCGGACTCGGCCGTGGCGAGGGCCTGCGGGGCGGACCCTTCGAGGGCGCGCAGCCGGTCGAAGCCCTCCGCCTCCGCGTCCAGCAGCCGGTTGGCCTCCGCGCAACGGGAGATGATCTCGTCCAGCATCTGACGTCGGCTCGCCTCGTCCTCGAAATAGGCGTCGTCCAGCGCCTGCCGCAACCGGAAGGCCGTCGACAACTCGTCCTGGGCATGCACCACCGCCTCCGTGAAGGGCGTGGTGGCCGCCTGGCCGAACTGGGCCGTGGCGAACCCGAGTTCCTCCTCGCTGGTACGGAGTGCGTCGTCCGTGTCCACGAGCGTCCGCCGCGCCTGAATGTCGAGTTCGTCGAGACCCGGCAGGGGACCGGGCGGATCGGGCGAAGGCTCCTCGTGGCGGGCCTCCGGCGCGGTCTGTCGGCGCCCGGGGGTCGTGACCTCCTTCACCCGGCGTCTGCGCCGGCCGTAGATGTAGACGGAGAGCGCGGCCACCCCGCCCAGCACGGCGACCGGGAGGATGAGGTCGGTGGTGGAGACGCCCTCTCTGCCTTCGCCGGGGTCGGCCGCGACGGGTGTGACCGCAGGTGACGGCGTCGGCTTCGAGGCGAGCACGGTGTCGTCGCAGCCGTTCGCCTTGCCGGAGAAGCCGCACGCGTACGCGACGGGCAGTTCGATGCGCCGGTGATCGTGGAGCCGGTCGACGGCCGGCACCACCTCGCCCTCCCGGTCACCGAGCGCGTCCACGCGGTCGGTGATCCGGCCCTGTCCCGGCAGCTTCACCCGGTCCTCGGCCCAGGCGCACTGAATGACGGGCACGACGAGCCACCATGCCGCCACCAGCACGGCGAGCAGAGCCCGAGTGGCTGTTCGTGTCACGTTTGGGAGGCTATGTCCGCCGCCCGGGCGGCGCGACCGGACGGCAGACCCGGTAGCGGCCCCGGGGGATCCCCTCAGTGCTGCGGTGACCGCTCCTCGGCCCCGCACACCGCCCCGGAGCGTGCCGCGGTGCTCCCCGTCATGACCAGCAGGTTCACAGCGCGTGACCGTCACTGTCAGTGGTTGCCTCTAGGGTTGGAGATCATTCGGCACTGCTGACGGGGGATTCCGGGTGAACGCATCACCACGCCACGTCCCGCGCCGCGCGCTCGCGCGGCTCCGGGGTCCAGGGCTGCGATGGCCGCGGCGCATCGCGCTCGCGCTCGTTCTGCTGCTGACCGTGCCCGCCCTGGCCGGGGCCACGGCACTGCGTCTCAACTACGCGGGGGAGTACGAGAAGGGCACGAAGACGCGAGGGAAGGACGCCGTCTGGCTCGGGCACGCCTGGGTGGACGGCCGGAAGAAGGACGCCGACCTCGACGCCTTCGCCGCGCGGACAAGGGGGACCGGGATACGGGACCTGTATGTGCACGCGGGGCCGCTCGAGCACGACGGGACGCTGCCCGCCACGCGGTATCCGCGGGCGCGGTGGCTGATCGACGGCGTCCACCGCAGGATTCCCGGCCTGAGGGTGCAGGCCTGGCTCGGCGACAAGCTGGCCACCGAGTCACCGGACGGGCTGCGACTGGAGCGGGCCGCGTCCAGGGCCGCCGTGGTCCGCTCGGCCGACCGGATCCTGGCAGCGGGCTTCGACGGGGTGCACTTCGACCTGGAGCCGCTGCACTCCGGCGACCGTGACTATCTGTCGCTGCTGGACGATCTGAGGGTGCTCACCCAGGCACGCCGGGTCCCCCTCTCGGTCGCCGCCCACCAGATGGACCCGCTGCCGACGGTGCACTCGGTCGCGGGAGCGGTTACCGGCAGCCCCAAGTGGTGGTCGCAGGAGTTCTTCGGCGAAGTGGCCCGCAGGGTCGACCAGATAGCCGTCATGTCGTACGACACCTGGATGCCGCTGGAGAGCCTCTACGGCGGATATGTCGCCCAGCAGACCTCGCTGGCGCTCGAAGTCACTCCTCGCAGCACGGACTTGCTGATGGGGCTGCCCTTCTTCCACGAGGACGACCTGGGCCACTGGGAGAACGCCGAGACGGTGGCGGCAGCGATCCGGGGCACTCGTCTCGGGCTCGGGAGGACGGACCGCGAACGGGAGCGGTTCGGGGTGGCGCTGTACGTCGATTTCGCTGCCGAGGAGGAGGACTGGGCGGCGTACCGGGAGGAATGGCACTGACCGGAGGCCGGCCCGCGGCAGATGGCACGGGCCGGCGCCCACCCGGGACGGGCGTCATTCCGCCCGTCGCCGGATCTTGTTCCCCAGCCACACCAGTGGGTCGTACTTCCGGTCGACCGTCCGCTCCTTCAGCGGGATCAGCGCGTTGTCGGTGATCCTGATGCCTTCGGGGCACACCTCCGTGCAGCACTTGGTGATGTTGCAGTAGCCCAGGCCGTGTTCGTCGTGAGCCGTGCTCTTGCGGTCCAGGCCCGACTCGGCGGCCGCGTCCAGAGGGTGCATGTCCAGTTCCGCGACGCGCATCAGGAAGCGGGGGCCGGCGAAGGCCGCCTTGTTCTCCTCGTGGTCGCGCACCACATGGCAGGTGTCCTGGCACAGGAAGCACTCGATGCACTTCCGGAACTCCTGCGAGCGGTCCACATCGACCTGCTGCATGCGGTACTCGCCGGCGGCGACGCCAGGTGGCGGGACGAAGGAGGGGATCTCACGGGCCTTGGCGTAGTTGAAGGAGACGTCCGTGACCAGATCGCGCACCACAGGGAAGGCCCGCAGCGGCGTCACGGTGATCGTCTCGTCGCGGGAGAAGACGGACATGCGGGTCATGCACAGCAGCCGCGGGCGGCCGTTGATCTCCGCGCTGCACGAGCCGCACTTGCCCGCCTTGCAGTTCCAGCGCACCGCGAGGTCGGGCGCCTGCGTGGCCTGGAGCCGGTGGATGATGTCGAGGACGACCTCGCCGTCATGGACCTCGACGGTGAAGTCGGTGAGGTCCCCGCCTTCCTGGTCGCCCCGCCACACCCTGAACCGAGCGTCGTACGTGCTCATTCGTACAGCTCCTCTTCGGCGAGGTACTTGACCAGCTCCTCCTTCTCGAAGAGGGCCAGCAGGTCGTTGCGGATGGGCTCGGTGGTCTTCCGTACGAGATCGATCTGACCGTGAGCGGGGTCGGCGACCGCGAGGCCGCCCGTGGGGTCGGCGAGCCGGCACATCAGATTGATCCGGCGCCACTCGCGTTCCATCCCGGGGTAGTCCTCGCGGGTGTGGCCGCCGCGGCTCTCGGTGCGCTCCAGGGCGGACTTCGCGATGCACTCGCTGACCAGCAGCATGTTCCTCAGGTCCAGCGAGAGATGCCACCCCGGGTTGAACTGGCGGTGGCCCTCGACGCCGGCCCGCCGCGCGCGCACCCTGAGCTCGGACAGCTTCCTCAGGGCCTGCACCATCTCGGGTTCGCGCCGGATGATCCCGACGAGGTCGTTCATGGCCTGCTGCAGTTCCTGGTGCAGGGTGTAGGGGTTCTCCGGGGCCGTGCCGGGCTCCGGGCCCTCCGCGCTGAACGGACGCAGCGCCTCCGCCGCCGCCGCGTCGATCTGCGCCTCGTCCACGAGCGGTCGCGTCCCGCCGAGCCCTGAGGCGTGTTCGGCGGCGTGCAGTCCCGCCCGCCGGCCGAAGACCAGCAGATCGGAGAGAGAGTTGCCGCCCAGCCGGTTGGAGCCGTGCATGCCGCCCGCGACCTCGCCCGCCGCGTACAGCCCGGGGACGCCGACCGCCGCGGCCGTTTCCGAGTCGACCGCGATGCCGCCCATCACATAGTGGCAGGTCGGCCCGACCTCCATGGCTTCCGCCGTGATGTCCACGTCGGCCAGCTCCTTGAACTGGTGGTACATGGACGGCAGTCGGCGCCGGATCACCTCCGCCGGCATCCGGGTGGACACATCGAGGAACACCCCGCCGTGCGGGGACCCGCGGCCGGCCTTCACCTCGGCGTTGATCGCGCGGGCGACCTCGTCACGGGGGAGCAACTCGGGCGGGCGCCGGTTGTTGTCCGGGTCCTCGTACCAGCGGTCGCCCTCCTCCTCCGACTCCGCGTACTTCTCCTTGAAGACGTCGGGGATGTAGTCGAACATGAACCGCTTGCCGTCACTGTTGCGCAGCACCCCTCCGTCGCCACGCACGGACTCGGTGACGAGGATCCCCTTCACCGACGGCGGCCAGACCATCCCGGTCGGATGGAACTGGACGAACTCCATGTTGAGCAGAGGGGCCCCGGCGAGCAGCGCCAGCGCATGCCCGTCGCCCGTGTACTCCCACGAGTTCGACGTGACCTTGAAGGACTTGCCGATGCCGCCGGTGGCCAGGACCACCGCGGGGGCCTCGAGCACGAAGAAACGGCCGGACTCGCGCTCGTAGCAGAAGGCTCCCGACACATGCGCGCCCTCCTTGAGCACACGGGTCACCGTGCACTCCTGGAAGACCTTCAGCCGGGCCTCGTAGTCCCCGTACTCGGCCTTGTCCTCCTGCTGCAGCGAGACGATCTTCTGCTGGAGGGTCCGGATCAGCTCCAGGCCCGTCCGGTCGCCGACGTGCGCCAGTCGCGGGTACTCATGGCCGCCGAAGTTGCGCTGGGAGATCCTCCCGTCCTTCGTGCGGTCGAAGAGGGCTCCCCACGTCTCCAGTTCCCACACCCGCTCCGGCGCCTCCTGGGCGTGCAGCTCCGCCATCCGCCACTGGTTGAGGAACTTCCCGCCGCGCATGGTGTCGCGGAAGTGGACCTGCCAGTTGTCGTGGGCGTTCGCATTGGCCATGGAGGCGGCGATGCCGCCCTCCGCCATGACGGTGTGGGCCTTGCCGAAGAGCGACTTGCAGATCACGGCCGTCCTGGCGCCCCGCTCACGGGCCTCGATGGCGGCCCGCAGCCCCGCGCCGCCCGCACCCACCACGACGACGTCCCACTCCTGCCGTTCCAGCTCAGTCATCAGAGGGCACCTTCCCTAGAAGAAGCGCGGATCGTCGAAGGCGCCGGTGGCGAGCAGATACACATAGAAGTCGGCGAGTGCGACGCTGATCAACGAAGCCCAGGCGAGAACCATGTGACGGTCATTCAGCTTTCCGACCCAGCCCCACAGCCGGTAGCGCACCGGGTGCTTCGAGAAGTGCTTCAGGCGCCCGCCGATGATGTGCCGGCAGGAGTGGCAGGAGAGGGTGTACGACCAGATCAGCACGATGTTGACGAGGAACACCAGCGTGCCGAGACCCATGTGCCCCCACGCGTAGTGCTCGTCGCGGAAGGCGAGCACCGTGTCGTACGTGAGGATGCCCGCGACCGGCAGTGCCGCATAGAAGAAGTAGCGGTGGATGTTCTGCAGGATCAGCGGGAAACGGGTCTCGCCCGTGTACTTCTTGTGCGGCTCTGCGACCGCGCAGGCCGGGGGCGAGGCCCAGAAGCCCCGGTAGTAGGCCTTGCGGTAGTAGTAGCAGGTCAGCCGGAAGCCGAGCGGGAAGATCAGGATCAGCAGCGCCGGGGACAGGCCCCACCAGCTGCCGAAGATCTCCCAGTTGGGGCCGGCGCGCATCGGCTCACAGTTCTCCGCGAGGCAGGGCGAGTAGAACGGTGAGACGTACGGCGCGGCGTAGTAGTCGCTGTTCGCGAAGGCCCGCCAGGTCGAGTAGACGACGAAGGCGAGCAGACCGGCGGCGGTGACGGCGGGCGCCAGCCACCAGCGGTCCGTCCTGAGGTGGCGGGGGACGATGGCGGCGCGTGTGGCGCCGTGCACGCCTGTGTCGGTGCGAGGTTCGGTGCCTGTGGCCAACGAGGTCTCCTAGGGCGCGTGCCGGTCGCGCGCACCCAGGCCCTCGTCGTCCGAATCCGTCCACAGCGTGCTGTCGTACGGAGTGTCGGGGATGGTGACCAGGTCTTCGGGGCGGTTGGCCGGCTGGGCACGGGTGGCGTCCTCACGCACTTGGGTGAGGCTCCGCTCCAGCCGATCGACCGTACGGACCAGGTCGTCGAGACAGCGCTTGACGGCTGTCAAATCGTCCTGCAGGGACATGTATTGCCCTCACTTCCGCGGTCGCGGGTGGCATGCGGGTGTCTGGGGGTCGCTCCCCAGAGGGCTCTTTGTGCGCCTGCGAGTGTCGCGCGTCACATCCCTTGTTGTGAAGGCGTGTGCACCGATTCCCGGCGCGCGCCACCCGGAAGGGTGCGTCCCCGTTGGGCCGCATGGGTGGGTTTGCGGGCCGCGTCGTCGTGTCGGCGTCACGCCCCTGCCCGCCGTGCCTTTCAGTGTAGGCGCAATAGGTGTGATCATCGCTAAATTCTCAGACCAGGACGAAGAGGTACAGGCCATGCCCTACGTCGTCGCCTCACGCCGCAGGACCCTGCGCTCCGTCGCCCTCTTCACCGGCGGCGTACTCGCGCTTCCCGTACTGGCCGGCTGCAGCACGGCGGAGCCCGGGGCCGACCACAAGCCGGTCCCCATGGACATCGGACTCGCATCCCGCGACGTGGTCGCGGACGGCGGAACGCTGCGCTGGGCCGTCGACGCCATGCCCACGACGCTCAACACCTTCCAGGCCGACGCCGACGCCGCCACCTCCCGCGTCGTCGGCGCGGTGCTGCCGTCCCTCTTCACCATGGACGAGCGCGGCCGTCCGCAACGCAACCCCGACTACCTGGAGTCGGCCGAGGTCGTGGACACCGAGCCCAAGCAGGTCGTCCTCTACAAGCTCAAACAGCAGGCGGTCTGGAGCGACGGCCGTGAGATCGGTGCACCCGACTTCGTCGCCCAGTGGCGCGCGCTGAGCGGAAAGGATTCGGCGTACTGGACCGCACGCAACGCGGGTTACGACCGGATCGAGAAGATCGAGCGCGGCGCGAACGACCTGGAGGTCCGGGTCACCTTCGCCAAGCCGTACGCCGACTGGCAGTCGCTCTTCACCCCGCTCTACCCCAAGGACGTGATGGGGACCCCGACAGCCTTCAACGACGACGCCCGGGGCGCACTGGCCTCCACCGCCGGGCCGTTCAGACTGCAGAGCCTCGACCAGAAGGCCGGCACGGTGACACTCGCGCGCAATCCCCGCTGGTGGGGGCAGCCCGCCAAGCTGGACTCGCTCGTGCTGCGCGCGGTCCCGCGCGACCAGCGTGCCGCCGCGCTCGCCACCGGGACCGTCGATCTGGCCGAGATCGACCGTGCCGTCGCCGACCGCATCGCCCTCGCGGTGCGGGACGGAAACGGGCAGGCCGCCGCGCACGGACCCGGCACCGCCGCCTCGCCGGCCGCCGCGGTGAAGTCCTTGGCGAAGGCGTACGGCTCCGACGAGGACCAGGCCGAGGCCATCCAGCTCGCCCGCGGCAGGAACCGGGCCGCGATCGCCCACTACGCCACCGAGCAGATCGCGCTGCGCGCCTTCGTCGTCCGCAAGTCGCTGGAGCCGGCGTACACCCAGCTCGCGCTGAACGGCGAGTCCGGGCCTCTCTCGGACGAGCGGGTTCGCCGTGCCGTGGCCCGCGCGCTGAACCGCCAGGAGCTGGCGGAGGTCGTGCTGAAGCCACTGGGGCTGCCCGCGTATCCTGTCGGCAGCCATCTGGCGCTCGCCGGACAGCCGGCATACGCCGACAGCAGTGGCGCCCTCGGCGGTCAGGACACCGAGGAGGCCCAGGCACTGCTCGCAGATGCGGGCTGGACACCTGAGGGTGCGCGGAAGAAGGCTCCGGACGGGACCAAGGCCGGCGCCGGGGCGGACGCGGACACGAGCCCGGCGGCGCCGAGTCCGGCGGCAACCGGCCCCGCGGCGAAGAGCCCCGCGGCCGATGCCCCCGCAGTCGGCTCCGGCAGCCCCGCGGCGAGCAGTCCCGCGGCCCCGGCCACCCCGGGCGGCCCCGCCGTGAGCACTCCGGCGCCGGCCGGCCCGGACGCGCAGAGCCCGGACGCGCAGAGCCCGGCCGCGCAGAGCCCGGACGCGCAGAGCCTCGCCCCCGCGACTCCGGCGCCGGCGAGCCCCGCCGCCGGGAACCTGGCGAGCGGCTCGGAAGGGGACTCCGCCTCCGACGAGGGCCTCTACGTCGTCGGTGACGGCAAACCGGGCGACGCCGTCCCCGGCCGCGAGGCCGGCTGGAACATCCTCGCCCCCGCCCGTACCGCCGCCCTCCAGCGGGCGGCCCTGCGCAGGCAGGCCGACGCCCTCGACGGCCCCGACGACCACCGTGCCGCGGACTTCCGCGACGACTCCGCCGAAGCCGACGGGAAAGCCGACGCCGACGGGAAGCAGCACGGTGTCGCCGGCGCCTACGCCCCGATCGGCACCCGGGCCCCCGCCCCCGCCCATGAGCAGAAGGGCTCGGCCCGCGGCCCGCTCGGCAAGGACGGCGAGCCGCTCACCCTCAGATTCGTCCTCCCGTCCGGCCCGGGCTCAGAGGCCCTGCGCACGGTCGGGGACCGGATCGCACGGATGCTGGACAGGGTCGGCATCCGCACCGAGGTCACCAAGGTCGCCGACGAGAGCTATTTCAAGGACCACGTCGCCTCGGGCGAGTACGACCTCGCCCTCTACTCCTGGCCCGCCACGGCCTACCCCGCGACCGACGCCCGGCCGATCTTCGCCAAGCCGCTGCCGGCGAGCGACGGGTCCCTGCTCGTGGAGCAGAACTACACCCGGGTCGGTACGGACCACATCGACCAGCTCTTCGCCCAGGCGGTCGCCGAGCTGGATGCGAAGGAGGCCCTGGACCTGATGAAGAAGGCCGACGCCCGTATCTGGGCCGCCGCCGGCTCCATCCCGCTCTACCAGCGCCCGCAGCTGGTGGCGGTCAAGCGGGATCTGGTGAACGCGGGCGCCTTCGGATTCGCCACACCGCGCTATCAGGACATCGGCTTCAAGCGGTCGAAAACCACGACGAACGATAAGAACTAGCAGGTCAGCGCCTGGGTGATGGCCCGCGGAACCGCGTCGTCCGGCGCCGGGGCAACGGAGAACCTCAGAACCTGCTCAAGTCCCTTGCCCGCCGGAGCCTCCGGCGGGCAAGGTCGTATTTGCCCATGACCCGGGCCTCATGCACCCCCCACCACCTGCACCCCGCTCGCCTTCCTCCACCACCCGGAGCCCGCCCTCGGATCGGGCCGGGAAGCCCCTTTCCGCGGCAGCCCCGTACCATGGGACACAGCCGTGGCGCGTCCGCCCGGCGGGCGTACGAGCAAACAGACGCCGCATCCCACGATCCGAGAGAAGCGCAAGCACCCATGCCCACGCGCCACGACATTCGCAACGTCGCCATCGTCGCCCACGTCGACCACGGCAAGACCACCCTGGTCGACGCCATGCTGAAGCAGGCCGGCGCCTTCGCCGCCCACCAGCAGCTCGACGACCGCATGATGGACTCGAACGACCTGGAGCGTGAGAAGGGCATCACGATCCTCGCCAAGAACACCGCGGTGAAGTATCACCCGAAGGACGGCGGGGACCCGATCACGATCAACATCATCGACACCCCAGGCCACGCCGACTTCGGCGGCGAGGTCGAGCGCGGTCTGTCGATGGTCGACGCGGTCGTGCTGCTCGTCGATGCGTCCGAGGGCCCCCTCCCGCAGACCCGCTTCGTGCTCCGCAAGGCCCTCCAGGCCCGGATGCCGGTCATCCTCTGCATCAACAAGACGGACCGCCCTGACTCCCGGATCGACGAGGTCGTCAACGAGACCTACGACCTCTTCCTCGACCTGGACGCGGACGAGGACCAGATCGAGTTCCCGATCGTCTACGCCTGTGCCCGTGACGGCGTCGCCTCGCTGACCAAGCCGGAGGACGGCACCGTCCCGGCCGACAGCGACAGCCTGGAGCCCTTCTTCTCCACCCTGCTCGAGCACGTCCCGGCCCCGGAGTACGACGAGAGCGCCCCGCTTCAGGCGCACGTCACCAACCTCGACGCCGACAACTTCCTCGGCCGTATCGCGCTGCTCCGCGTCGAGCAGGGCGAACTGCGCAAGGGCCAGACGGTCGCATGGATCAAGCGCGACGGCACGATCTCGAACGTCCGCATCACCGAGCTGATGATGACCGAGGCGCTCACCCGCAAGCCGGCCGAGATGGCCGGCCCCGGTGACATCTGTGCGGTCGCCGGTATCCCCGACATCATGATCGGCGAGACGCTGGCCGACCCGGAGAACCCGGTCGCGCTCCCGCTGATCTCGGTCGACGAGCCTGCGATCTCCATGACCATCGGTACGAACACCTCGCCGCTGGTCGGTCGCGGCGGCACCGGCAAGGGCGCGGACAACAAGGCCGCGGTCAAGGACCGCAAGGTCACCGCCCGCCAGGTCAAGGACCGCCTGGACCGCGAGCTGATCGGTAACGTCTCGCTCCGCGTCCTCGACACCGAGCGTCCCGACGCCTGGGAGGTCCAGGGCCGTGGTGAGCTCGCGCTCGCCATCCTCGTCGAGCAGATGCGCCGTGAGGGCTTCGAGCTGACCATCGGCAAGCCGCAGGTGGTCACCCAGATCGTCGACGGCAAGGTGCACGAGCCGGTCGAGCGCATGACGATCGACGTGCCCGAGGAGCACATGGGCGCGGTCACTCAGCTCATGGGTGTCCGCAAGGGCCGCATGGACAACATGTCGAACCACGGCTCCGGCTGGGTCCGTATGGAGTTCGTCGTTCCGTCCCGCGGTCTCATCGGTTTCCGTACGGAGTTCCTGACGAACACCCGCGGTACCGGTATCGCCCACTCGATCCACGAGGGCCACGAGCCGTGGTTCGGCCCGCTGGTGACGCGCAACAACGGCTCCCTGGTCGCCGACCGCTCGGGTGCGGTCACGCCGTTCGCGATGATCAACCTGCAGGAGCGCGGCGTCCTGTTCACCGAGCCCGGCACCGAGGTGTACGAGGGCATGATCGTCGGCGAGAACTCGCGCTCCGACGACATGGACGTGAACATCACCAAGGAGAAGAAGCTCACCAACATGCGTGCGGCTTCCGCGGACAACACGGAGAACGTGGTGCCGCCGCGCAAGCTGTCGCTGGAGCAGTCCCTGGAGTTCTGCCGCGATGACGAGTGCGTCGAGGTGACCCCGGAGGCGGTCCGTATCCGCAAGGTGAACCTGGACGCCCGTGAGCGCGCCCGCGCGGCGTCGCGCGCCAAGCACGGCTGATCCGGTCCGGCTTCCGGCCGGCTGATTCGGAAGGGGCCCGGCTTCCCGCAGAGACTGTGGGGAGCCGGGCCCTTCGTCAACTCATTTTGGCCTCCGAGCCGACCTATACGTCCGTTTATCGAACGTGGCTCTCCGGAACATGTGTTAACGGTCCGTTTCGCGGGTGTCTGTCTGTGATCGCTTTGTCCGGATTTCGGTCCGGTCGGGTCTGTCGATGTTGTCAAAACGAGACCCTTTAAGTGTGGTTTACAGCCCTCGCCTCCTTAATAGTTGGCTCCATTGAGCTCGGGTCAATGGGTCACGCGCTGTGGGGAGCGCCGACTCACGAGCACACTCGGGGTACTTGACGAAGCACGCTGTCAGGGGTGTCAGCGCGCGTAGAACGGTGCCCTTCTTGTAGTGACTAGTGGACTCATGAGGAGGAACCCATGCGCGGTGCCAAGAGCGCCAAGTGGGTCGCCGGTGCGATCGTTGTCGCCCTGGCGGCCACTGCCTGTGGCAGTGGTGGCGGTGACGAGGGCAAGAAGAACCCGGCGGGCCAGCCCGAGGGCTATGTCTCGATCGACGTCGGCGAGCCGCAGAAGCCGCTGATCCCTGCCGACACCAACGAGACCAACGGCTCTTACGTCATCCAGTCGCTCTTCACCCAGCTGCTGGACTTCGACGCCAAGGGCGAGATTGTCCTGACGAACGCCGAGTCCGTCGACACCAAGGACTCGAAGACGTGGACCGTCAAGCTCAAGAAGGGCTGGAAGTTCCACAACGGTGAGGCCGTTACCGCGCAGTCGTACGTCGACGCCTGGAACTGGTACGCCAACATCAAGAACAACCAGCAGAACGCGTTCTGGTTCGGTGACATCGCCGGCTACGCCGACGTGCACCCCGAGAAGGGTGAGCCGAAGGCCGACAAGATGTCCGGCCTGAAGGTCGTGGACGACACCACGTTCACGATCACGCTGACCGACAAGGTCCCGTACTTCAACTACAAGCTCGGCTACGCGACCTTCGCGCCGCTGCCCAAGGTCTTCTACGACGACCCGAAGGCTTTCGGCCAGAAGCCGGTCGGCAACGGTCCCTACAAGTTCGAGAAGTGGACCCACAAGAAGCTCATCCAGGTCGCCGCCAACCCTGACTACCAGGGTCCGAACAAGGCCGCGAACAAGGGCATCCTCTTCAAGAACTACGCGACCCTCGAGGCCGCGTACCAGGACGTCGTCTCCGGCAACCTGGACATCATCCGCCAGGTCGGCCCGACGGACCTGCCGAAGTACAAGCAGGACCTGGGCGAGGGTGCCATCGAGCAGCCCTACGCGGCCATCCAGTCGCTGGTCCCGGCGTTCTACAGCAAGACGTTCAAGGACGTGAACCCCAAGGTCATCCAGGGTCTGTCCATGGCGATCGACCGTGACACGATCACCAAGACCGTCCTGAACAACACCCGTACCCCCGCGACGAGCTTCACGCCGCCGCAGGTCAAGGGCAACCAGGACCTGGGCACGGACGTCTTCACGTACAACGCGGCGAAGGCGAAGCAGCTCATCAAGGAGGGCGGCGGCGTCCCCGAGAACAAGCTGTTCATCCAGTACAACGCCGATGGTGGTCACAAGGAGTGGGTGACCGCGGTCTGCGAGTCCATCCGCAAGGCCACCGGCGTCGACTGTGTCGGCGACCCGAAGCCGGACTTCGCGACCGACCTCGAGGCGCGCGACAACAACCAGGTGAAGTCGATGTACCGCGGTGGTTGGGTTGCCGACTACCCGGTCAACGTCAACTTCCTGAAGGAGCTGTACCACAGCAAGGCCGAGTCCAACAACGGTCGTTTCTCCGACAAGGAGATCGACGCGCTGATGGCCGCCGGTGACAAGGCGACCTCGCTGGACGAGTCCGTGAAGGCCTACCAGGCCGTCGAGAAGAAGCTGCTCGAGAAGATGCCGGCGATCCCGCTCTGGTACTACCGCATCAACGGTGGTCACGGTGAGCGCGTCGACAACGTCGCGGTCGACTTCCACGGCGACCTCGAGCTGACCGGCGTCACCGTCAAGTAGGCGCCTGCGGGCCCATCCCCACTCGGCCGTAATCCGCCGCCGTCGGTCATCCGGCGGCGGCGGAGGTCCGGGGGTCGTCTGTCACGACGGCCCCCGGCCCACTGCTAACCCCTCACGGAGGCACCCATGGGGCGCTACGTCGCACGACGACTGCTCCAGATGATCCCGGTGTTCATCGGGTCAACCCTGCTGATCTTTCTGATGATGTACGCACTGCCCGGTGACCCCGTGCGTGCGCTGGCAGGTGAACAGAACGTCGACCCGGCACAGATCGCGTCGCTGAGACACGAGTACGGCCTCGACAAGCCCGTTTGGCTGCAGTACCTGACCTATCTGGGCAATCTGTTCCAGGGTGACTTCGGGACGCAGATCGCCAGTGGGCGGCCGATCGCCGAGGTCATCGGCGAGGCCTACCCGGTGACCATCCAGCTGACGGTCTTCGCTTTCACGTTCACCGTCGTGGTGGGCATCCTTCTCGGTGTCCTCGCGGGCCTCAAGCCCGACACCCTCCGGGACCGTGGCCTGCTGATCCTCACGCTGCTGCTGATCTCGGTCCCGTCCTTCGTACTCGGACGTCTGTCCCAGTACCTCTTCGCGTACCAGCTCGGAATCGTCGACCCGAACGTGTCGCTCGACGAGAACTGGAACGAACTGCTGCTGCCCGCCTCGGTGCTCGCCGCGCTGTCACTCGCCTATGTGGCCCGGCTGACCCGCACGTCCATCGCCGAGAACCTGCGCTCCGACTATGTGCGCACGGCCGTTGCCAAGGGGCTGCCGCGCCGTCGCATCGTCGGTGTCCACCTGATGCGCAACTCGATGATCCCGGTGGTCACCTTCCTGGGCACCGACCTCGGCACGCTCATGGCCGGCGCCGTCGTCACCGAGGGCATCTTCAACATCCACGGCATCGGAAGCCTCATCTTCGAGGCGCTGAAGCGGCGCGAGGGAGCCACGGTCGTCGGCGTCGTCACGCTGATCGTGCTCGTCTACCTCATCTGCAGCCTGCTCGTCGACCTGCTTTACGCGGTCCTGGACCCGAGGATCCGTTATGCCTGAGATCGCAGAGACCGCGAAGAGCGCGGACACGATCACCACCGCCGCCGCCCCCGACACGGCCCTGGTGGCCGAGGCCGGACCGGCGCCGGGCAACGCACGGAGCCTGTGGTCCGACGCATGGCACGACCTGCGCCGCAGCCCGCTGTTCATCATCTCCTCGGCCATGATCCTCCTGCTGCTCGTCATGGCGGTCGCACCCGGGCTGTTCACCAGTGCCTCGCCGCGCGACGGCGACCTGGTCAACCACTACCTGCAGAAGCCGAACTGGGGGCACGTCTTCGCCCCCGACTGGTTCGGTTACGACATCCAGGGCCGGTCCATCTACTCCCGTGTCATCCACGGTGCCCGTGCGTCCATCACCGTCGGCGTCGTCGTGACGTTCATCGTCACGGTCTTCGGTGGCGTGCTGGGGATGCTCGCCGGCTACTTCGGCGGCTGGCTGGACAGCGTGCTGTCCCGGCTCACCGATGTCTTCTTCGGCGTTCCCTTCCTGCTCGGCGCCATGGTGATCCTCACCAGCTTCGAGAAGCGTGAGGTGTGGACGGTGATCCTCGCGCTCGCCTTCCTCGGCTGGACGCAGATCACCCGTGTCGCCCGTGGTGCGGTGATCACCGTCAAGCAGGCCGACTACGTCGTGGCGGCCAAGGCGCTCGGTGGGTCCACCAGCCGGATCATGTTGAAGCACATCCTGCCGAACGCCCTCGCCCCGGTGATCGTCGTCGCGACGATCTCGCTCGGCGGGTACATCGGCGCTGAGGCCACGCTGTCCTTCCTCGGTATCGGTCTCGCTGAGCCGACCGTGTCCTGGGGCATCGACGTCTCCGACGGCTTCGCCCAGATCCGGAACGCTCCGTACGTCCTGATCATCCCTTCGGTGATGGTCTCGATCACGGTGCTGTCGTTCCTCATGTTCGGCGATGCGGTACGCAACGCCCTCGACCCCAAGCTGCGCTGAGGGAGGCGTACGTGACCATCATCGACAAGTCTGCGCCCGTCCCCGCTCCGCGGGACTCGGGCGACCACGAAGGTCCCCTGCTCGAAGTCCGCGATCTGCACGTGGAGTTCCACACCCGCGACGGCGTCGCCAAGGCCGTGAACGGCGTCAACTACACCGTGAGCGCGGGCGAGACGCTCGCCGTTCTCGGTGAGTCCGGTTCCGGAAAGTCGGTCACCGCCCAGGCCATCATGGGCATCCTCGACATGCCGCCCGGTCGTATCCCCAAGGGAGAAGTGCTCTTCCGCGGTGAGGACATGCTCAAGATGTCCGCCGAGGAGCGGCGCCGGATCCGTGGCTCGAAGATCGCGATGATCTTCCAGGACGCGCTGTCCTCCCTGAACCCGGTGCTCTCCGTGGGCTACCAGCTGGGCGAGATGTTCCGCGTCCACCAGGGCCTCTCCAAGAAGGAGGCCAAGGCCAAGGCCATCGAGCTGATGGACCGGGTGAAGATCCCGGCCGCCGCGGCCCGGGTCAGCGACTACCCGCACCAGTTCTCCGGCGGTATGCGTCAGCGCATCATGATCGCCATGGCGCTGGCGCTGGAGCCGGACCTGATCATCGCCGACGAGCCCACCACGGCACTCGACGTCACCGTCCAGGCCCAGGTCATGGACCTGCTGGCGGAACTGCAGTCCGAGTACAACATGGGTCTGATCCTGATCACCCACGACCTCGGCGTCGTCGCCGACGTCGCGGACAAGATCGCCGTGATGTACGCGGGCCGGATCGTCGAGACCGCACCGGTCCACGAGCTGTACAAGCGCCCGGCCCACCCGTACACCCGGGGTCTGCTCGACTCGATCCCGCGCCTGGACCAGAAGGGCCAGGAGCTGTACGCGATCAAGGGTCTGCCGCCCAACCTGACCCGTATCCCGACCGGTTGTGCGTTCAACCCGCGCTGCCCGAAGGCTGACGACATCTGCCGTTCGGACATCCCGGCCCTGCACCCGGTGACCGAGCAGGACGGCACCGAGCTGCCCGGCCGCGGAAGCGCGTGCCACTTCTGGAAGGAGACGATCCATGGCTGAGCTGGACAAGAAGGACGACGCCGTGGACGCGACCCCGAACGTCACCGAGGTCGAGACTGTCGACGCCGCCAGCGAGGCGGAGGCCGTCGCAGCGATCGAAGCCCCGGTCGACCGCGGTGAGCCGATCCTCCAGGTGCGCAATCTGGTCAAGCACTTCCCGCTGACCCAGGGCATCCTCTTCAAGAAGCAGGTCGGCGCGGTCAAGGCCGTGGACGGGATCTCCTTCGACCTCTACCAGGGCGAGACGCTCGGCATCGTGGGCGAGTCCGGCTGTGGCAAGTCCACGGTCGCCAAGCTCCTGATGTCGCTGGAGACGGCGACGGCCGGCGAGGTCTTCTACAAGGGCCAGGACATCACCAGGCTGTCCGGGCGTGCGCTGAAGGCGGTCCGCCGGAACATCCAGATGGTGTTCCAGGACCCGTACACCTCGCTGAACCCGCGTATGACGGTCGGCGACATCATCGGCGAGCCCTTCGACATCCACCCGGAGGTGGCCCCGAAGGGTGACCGGCGCCGCAAGGTGCAGGAGCTGCTGGACGTCGTCGGTCTGAACCCGGAGTACATCAACCGGTACCCGCACCAGTTCTCCGGCGGTCAGCGCCAGCGCATCGGCATCGCCCGCGGTCTCGCCCTCAACCCGGAGATCATCATCTGCGACGAGCCGGTCTCGGCGCTCGACGTCTCCGTGCAGGCGCAGGTCATCAACCTGATGGAGAAGCTGCAGGACGAGTTCAACCTCTCCTACATCTTCATCGCCCATGACCTGTCGATCGTCCGTCACATCTCCGACCGTGTCGGCGTGATGTACCTCGGCAAGATGGCCGAGATCGGTACGGACATCCAGATCTACGACCACCCGACGCACCCCTACACCCAGGCGTTGCTGTCGGCGGTCCCGGTCCCCGACCCGGAGGCCCGTGAGGGCCGCGAGCGGATCATCCTCACCGGTGACGTCCCGTCCCCGGCGAACCCGCCGTCCGGCTGCCGGTTCCGCACCCGCTGCTGGAAGGCGGAGGACAAGTGCGCGACCGAGGTCCCGCTGCTCGCGGTCCCGGAGCGGTTCGCCGGGCAGGACACCCCGGCGGCGCACGAGTCGGCGTGCCACTTCGCCGAGGAGAAGGACGTCGTCCACGCGGTGTAGCCCGCGCGGTGCGGCATTCGGCCCGTACACCGTGAGGCGCCCGGAACCCCTGAGGTTCCGGGCGCCTCGCGTTTTCACCGACTCCGGGGCAGGCGGCGCCTCGCCGATAAGGCGTTGCCGCACGCCCGTCCCTCACGCCAAGGTGCCCTCATGGACGCCACCGACACCGCCATGCGGCCCGCCGCTCCCGCCGACGCCCCGGCCGTGCACCGGCTGCTCAACGCCATCGACACGATCGAGATCGGACATCCGGAGACCGACCTCCACACCGTCGAGGCCGATCTCGCCCGTACGGATGTCTGGCTGGTCGAGGAGGAGGACGGGCCCGTCGCCCTCGGCATGGTCTGGCGTGACTCCGGCGAGCCCGTGGACGCCGTGGCCCACGGGACGGAACGGATCGACGCGGATCTGTACGCGTTGCCGGGGCGGAGCGCCGCGACGGCCGCGCTCCTCACCACGATGGAGGGCAGGGCCGCCGAGCTCGCCGCGGCCACCGGGGCGTCCCGCGCCGTGGTCCATCTGGGCCTGTCCTCGGCCACCAGCGTGGACACCGGCCTGGTGCGCTCCCGCGGCTGGCGGCCCGTACGGCGGTACAACGTCCTGACGCGCGAGGTCGACGCGACGCTCACCGCGCCCGGGCTTCCCGACGGTGTGACCTTCCGTGCCTGCCGTACGGAGGACGAGCGCCGCCTCGTCCACGCGCTCATGGAGGAGGCCTTCGCCGACCACTACGACCACCGGGCGCGGTCGTACGAGGAATGGCGGGGACGGCTGGAGGAGAGCACCCCCATCGACTGGTCCCTCGTCTGGATCGCCCATGTCGACGGCCTCGGGGACGCGGCGGCGATCCTGGCCCGCGACGACCGGGCGAACATGGGCTGGGTGCGCGCCCTCGGCGTACGGCGCGCCGCCCGCGGACGGGGCCTGGGCGGGCTGCTGCTGCGGCAGGCCTTCGCCGAGTTCGCCCGCCGGGGCCGCACCACGGTGGGACTCGCGGTCGACACCGGAAACACCACGGGGGCTCTGCGGCTGTACGAGCGGAGCGGGATGTCGGTCTACTTCGCCGCCGACACATGGGAGCTGACGGTGCCTCTGGTCCCCCGCGCTCGCTGAGCCCGCTTGCGGATGCCCTGCTCGCCGACACCTTCGGTACACGGCTCCCGGAGCATCACTGCCGCGCGTTATGTCAGGTTTTGCGGTGATATTGAGGTCTACTTGTATCCCCACGGATCCGAGGAGGCACTCCATGCGCGGAGCCACCCACGCCAAGTGGGCCGTCGCCGCGGCCGCCGTCGCGTTCGCGGCGACGGCCTGCGGCGGCGGGAGCGACAGCGGCGGCAGCGGGGCCGACGGCATCGTGAGCTCCTCCTGGGGGGACCCGCAGAACCCCCTCGAGCCGGCGAACACCAACGAGGTCCAGGGCGGCAAGGTCCTCGACATGGTGTTCCGAGGTCTCAAGCGCTACGACCCCAAGACCGGCGAGGCGCAGGACATGCTCGCCGAGAAGATCGACACCAGCGACTCCACCAACTTCACCATCACCGTCAAGGACGGCTGGACCTTCTCCAACGGCGAGCCCGTCACCGCACAGTCCTTCGTCGACGCCTGGAACTACGGCGCCCACCTCGGGAACAACCAGCGGAACGCCTATTTCTTCGGCTACATCGAGGGATACGACCAGGTCCACCCCGAGTCGGGCCGGCCCACCGCTCCGACCATGTCGGGCCTCAAGATCACGGGCCCCAGGACCTTCACGGTCAAGCTCACCCAGAAGTTCTCCACCTGGCCGGAGACCCTGGGCTACGCCGCGTTCGCCCCGCTGCCCAAGGCCTTCTTCACCGACCACGACGCCTGGCTGGCCACCCCCGTCGGCAACGGCCCGTACAAGGTCGACTCCTATGTGAGGGGCTCCCAGATGTCCCTGCGCCGCTGGGACCAGTACCCCGGCGACGACAAGGCACAGAACGGCGGCATCGATCTCAAGGTCTACACGGACAACAACACCGCCTACACGGATCTGACGGCGGGAAACCTCGACCTCGTGGACGACGTCCCGGCGGCCCAGCTCAAGAACGTGAAGGCCGACCTCGGCGACCGGTACATCAACACCCCCGCCGGCATCATCCAGACGATCGCCTTCCCCTACTACGACCCGGCCTGGAACAGACCGGGCCTGGAGAAGGTCAGGCAGGGGCTGTCCATGGCGATCAACCGCCCGCAGATCACCGAAACGATCTTCCGGAACACCCGCACGCCCGCGAAGGACTGGACCTCGCCGGTCCTCGGCCCCGACGGCGGATACGACGACTCGCTCTGCGGTGACGCCTGCGCCTACAACCCCGCGGAGGCGAGGAAGCTGATCAAAGAGGGCGGTGGCATCCCCCGCGGCGGGCTGAAGATCACGTACAACGCGGATACCGGCTCCCACAAGGAGTGGATCGACGCCGTCTGCAACTCCATCAACAACGCGCTCGGCAACAACCACGCCTGCGTCGGCAGCCCGGTCGGCACCTTCGCCGACTTCCGCAACCAGATCACCCAGCGCAAGATCACCGGCCCCTTCCGGGCCGGCTGGCAGATGGACTACCCGCTCATCCAGAACTTCCTCCAGCCGCTCTACTACACCAACGCCTCCTCGAACGACGGCAAATGGAGCAACGAGGAGTTCGACCGGCTCGTCGACGAGGCCAATGCCGAGACCGATCCGGCGAAGGCGGTCGACACGTTCAAGCAGGCCGAGGGAGTCGTACGGGACCAGATGGCCGCGATCCCGCTCTGGTACCAGAACGGCAGCGCCGGCTACTCGGACCGGATCAGCGATGTCTCGCTGAACCAGTTCAGCGTCCCCGTCTACAACGAGATCAAGGTCGGCTGACGGCTGTCCGCCAGCCCTGTTCGTCCGATCCGCACCCTCAGGAGCCCGTCATGGGACGCTATGTGATCCGGCGTCTGCTGCAGATGATCCCCGTCTTCATCGGCGCCACGCTGCTGATCTTCCTGATGGTGAACGTGATGGGCGACCCCATCGCGGGCCTCTGCGGCGAGCGCGAATGCGATCCCGCGACCGCCGCCCAGCTGCGCAAGGAGTTCGGCCTCGACAAGCCGGTCTGGCAGCAATACCTGACGTACATGGGCAACGTGTTCACCGGGGATTTCGGTACGGCGTTCAACGGACAGCCCGTCACCGAGCTGATGGCCACGGCCTTCCCGGTCACCATCCGGCTCACGCTCGTCGCGATCTTCTTCGAGATCGTCATCGGCATCACCCTGGGAGTCGTCACCGGACTGCGCCGCGGCCGGCCCGTCGACACCGGTGTGCTGCTCCTCACGCTGGTGGTCATCTCCGTCCCCACGTTCGTCACCGGTCTGCTGCTCCAGCTGCTGCTCGGCGTCGAAATGGGCTGGATCAGGCCCTCCGTCTCGTCAGAGGCCCCGCTCGGCGAACTGATCGTCCCGGGCCTGGTCCTCGCCTCCGTCTCCCTCGCCTATGTCACCCGGCTCACCAGGACCTCCATCGCAGAGAACAAACGCGCCGACTACGTCCGTACGGCGATCGCCAAGGGTCTGCCGCGCCGCCGGGTGATCGGCCGCCATCTGCTGCGCAACTCGCTGATCCCGGTGGTGACCTTCATCGGGGCGGACATCGGAGCCCTGATGGGCGGCGCCATCGTCACCGAGCGGATCTTCAACATCCACGGCGTCGGCTACCAGCTGTACCAGGGCATCCTCCGCCAGAACACCCAGACCGTCGTCGGCTTCGTGACCGTCCTGGTGCTGGTGTTCCTGGTGGTGAACCTGCTCGTCGACCTTCTGTACGGCGTACTCGACCCGAGGATCCGCTATGCCTGAGCCGCAGTACGACGACGGGGGAGCGATCGCCTCGACGGGCGCGGGCGGTGGGATGGACCTTGCGGCGAGCGAGGGTGCGGCTCTGGAGAGGGCGCCCGGTGGCCCGCCAGGAACCGGCCCCTCCGGCAGACCCCGCAGCCTCTGGTCCGACGCCTGGCGAGATCTGCGCCGCAACCCCGTCTTCATCGTCTCCGCCCTGGTCATCCTCTTCCTGGTGATCATCTCGATCTGGCCCTCGCTGATCGCCTCCGGCAATCCGCTCGACTGCGATCTCGCCAAGGCCCAGCAGGGATCCCAGCCGGGGTATCCCTTCGGCTTCGACGGCCAGGGCTGCGACGTCTACACCAGGGTCGTCCACGGGGCCCGCACCTCGGTGACCGTCGGTGTCTGCGCGACGGTCGGGGTCGCGCTCCTCGGGGCCGTCCTCGGCGGTGTCGCCGGCTACTTCGGCGGAGCCCCCGACTCGCTGCTTTCCCGGCTCACGGACATCTTCTTCGCCATCCCGGTCGTCCTCGGCGGTCTGGTGCTGCTGTCCGTCGTCACGAGCGACACCGTCTGGCCGGTGGTCGGATTCATGGTGCTGCTCGGCTGGCCGCAGATCTCCCGCATCGCCCGCGGCTCGGTGATCACCGCCAAACAGAACGACTATGTGCAGGCCGCGCGAGCCCTCGGCGCTTCGCACGCACGGCTGCTGCTGCGGCACATCGCGCCCAACGCGGTCGCCCCGGTCATCGTCGTGGCGACCATCGCGCTCGGTACGTACGTCGCGCTCGAGGCGACCCTCTCGTACCTCGGCGTCGGGCTTCGGCCGCCCGCCATCTCCTGGGGCATCGAGATCTCCGCCGCGTCCCCGTACATCCGCAACGCCCCGCACATGATGCTCTGGCCGGCCGGAGCACTCGCCGTCACCGTGCTCGCGTTCATCATGCTCGGCGACGCGGTGCGCGACGCCCTCGACCCCAAACTGCGCTGAGGAGGCGGTGGACGCGATGCTGCTCGAAGTGCGCGACCTGCAGGTGGAGTTCCGGACCAGGGACGGTGTGGCCAAGGCCGTCAACGGCGTCACGTACTCGGTGGACGCGGGCGAGACGCTCGCCGTGCTCGGTGAGTCCGGTTCGGGGAAGTCGGTCACCGCGCAGGCCGTCATGGGCATCCTCGACATCCCGCCGGGCCGGATCACCGGCGGCGAGATCCTTTTCCAGGGCAGGGACCTGCTGAAACTGAAGGAGGAAGAGCGGCGGAGGATCCGGGGCAACGGAATGGCGATGATCTTCCAGGACGCGCTCTCCTCGCTCAACCCGGTCCTGACCGTCGGCGACCAGCTCGGTGAGATGTTCACCGTGCACCGCGGCATGTCGAGGAAGGACGCACGGACCCGGGCGGTCGAGCTCATGGACCGGGTACGGATTCCCGCCGCCAAGGAGCGCGTCGGGCAGTACCCGCACCAGTTCAGCGGCGGTATGCGTCAGCGCATCATGATCGCCATGGCGCTGGCACTCGAGCCGGACCTGATCATCGCCGACGAGCCGACGACCGCCCTCGACGTCACCGTGCAGGCCCAGGTCATGGATCTGCTCGCCGAGCTACGGCGGGAGCTCGGCATGGGGCTCGTCCTGATCACCCATGACCTCGGCGTCGTCGCCGACGTCGCCGACCGGATCGCGGTGATGTACGCGGGACGGATCGTGGAGTCCGCGCCCGTCCACGACATCTACAAGGCGCCGGCCCATCCGTACACCCGGGGTCTGCTCGACTCGATCCCCCGCCTGGACCAGAAGGGCCAGGAGCTGTACGCGATCAAGGGCCTGCCGCCGAACCTGATGGACATCCCGCCCGGCTGCGCCTTCCACCCGCGTTGCCCGATGGCCAGGGACGTGTGCAGGACCGATGAACCCGAGCTGTTCGACGTGAGCCGGGACCGCGGAAGCGCCTGCTTCTTCTGGAGGGAGTGCCTCCGTGGCTGAGCCGACCGGGCGGGTCCGGCCGAGCGCGCCGGGCGAGCCGATCATCGAGGTGCGCGGGCTGCACAAGCACTATCCGCTCACCCGGGGCGTTCTCTTCAAGAAGCAGGTGGGGGCGGTCAGGGCGGTCGACGGAGTCGACCTCGACCTCTTCCGGGGCGAGACCCTGGGCATCGTCGGTGAGTCCGGCTGCGGCAAGTCCACGCTCGCGAGGATGCTGGTCAATCTGGAGCGGCCGACGGCCGGACGGATCCGCTACCGGGGCGAGGACATCACGAAGCTCTCCGGACGCGCGCTCAGGGCGGTGCGGCGCAACATCCAGATGGTGTTCCAGGACCCGTACACCTCGCTGAACCCGCGTATGACGGTCGGTGACATCGTCGGAGAACCGTACGAGATCCATCCCGAGGTGGCCCCGAAGGGCGACCGGCGCCGCAGGGTGCAGGAGCTGCTCGACGTCGTCGGGCTCAACCCCGAGTACATCAACCGCTATCCGCACCAGTTCTCCGGCGGCCAGCGTCAGCGCATCGGCATCGCCCGCGGGCTCGCGCTGCGGCCGGAGATCATCGTGGCGGACGAGCCCGTGTCGGCACTCGACGTCTCCGTACAGGCGCAGGTCATCAATCTGATGGAGAGGCTCCAGGACGAGTTCCGCCTCAGTTATGTGTTCATCGCCCATGACCTGTCGATCGTCCGTCATATCGCGGACCGGGTGGGCGTGATGTATCTGGGCCGGATCGTGGAGATCGGCAAGGACGCGGAGATCTACGAGCATCCGACCCACCCGTACACCCAGGCGCTGCTGTCGGCGGTCCCGGTGCCGGACCCCGAGGCCCGTGAGCACCGGGAGAGGATCATCCTCTCCGGGGACGTGCCGTCACCCACGGACATCCCCTCCGGATGCCGCTTCCGTACGCGCTGCTGGAAGGCGCAGGAGCGGTGTGCGCTCGAGGTTCCGGAGCTGGCGGTCCCGGCGGTCTTCCGGCTGACCGAAGGGCCCGCGAAGCACGACTCGGCCTGTCACTTCGCCGAGGAGAAGCATGTAGTGCCCAGGGAGGGGGAGCTCGGCGGGCACGCAAGTCCCGCCGAGCCCTCCGCCCAGGGTCTTTCGTTCGGTTCTGGCCGGATCGGTGAGCGGCGCCAGGGCCCGCGAGCCCGGCAGGATCCGAACGAGAGGCCCTAGGCCAGAGCTGCGGCCTTGTCGCGGTGGAGGATGACCAGCCGAGCCTTCTTCTCCGGGAGGAACACCTCGGGGAGATCGATCTCGGGCAGGACGATCTCGGGGCCGAGCTCGAAGCCCGTGCGGGCCAGGCGGTCGACCGCCTTCTCGTTGCGGATGTCCGGCTCGGCGACGATCCTGCGCACGTTCGGGTCCGAGAGCACGAAACCGACGAGGACGGACAGCATGGCCGCGGTGAAACCCGGCCGCGGCGCGCCGTGGGCGGGCCCGACCATGAGGTGGATCCCCAGGTCGCCGGGCTCGACGTCGTAGCACTCGCTGATGCGGTCGGCCTCGGGCTCGTATGTCTGGAAGAGCATGACGGGCCGGTCGCCGGCGTGGATCATGAAGCCGTGGTGCGTGGTCAGCGAGTCGAGGTGCTCGTAGATCTCCCGCACCTCGTCGCGCGTGGTCTCGCGCATGCCCCAGAAGCGGGCGCGCTCGTCGGTGACCCAGGAGTGGATGACATCGGCGTCGCGCGCGGGGTCGAGGGAGGTGACCCGTACCGTCCCGATGCCGTCAAGGGTCTGCTCGTACAGAGCCGGGCGGCCGGCGGGGCGGTCAGTGGTCATGTCTCTCCTTGGTGCGGTGCTCGGGGGTGAGCCGGTCGAAGTCGGTGATGACGGGTACGAGTTCGCCGCGCAGCCACAACGGAAGCTGGTCGCGGTGGTGGGCGTCGCCCGGGATGCCGCGGGCGCCCAGCGGGACGACCCAGAGGCTGTCCTCGCGCCGGGCGAGATCCCAGACGTAGCGGGCGGCGGGCCCGCGTGCGCCGTGATCGGTGAGGCCGGGAACGCTGGACGTGGCCAGGACGCAGTCGTGGTCGCCGGCCATGCCGGGCCACTCCTCGTCGGTGAGGGGCAGCGCCTGCCAGGGCGCGAGCCGGTGCCGCTCGCCCCACGTGATCCGCGTCGGATTCCCGGCGTACTCCGCGGCGACGTCCTCGAGGGCATCGCGGACCACGTCGGCCCGGTCGATGCCCGGCAGCAGCGTGGTCGCGAGCAGCCCCTCCAGCGCGTAGCCGACCTTCACGACGAGGGTGAGCCACGGCTGGAAGACCGCGGGGTACGGCAGCGGCCCGGCGAGGCAGGCCAGTTCGGGGTGGGCGGCGAGCCGCCGGACCACCGCGTGCCGTACCCCGGCGTACTCTGCGGCGACCGTGCTGTCGGCGTCCATCCGCCGGTTCCAGCCCAGCAGCCGCTCCCGCAGCCCGGCGGCGTCCGGGGTGAGCCCGTCAAGACCGGCGATCAGCTCCAGGAGCGGGCCGGCGGACGCCAGACGGGTGTCCATGTGTACGGCAGCCATGTCGGGGGCGGTCCAGCCCTTCGACTCCCGCAGCAACTCCGCGATGCGGTCCGCACGGTGCGGGGGCGCGAACTCCACGCCGAGGGGCCCGGCGAGCACGCGCTCGTTCGCCATGACCGCGAAGTCGTCGACGTCGGCGCGCGGCATCGGCTCGTGCAGGCCCTGCCACTCGTGCCCGCGCTCCCAAGCGGGAACGACCCGCAGCCGGTTGTCGCGGTGCCGCAACGGCACCTGCCCGGCGGTCCGGTGCAGCAGTCCGCCGGCGGTGTCGGCGGCCTGTACGACATTCACGGGCTCGACCCAGCGCCCGAACGCCCGGTCCACGTCCGCGACGCTCCGCGCCCTGAGCAGCTCGGCGATCGCCGCGAATCCCAGGTCGGCGGTGACGCGAGGAAGACAGCGCAGGCTGATGGCCTCGACGGTGTCCTCGCCGTCCGGGGCGTCGCCGATGACGACCGGGCCCCGCTCGGTCTCTGTCACCTCGACGGTGACCGGTGCGCCGCCCGCCACCTCGACGGTCTCGGTGTGGTGCGCGGCCGGGTGCCATCCGTCGGGCCCGAGGGCCTCGATGCCGGCGTCCGTGCGTCGCAGCCGCTCCCGGTAGAGGTCCTGGTAGTCGGCCATGGCGTTGGTGATCGCCCAGGCGACGGTGCCGGTGTGGGCGAAGTGGGCGACACCGGGGACTCCGGGGAAGGCGAGTCCGACGACGTCGTACTCGGGACAGACCAGATGGACCTGCTGATAGACCCCGGGGTCCTCGATGAAGCGGTGCGGGTCGCCCGCGATGATCGGGGCGCCGGTGCGGGTGCGCTCGGGCGAGACGAGCCAGCCGTTGGAGCCCGCGGTGCCGGGGCCGTCCATGGCGAAGAGCCCGATCGCCTCATCGCCGAGCCGTCGCGCGACCTCCTCGCGCCACAGCTTGGCGGGGAAACCGGCGAAGAGGATGTGCGTGGAGAGCCAGATCGCGAGCGGGGTCCAGGGATTCCATGACCCCGGAGTCAGCCCGGCCTCGGTGAACTCGGGGGCCGCAGAGGCGCCTTCCGCCAGGCCTGCGCGGACCCCGTCGACGTACGCGTCGACCCAGTCGCGCGTCCCGGGGTCGAGGGCTTCGTAGCAGCGCCGTGCGGTGTCGTCGAGCCTCGCCTGCCGGGCGAACGTGTCCCAGGCGACGGCCTCCGCGCCGAGGAACGCGGCCGTGGTGCCCTGAGCCCGGTGCCGCTCGACCTCCAGCTGCCAGGCGCGGTCCACGGCCGCGTTGTGTCCCTGGGCGTAGGCGAGTTCGTTCGCGCTGCCCGCTCGCAGATGTGGGATGCCCCACGCGTCCCGGAAGACCTCGGTCCTCACACCACCCCTCCTTTAGGTTAGGCTGCCCTAACTCTAGCTGGACCGACGGGGGGAGAACACGGTGGGGCACGGCTGGGAGGGCGTCGTCCTCAAACTCATGCGGGGCAAGGACTTCGCATGCACGGTGACCGGAGCGGAGCAGGTCACCGATCGGTACCGGCGGGTGCATCTCACCGACGGCGGCATGCTCCGGGCGACCGGAGTTCATCCGACGATGTGGGTGCGGCTCTGGTTCGAGAACGCGGGCAAGCCGCACCAGCGCGCCTACACCCTGGTGGACCCCGATCCGGTGGCCGGCACCTTCAGCCTGGAGTTCGCCCTGCACGAGGGGTGCGCGAGCGACTGGGCGCGGAGGGCCCGGCCCGGCGACACCATCGAGGCGACCGTGCAGGGCACCGGCTTCACCGTGCCCGATCCGCTGCCCTCGCGGCTGTTCGTGATCGGTGACCCGGCCTCGCTGCCCGCCGTCAACTCGCTCCTCGACGCCATGCCCGGCACTCCGGCCACCATCTGGTTCGAGACCCCTCACGAGTCCGACGCCGGGCTCCCGGTCCGGGCCCGGGCGGACCACCACGAGCTGCGCCGGGTCCCCCGCCGTGACGCCGGGGCACATCTGGCCGAGGAGGTACGGGCCGCGCTGCCGGGCCTGCTCGGCGACGACCCGGCGAAGGCGTTCTTCTGGATCGCCTGCGATGCCGCGACCACCCGCACGCTCACGTCCCGCATACGCAAGGAACTCGCCGTCCCCAAGGAGCGGGTGAACGCCCTCGGCTACTGGCGCACGGTGTGATCCGTGTGCGTGACCGCGTGCGAATGACGGCAAATGCCCGTCAATCTCGTTAACGCCCAGGCAACTTCATCGACGCGGCACCGATATACGAACGCGTCACGCTGAACTTCGTACGGCCGTGCGGGTGCCGTAGACCGGTCGGGACGACGCACCATGTCGCCCCGGCCGGTCGCCTTCGAGGTCACGGCTCACGGCACACCGGTGCGACCGGTCAGCCCTGTCCGCCGTGTCCGCCACGGTCGACGGCATCCGGGCTCAGTCCCAAGGAACGCTTGAGGAACTCCACCTGAAGCAGCAACAGGTTCTCGGCGACCTGCTCCTGTGGCGTCATATGGGTGACTCCACTGAGCGGCAGCACCTCGTGAGAGCGGCCCGCGGCCAGCAGCGCCGACGACAGCCGAAGGCTGTGTGCCACCACCACATTGTCGTCCGAGAGGCCATGGATGATCATCAACGGCCGCGCCTGCTCCGCCGGCTCGCTGAGCCCGTCGTCCGTGACGAGGGAGTTCGTGGCGTACACCCCGGGACGCTCCTGCGGCCTGCCCAGATAGCGCTCCGTGTAGTGCGTGTCGTACAGCCGCCAGTCACCGACCGGTGCGCCCGCCACCGCCGCGTGGAACACATCGGGCCGGCGCAGCACCGCCAGCGCGGCCAGGTACCCGCCGAACGACCAGCCGCGGATCGCCACCCGGCCGAGATCCAGCGGGTAGCGACCCGCGAGCGCCTGCAGCGCCTCGACCTGGTCGTCCAGCGCGAGCGCCAGATCCTCCTTGACGGCCTTCTCCCATGCGGGGGAGCGGCCCGGGGTGCCGCGGCCGTCCGCGACGACCACCGCGAAGCCCTGGTCGGCGAACCACTGTGAGGTGAGATGCGAGTTGTGTGCGGCGACCACACGCTGGCCGTGCGGCCCGCCGTACGGATCCAGCAGCACCGGAAGGGGACGGTCCGACTCCCGGTGGCCGGAGGGAAGCAGCACGGCGCATGGAATCCGTCGTGCGCCCCCTTCGGTGAGGTGCACGCGGGGAGACAGGACCGGCTGCTCCGCATGCGAGGCGATCACGGCGAGCGGCTTCCCTTCCCGTAGCACCCGCACCTGTGAACCGCTCACTTCCGGCCGAGCAGAGGCGAGCACCGCCACCGCACCGGAACGCACCGCCGAGTGGACCCCTACGCCTTCCGAGACCCGCTGCACCCCCAGCTCGTCGACCCGGTACACATGGATCTCACCGGTCTCCGGCTCCGCCGCCTCCTCACCTGCCGACGCCGAGACCAGGACGTCCGATTCACCGACGTCCAGCACCGCCCGCACGTGCAACCGCGCCCCGGTCAGCGGCCGGCCGCCCACCGTCAGCACCCGCGCCCCTCCCTCGTCGGCGATGTTCACCAGCCGCCCGTCCGGGGTCCAGGCGGGCGCCCCGGCCGGCAGCTCGACCCAGGCGGGGTCCTCTTCCACGTGCACGGTGCGCGTCGCACCCGTGCCGGTGTCCACCGCGAGATGAAGTGCGGCGCGCTGGTCCCGCTCCTGCACGAGCAACAGCGGGTCCCCCGACGGCGACCAGTGCACGCGGGCGAGATACGGACAGCGCTCCCGGTCCCAGACGACCTCGGTCCGCGCCCCGTCCAGCCCGACCAGATACAGCCGCACGTCCGCGTTGGCCGACCCGGCCGCCGGATAGGCGACCTGAGCCGGCTCCCGGTCCGGATGCGCCGGGTCCGCGATCCACCAGCGCCGCACGGGGGACTCGTCGACGCGCGCCACCAGCAGCCGGTCGCTGTCCGGCCCCCACCAGAACCCGCGCGTGCGCCCCATCTCCTCGGCCGCCAGGAACTCCGCGACGCCGTACGCAGTCCACGCGTCCTCCGGCTCGGCCAGCGCGCGGTCCCCGTCCCCCTCCGCGCCGATCACCCGCAGGGCACCCTGCGCCGCGTAGGCCACGAACCGCCCGTCAGGGGAGGGCCGGGGATCGAGCACCGGACCCGCAGCGGGCAGTTCACGCGCCGTCCCCGCCCGCAGCTCGGCGGTGAACAGGCGTCCCGACAGGGTGAACGCCGCCAACTCCGCCTCCTCGTCCACGGCGTAGCCGACGATGCCGCCGGAGCCCTCGCGGCTGCGCTCGCGCCGGGCCCTTTCCTCGGCAGGCAACTCCTCGGCCTCTCCGCCCAGCAGCGCTTCCGGATCCGCGACGACGCGCTCACGTACGTCCCCCTCGAGGTCCAGCACCCAGAGCCCGTGGGCGCGTTCCGTCCCGGAGGGGGAGCGGAGGAACACCACCCGGGAGCCGTCCGGCGAGACCGTGAACGCGCGCGGTGCGCCAAGGCTGAAGCGCTGCGTCCTGGCGTACTGGCGAGGGAACGAGAGCGGGATGGATTGCTGCTGCCTCGAGGTCATATGGCCGAATCTAGTGCCGTGCGCCCCCGCGTGCTGCCGTGCACCGATCGATGCATGGGTGCGGATAGTTATGATCCCTAGCGCCAGGTGGGTATGACTCCTCCGGCACATGCGTGCTGCCTGTTACCGACCGAATATCTATGGAGGTGAACCGCCGTGGCACTCTCGATTTCGGCGGTGGTGCTGCTGGCGATCATCGTCTTTCTGCTGGTCAAGAAATCAGGTCTGAAGGCCGGGCACGCGGCTGTCTGCATGCTGCTCGGGTTCTACCTGGCCAGTTCCTCGGTCGCCCCCACGATCAGCGAGCTGACCACGAATGTGGCGGGCATGATCGGCGGGCTCAAGTTCTAGACCGGCCGGCCCGGCGCCAGGACGTTCCGGGCCTCGGCATCCCGAGCCCGGTGGCGTGAGCCGCGGATCGGCGGGCGTGGGTTCAGGCGTCGCCCGGCAGAACCGGCCGGGCTCGCTTCCCCCGGCCGGGGGCCTCGTAGGCTGTGGGCATGACGGACCTCGCAGCCCGTCGTCTGCTTCTGGTGCACGCGCACCCCGACGACGAGTCGATCAACAATGGCGCCACCATGGCGCGGTACGCCGCCGAGGGTGCCCACGTCACGCTGGTGACGTGCACCCTGGGTGAGGAGGGCGAGGTCATCCCGCCCGGACTGGGGCATCTGACCGCCGACAAGAAGGACAGCCTCGGCCCGTACCGGATCGGCGAACTGGCCACCGCCATGGCCGAGCTGGGCGTCGGCGACCACCGCTTCCTCGGCGGTCCCGGCCGCTTCCGCGATTCCGGGATGATGGGCCTGCCCCAGAACCGCCGCCCCGGTGCCTTCTGGAACACCGAGGTCGACGAGGCGGCGCCCTTCCTCGTCGAGGTGATCCGTTCCGTACGGCCACAGGTCCTCGTCACCTACGACCCCGACGGCGGCTACGGCCACCCCGACCACATCCAGGCGCACCGCGTCGCCATGAGGGCCGCCGAACTCGCCGCGGATCCGGCCTTCCGGCACGACCTCGGCAGCCCGCACTCGATCGCCAAGATCTACTGGAACCGGGTGCCGCGGTCGGTCGCAGAAGAAGGCTTCGCCCGGCTGCGCGCCGACGCCGGGTCCCGGGCATTCCCCGGGATCGCGGACATCGGTGACATTCCCGGTGTCGTGGACGATTCCGAGATCACCGCCGAGGTCGACGGCCGCGCGTACGCGGCCCGGAAGGCGGCCGCGATGAGCGCCCACGCCACCCAGATCGTGGTGGACGGGCCTTTCTTCGCACTCTCCAACGATCTCGGCCAGCCGGTGTTCACCACGGAGTACTACCAGTTGGCGCGTGGCGAATCCGGCGCACCTGCCGGTGAGCGCGAACGCGACCTGTTCGAGGGAGTGGCCCGATGACCGAGACCGGAGCCTGGGCGACCCGGCGCCCGAAACCCGGACGGATCGCCGGATATCTCGGCCTTCTCGTCGTCGGCTTCGTGGTGGGGACCGCGGGTTCGCTGGTCCAAGCCGCGTGGTTCCCGGCCGGGTTGGTACTGGCGCTGCTCGGGTCCGCGGGGCTGTTCTACGGCGGCACGCGTGCCACCGGTACCCAGCTGGGCGTGCTCGCCCCGGCCGCCGGCTGGATCGTGGCGGTGCTGCTGCTCAGTGCCGGACGGCCGGAGGGCGACGGCCTCTTCGCAGGCGGAGTCGGTGAGATCGTCTTCCTGCTGGGCGGCATGGCGGTGGCTGTGATGTGCGCCACTATGCCGCGATCGCCGCAACCAGGCGGATGAACAGGCCGATTCGGCACGTGACGTGTCCCGTCTCAGGCCGAAATGACCAGGCGCCGGGGGGCGGATGCGGAACGCCGCTTCCCGCAGTCGCCGCGTGCGATTGGGCGGCGGCCAGTATGGTGGTGCGCGCCGCCGAGCCGCCCGAAGCAGTGGTACCAGTAAGAACGGGCGGCGGAGCCAACCGGGAGAACCTGCTTTGAGTCGTGAAACTGACAGTTCGTCGTCCGGCCCCCAGGGGCATGGCGGAGCCGCGTACCCGTCGGGGACACCGCCGTACGGATCCCGCCAGTATCCGTCGCTGCACCCGACGCAGGACGCTCCGGACGAGAGAGCCGAGCCCGCGTCCCCCGCGCAGCCGGACGAGCCCAGGACCGAGACGACGCTGACCACCCGCATCCGGATCAACATCCCCGGTTCGCGGCCGATCCCTCCTGTCGTCATGCGTACGCCCATGAGCGACGTGGACGCGCGGAAGGTGAGCGGCGCCGCCGGCGCGAAGGGCGAGGGCAAGGCCGAGCGGGCCGGTGAGCGTACGGGCAGTACGCCGCGCCCCCAGGCGGCCGCGCAGGCCCCGGAAGCCCCGGTGCGTCCGAGCGAGGACGCCTCGACCGCGGTGGACAGGGCTGCGGAGAAGCCGGCCGAGGAGAAGACGAGCGACTGGTTCGCGCCACGCAAGGCCCCGGTCCCGCCCCAGGCCGCCGCTCCGGCTGCTCCGGAGGTTCCGGCCGGGCCGAACGGGCCCGGTGCCGCCCAGCGTCCCGGAGGCTCGCTGAGCGACCTCGCGGCCGATGCGGACAATCCGGCGGCCGGTCCGTCCACGCCTGTGCCCGGGCTGCGGCCGCAGGGTGCGCCCGGCCCCGTGGCCCCGTCGGGCCCCACGACGGGTCCGGTCACCGGCACGTCCCCGTTCGCGCCGGGGGGCGGGGGTGCCGGGGCGCCCAGGATGAGCGACGACACGGCCGTACTGACTCCGCAGAGCCCCGCATCCGGGCCGGAACCGACCGTGCCCGGATCCTCCGCGCAGGGGCCCTACGTCCCGGGGCAGTCCGTACCTGGTCGGTCCGCGCCGAGCCCCTCCGTGCCCGGCGCCAATGTCTCGGGCGACACGCTGACCAGCGGCATCCCGGTCGTCCCGCCGCAGCACCGCTCGCCGTTCGCGCCCTCGGGCCCGTCGGGCCCCGCGGCGGGCCCGAACGAGAGCCCCTGGCCGCCCACCGGCCCCGGCACGGACTTCTCCTCGCCGGACTTCCCGGGACCGGCCGCCCCGGCCCACACCGCGCCCGGCCCGACGCCGCCTCCGGCCGCGCAGTCGTCGTCCCGGCCGGCCAAGAAGGGCCGGTCCAAGCTGGTTCTCGCCGGTGCGGGCGCCTTCGGCCTGCTCGTCGTCGCGTACGGCGCCGGGCTGCTGATGAACCACTCCGAAGTCCCCAAGGGCACCACGGTCCTGGGCGTCGACATCGGCGGCGGCACCAAGGAGGACGCGGTCGCCAAGCTCGACGCGGCGCTGGGCAAGCGCGCTGCCGCCCCCCTCCAGCTCTCGGTGGGCAGCAAGAAGGAGCAGCTCACCCCGGAGAAGGCGGGCCTCACCCTGGACAGCCAGGCGACCGTCCGCGCCGCCGCGGGCAGCGACTACAACCCGGTCTCCGTGATCGGCTCCCTCTTCGGCGGCGAGCGGGTCGCCCAGCCGGTCATCCCGGTCGACGAGGAGAAGCTCCAGGTGGCGCTCACCGACCTGGCCGGCTCCTCCGGTTCCGCCGCCGAGGGCACGATCAGGTTCGAGCCGGGCAAGGTGGTCGCGGTGCCCGGCAAGGCGGGCATGTCGCTCGATGTCCAGAAGTCGATGATCTCGGTGAGGGACGCCTACCGCGCCATGGTCGAGACGGGCCGGGCCAACCTGGTCGAGCTGCCCGTCGGAACCCGCGAGCCCACCATCACCCAGGCCGAACTGAACCGGGCGATGAAGGAGTTCGCAGAGCCCGCGATGTCCGGCCTGGTCACCATCAAGGCGGGCGACAAGCAGATCCAGTTCGGCCCCGCGCGCTCCCTGCCGAAGATCCTCTCGATGCGGGCCGTCGACGGCCGCCTCGTCGAGGTCTACAACAGGCCGGCGATCGAGGAGCTCCTGGACGGCGTGTTCGACGGCCTCACGATCACCAAGGGCGACGGCAAGCAGCACCCGCTCTCTGCCGCCGACGTCGCCCAGGCCATGGGCCCGGCGCTCCGCGGCAAGACGCCCGCGGAGCGCACGGCGGAGATCCAGCTCGACCCTCAGGGCTGAGACGGCTCCTCCAAGGGCGCCGGGTCTTCACCCCTGGCCCCGGGGCAGCCCTGGCCGTGGTCTCAGGACCCCTGGAGCTCGTGTCCAGGGGTCCTTGGAGAACCGCCCGACAGCCTCGCCTCTGAATCCGGTCCGTGCAGCGATTCGCAGCACGCGTATGCGAACGGACCGTCATGGGAAAGCCATACCGATCAAGGTGCCTTTCCCCCGCGCTCAGTTCAGCATCGACCTCGCCGCATGCGCCCGCCTTCTGATCGACGCCGCCGTCGCGGGCTCGACCGCCGAGACGATGTCCGCGTACGCGTCCATCTCCGCCGCGCCCGCGAGGAAGTCGCCACGCTGGACGAGGAGCTGGGCGCGCTCGAAGCGGAGGCGGGCCGGGTGGGCGGGGAGGAGGAGGGAAAGTTCGACGGCCCAGAGGGCGACATCCGTGCGTTCGGGGCGGGCCGCGGACCAGGCGCGGACGTTGTTGAGGATGCGCAGGACGATCTCCAGGGGGCCGGCCGGGACCAGCATCGAGGGGTCCAGGGATTCGCCCGTCGCGCCCACGACGAGGAGCTCCGCGTCGGCTCCGGTGAGGAGGCGGCCGCCCGCGAAAGGGTCCGCGAGGACGGGCCTGGCAGGGTCACCGATGCCGACGACGAAGTGACCGGGGAGGGCGACTCCGTACACGGGCGCGCCGGCGCGGCGCGCGACCTCGAGCCAGACGACCGAGAGCAGGATGGGCAGGCCCCGGCGGCGCCGCAGGACCTCGTGGAGGAGAGAGGACTCCAGACGCTGGTAGCAGCCCGGCGTGCCGTGGAAGCCGCAGCGCTCGCCGAGGAGGGCGCCCAGGGCCGCCATCCAGGACTCCGGCCCGGCGAGTCCGTACGGCAGCAGGCCGGCGAGCCGGTCCAGCTCGATCTGCGCGGCGTCCAGCCCCGCCTCGTCCAGCGCGGGATCCGCCTCCGCGCCCACGAGCAGGCACAGGGTCGTGAGGTCGGGCCGCTCGGAGCGGGCCTCCTCGGCGAAACGGCGGCGCCAGTGAGTGTCCCCGTGCTGTGGCGGGTGCATATGCGTCTCGTACCCGCTCAGGAAGATCGGGAGTATCGGAAATGGTGGTAGAGGTGATGGACCGCGAAACCCATTCCCTCGTACATCTCCCGGGCCCCGTCGTTGTCCGACTCGACCTGCAGCCACGCCGCCGACGCGCCCTCCTCCAGAGCCTGCCGTGCCAGCGCCGCCATCACGGCGGACGCCAGCCCCTGCCGGCGGTGTGCAGGGTCGACCTCCACGGCCATGAACCCTGCCCAGCGTCCGTCGACCACACAGCGGCCGATCGCGGCGGGGACCTCCGACTCGCCGTGTACGGTCGCAAACCACACCGACGGACCGCTGGACAGTACCTGCAGCACATGAGGGCCCGGCACGCCGCCCGGCGCACCGCCCGGAACATCGAATCGCTGATAACGCCGTAGCCACGCCTCGTCGACCGAACGCCCCAGCCGCACCCGTGACACATCCGCGTCCAGGTCCGCGACCGGCGCCAGCCCGCCCACCCGCAGCTCCGCCGTCACCTCGCGCTCCCAGCCGCGCTGCTCCAGGTCCGCACAGAGCGCCTCCTGCGTGCCCTCGGCCCCGGTCGCCGTCTGGACATAGGCCGGAAGGTCCCGCTCCGCGTACCAGGCCCGAACGCGCCCGAGCGCGTCGTCCATCGGTATCCCCGGGTCACCCAGGGGCAGCACGGAATTCGCCCGCCGGGTGAATCCGCCCGCCGCCCGCAGCGTCCACTCGCCGAGCCGCTCGCTCTCGACCGGCAGCCAAGCCCGGGCCGAGGTCCGTGCCAGATCCTCGAAGGACGCCGCCGGAAGACCCCGTCGGCGTGCCGGAGCCGGCGGTACGACCTTGCCCGCGACCAGTGACGATTCCGGGATGCGGACGCTCTCACCGGTCCGGCGTGTGATCAGCAGCACACCGTTGTCCCATGATGTGAGAACCCCGACCGTGTCGGTGAACTTCCCCGCATCGGAACCGGCATCGGCGAGCCGCCGTACCGAAACGCGTTTTCCCACGTCAGAGGGGGTGATGCGGACCTCAAGACGTCCGCCCGCAGTGAATTCCACAGTTCAGTCCTCCCCTCCTGTTCGGATCATCCCCAGGAACGGAGATACTAGGTGCGGGCATCGACGACGCCGCGCTCCCGCGCAGCCCCGCGGCGAGCCGCAGACCGGACGCCGCGCCCTACCGAGGAGGAACGACAGCGTGACCTACGTCATCGCGCAGCCTTGTGTCGACGTCAAGGACAAGGCGTGCATCGAGGAGTGCCCCGTCGACTGCATCTACGAGGGCTCACGGTCCTTGTACATCCACCCGGACGAATGCGTCGACTGTGGTGCCTGTGAGCCGGTCTGCCCGGTCGAGGCGATCTTCTACGAGGACGACACTCCCGAGGAGTGGAAGGACTACTACAAGGCGAACGTCGAGTTCTTCGACGAGCTCGGTTCGCCCGGTGGCGCCTCCAAGCTGGGCCTGATCGAGCGCGACCACCCCTTCATCGCCGCACTGCCGCCGCAGAACGGCTGATCGTGCGATCTCGGTCCCGTACGGTGCGTCCGCCGTACGGGGCCGAGGCGTTTGCGCCCGTCCACGCCGTACGTACGAGAAAGAGAGCACCGTGTCCGCAGTCTCTTCGCGTCTCCCCGCCTTCCCCTGGGACAAGCTGGAGCCGTACAAGGCGACCGCAGCGGCCCACCCGGACGGCATCGTCGACCTCTCCGTCGGCACCCCTGTCGACCCGGTCCCTGCTCTGATCCAGCAGGCCCTTGTGGGGGCCGCGAACTCGCCCGGATACCCGACGGTGTGCGGGACGACGGCCCTCCGTGACGCGCTGGTCGGCTGGTGCGAGCGCCGGCTCGGCGCGGTGTCGTTCGCACACACCAATGTGCTTCCGGTGGTGGGGTCCAAGGAACTGGTGGCCTGGCTGCCGACCCAACTGGGCCTGGGCGCGGGCGACACAGTCGCCTACCCGCGGCTCGCCTACCCCACGTACGAGGTCGGTGCGCGGCTCTGCGGTGCGACGCCCGTCGTGTACGACGACCCCACGGAGCTCGACCCCACGGGGCTCAAGCTGCTCTGGTTGAACTCCCCGTCGAACCCCACGGGCCGGGTCCTGGCGAAGGACGAGCTGACCCGGATCGTGGCGTGGGCACGCGAACACGGCGTGCTCGTCTTCAGCGACGAGTGCTACCTGGAACTGGGCTGGGACGCCGAGCCGGTCTCCGTGCTCCACCCCGATGTCTGCGGCGGCACGTACGAAGGCATCGTGTCCGTCCACTCCCTCTCCAAGCGGTCGAACCTCGCGGGCTACCGCGCCGCCTTCATCGCGGGTGACGCGTCCGTCCTCGGCGAACTGCTGCAGATCCGCAAGCACGGCGGGATGATGACGCCCGCCCCGGTGCAGGCGGCGACGGTCGCGGCGCTCGGTGACGACACGCATGTCGCCGAGCAGCGGCTCCGGTACGCAGCCCGGCGGGCGGCGCTGCGCGAGGCTCTGCTGAAGCACGGCTTCCGGATCGAGCACAGCGAGGCGAGCCTCTATCTGTGGGCCACCCGCGACGAGCCCTGCTGGGACACGGTCGCGCGCTTGGCCGACCTGGGCATTCTCGTCGCACCCGGCGACTTCTACGGGGCCGCGGGCGAGCGGTTCGTGCGGGTCGCGTTCACGGCGACCGACGAGCGGGTCGAGGCGGCGGTCAAGCGCCTCGGATGAGGTCCGGGTGCTCCGGTGTCCCCGCGGCACGGCGGACGGGTGGCAGACGGCGGAGCGCAGGCGACAAGCCACAGACGACAGACGGAAGGGCCCTCGGGGAGTTCGTGCTCCCCGAGGGCCCTTCGTCCTGTCGCGCTCGCGCGTTACCGGCCGAGCAGTGCGTCGGCAGGCAGCTGGTCGGCCGGCAGGGGAGCGGCGGAGAGCTGGTCGGTGGGAAGAGGCGCGGCGGGGAGAGGCGCAGCGGCCGGCAGGGGGGCGGCCGCCGGAACACCGCCGCTCAGCGAACCGGCCGCGGGCACACCCTGCTCCGTCGCGGTGGCAGCGGTTCCGCCCACCAGGCCGGCCGCGGAGCCCGCAGCCCCTCCGGCCGTCTCCTGCGCGGCGGGGGCGCCCGTCCTGGCCGCCTGGCCGACGGTCTTGCTCGCGGTCGGCAGAGCCGTGCCGACCAGCTTGCCGCCGGCCTCGTTCGCCTGGCCGGCCGCCTGCTGTGCGGCGCCGTCCGTGCTTTCGCCGACTGCGGCGCCGTCGAGCTGGGTCAGCCCACCGCCCAGATTCTGGGCGGGCGCAAGGTCCATGGCGCTTGCGGAGCCGGCCGCACCGACCACGGGAGCTGCACCCGCTGCTACGAGCAGCGCGGCACGGGCGATCCGGCGGGTCAGGGGGAGGGACATGATGCTCCTTCGACGAGAGAACGTTGGGTGTTGCCTGTCCGGCGATCGGACGCAGTGACAACCGCCTTTGGGCCCGGAATGGTTGCGGTGACCACGGGTAAAGAGTTGGCAATGCATCGCATAATCGGCTGCGGACAAAAACGGGCGAACAATATGCGTCCAGGCAGTGTGCCGAACCGTCACTTCCCTTTTGGCGCAAGGGAATTGGGGAATACTGTCGAACGCGTCCGCACGTGCCGGAGAAATATCGACCCGACAGGAAGCGCGCCCCACTGGTGGGTGACGGACCGGACGCCTGCCCGATACGGAATTCCTAGCCGGGCTGCGGTGAGACGCGTCTTCTGTTCCGGCTGCCCAGCGACGGGAACGGGCCCGTGTCGCCTGAAGGACGGGAGGGGCCGAATACCGCGTACGGTCGGGCCGACCTGGCCGACCTGGCCGACCTGGGCGATCCGGGCGTCGGTCAGGCGCAGATGCGGGCGTCGGTCGGGCGCCGACGCGGGCGTACAGCCCTCGGACGCCGCGGCAGCGGGGCCACGAAGCCGCTCGTCGGCCGCGGTCCGCTCACCGGCGGGTCCGGGCTTCCGTGCCGCGCTACTGCGCCATGCGGATCCTGACCTCGCCCGCATCACGCGACTTCCCGGCCCTCCAGCCCTCGTCGGCCTCGTCCGCGCTCCATACCCGGCCCGCGTACGAGACCTCGGCGATGCGCAGTTCGGCCGCCTTGGCCACCGCCCAGTGCGCCAGTTCCCAGCCGCGCCGGGACGCGGATGCGCCTCCCTCGGACGTCGCCGCGCTCACCGGGAGCGTCAGCTCGGCAGGGCGCGGCGCACCGGAGCGGCCGGCTCCGGAGGACGCGGGTAGCACCCCCTCGCCGAACGCGCGTGTCAGCTCGGCGCGCACCTTCGCCGGGTCGCCCGCACCGGCGGCCTGCCCCGCCCTGCAGGTCAGCGACGCGGAGGCGCGGCCGGTGAGCGCCGCCGCCAGCAGCGAGGCGTCGGGCTCGTGCTTCGCGTACGCCTGAGGGAAGCCGCTGCGCTGGACCCGCTGGGCCGCCTCGGTCAGGGGCAGCCGTGAATAGCCCGGCACCTCGGCGAGGCGGTCGTAGAACATCCCGGCGGAGTACACCGGGTCGAGGATCTGCCCGGGTGTCCCCCAGCCCTGCGAGGGACGCTGCTGGAAGAGGCCGAGGGAGTCCCGGTCGCCATGCCTGATGTTGCGCAGCGCGGACTCCTGGAGCGCCGTCGCCAGCGCGATGGTGACCGCGCGCTCCGGCATCCCGCGCGTGGTGCCGACCGCCGAGATCGTGGCGGCGTTGCCGGCCATCTCCGGGGTCAGCTCGTACGACGTTCCGGAGCCGGAGCCGGAGTCGGAGCCGTCGGCCGAGCGCACCACACAGCGCGGCGCGCCGCCGCCCCCGCTCACGTACTGCACGACCACATATGCGACCAGCGCCAGCAGTACGGCCAGCGCGGCCGCGATGCGCAGATGGCGGCCGCGCCGGACGGGTGAGGCGGTCTCGGTCACGCTGCCACGGTACCGGCCTCCCGCCACCGCCCCGCCGGGGCCCGGGCCCGGGGACGCTAGGGTCGGGGCATGCCCGAGACCGCGCTTGATCTCTCCCTGGACGCCCCCGCGCTGACCGCCCGGCTCGTCGACTTCCCGTCGGTCAGCGGCAACGAGAAGGCCCTCGCCGACGCGATCGAGCAGGCGTTGCGTGGTTTGCCCCACCTGCGGGTCGACCGGCACGGCAACAACGTCGTCGCCCGTACGAACCTCGGCCGCGCCGAGCGGGTCGTCCTCGCCGGACACATCGACACGGTGCCGATCGCCGACAACGTCCCCTCCCGGCTGGACGACAACGGCGTCCTCTGGGGGTGCGGCACGTCGGACATGAAGTCGGGTGTGGCCGTCCAGCTGCGGATCGCCGCGACCGTTCCCGAGCCCAACCGCGACCTCACCTTCGTCTTCTACGACAACGAAGAGGTCGCCGCACACCTCAACGGTCTCGGGCATATTGCCGACGCACACCCCGGCTGGCTGGAGGGTGACTTCGCCGTACTGCTCGAGCCGTCCGATGCCCAAGTCGAGGGCGGGTGCCAGGGCACCCTGCGGGTCCATCTGCGTATGACCGGGGAGCGTGCACACTCCGCGCGCAGCTGGATGGGGTCCAACGCCATTCACGCCGCCGGGCCTGTGCTCGCCCGGCTCGCCGCCTACGAGCCGCGTCGCCCGGTGATCGACGGACTCGAGTACCGCGAGGGCCTCAACGCCGTGGGGATCGAGGGCGGTGTCGCCACCAACGTCATCCCCGACGAGTGCACCGTGGTGATCAACTACCGCTATGCCCCGGACCGCGGCATGGCGGAGGCCGAGGCCCACGTCCGCGAGGTCTTCGCGGACTGCGGAGTGGCCGAGTTCGTCGTCGACGACCACACGGGCGGTGCGCTGCCGGGGCTCTCCCACCCGGCCGCGGCCGCCTTCATGGAGGCCGTGGGCGGATCGGCACAGCCCAAGTTCGGCTGGACGGACGTCTCCCGGTTCAGCGCGCTGGGTGTCCCCGCGGTCAATTACGGACCCGGCGACGCGCTCTTCGCCCACAAGCGGGACGAGCAGGTGGCCATCGACAAGATCACGCACTGCGAGGAACGGCTCCGGGAGTGGCTCACAGCCTGACCTCTCACTGCCCGACCTCCGGAATTTCGCTCCCGGCCACCTCCGTCGACCTACCCTGACCTGGAACGAGCACAGCAGCGGAGGGAGCAGGTCATGGGCAACCCCGACGAAGCACGGCAGCCGAAGGAAAAGCGGCTGGGGCCGGTGCTGCGCCGCAGAGAGCAGATCCAGCCCGGCACCACGGACCAGCGACTGCTGGACACCGAGGGGGACTCCGAGTGGGTGCACACGGATCCATGGCGGGTCATGCGCATCCAGTCGGAGTTCGTCGAAGGCTTCGGGACCCTCGCCGAACTGCCCAGCGCCATCAGCGTCTTCGGCTCCGCCCGTACCGCGCCCGGCACCCCCGAGTACGAGGCGGCCGTGCGCATCGGCAGGGCACTGGTCGAAGCCGGCTTCGCCGTGATCACCGGTGGCGGGCCCGGCGCGATGGAGGCCGCGAACCGGGGTGCCCGCGAGGCCAAGGGCATCTCCGTCGGGCTCGGCATCGAGCTGCCCTTCGAGCAGGGGCTCAATGAGCACGTCGACATCGGCGTGAACTTCCGCTACTTCTTCGTCCGCAAGACGATGTTCGTGAAGTACGCGCAGGGCTTCGTGGTCATGCCCGGCGGATTCGGCACCCTGGACGAGCTCTTCGAGGCCCTGACCCTCGTCCAGACCCGCAAGGTGACCCGCTTCCCGATCGTGCTCTTCGGTTCGGCGTACTGGTCCGGCCTGGTCGACTGGCTGCGCAACACCGTGGTCGCCCAGGGCAAGGCGTCGGAGCACGACCTGTTGCTCTTCCACGTGACGGACGACGTGGAGGAGGCCGTCGCGCTGGTCACGAAGGAGACCGGCGAGCCCCCGCCCGTCCCCTACGAGGGCTACGAGGCCTAGAGCCCCTCGTTCGGATCTTGCCGGGCTCGCGGATCCTGCCGGACTCGCGCGCCCTGGCGCCGCACCTCGCTGCGTTGCCGTCGGTCGCCGACGTCCTCCAGCGGTAGCTGGGGTGAGATCGTCCTCGTACCTCGTACCTCGTAACCGGACGTCCTCGGACGACTCCGGCAACGCGGCGAATGTGCGTGCTGGGGGTACCTCCCCGGCGGAGCTCCGGGGGAGTCGCGAGCCAGGCGGAGTTCCCACACACTCGCCGCCCTTCGCACGCCCGCCCCCGCGCGCGAGGGCCAGGGCCGCGGCGAGGCTCAGCCGCCGTCGCTCAGGCCAGGCCCCGCCGGGCTACCGCCGGGGGCCTGTGCCCCGCGATCGACGCCACCATGTCCAGCACCTGCCGGGTCTCCGCCACCTCGTGGACGCGGTACACCTGCGCCCCGAGCCACGCCGACACCGCCGTCGTCGCGAGCGTGCCGATCAGCCGCTCCTTCACCGGCCGGTCGAGCGTCTCGCCGACGAAGTCCTTGTTGGACAGGGAGACCAGCACCGGCCAGCCCGTCCCTACCATCTCCCCGAGCCGACGGGTCGCCTCCAGCGAGTGGCGGGTGTTCTTCCCGAAGTCATGGCCGGGGTCGATGAGGATCGCGTCGCGGCGCACCCCGAGCTCCGCGGCCCGTTCGGCCAGCCCTGTCGTCACCCGCAGGACGTCCGCCATCACGTCGTCGTACGCGATCCGGTGCGGTCGCGTCCTCGGCTCTGCGCCGCCCGCGTGCGTACACACCAGTCCCACGTCGTACCGTGCGGCCACCTCGGCCAGCTTCGGGTCCACGCCGCCCCAGGCGTCGTTCAGAAGATCCGCGCCCGCCTCGCAGACCGCCGCGCCCACGTCGTGCCGCCAGGTGTCCACGCTGATCACCACGTCGGGGAAGCGGCGGCGCACCTCGGCGACGAAACCGACCGTGCGGCGGGCCTCCTCCTCGGCCGAGACCTCCTCCCCGGGACCGGCCTTCACCCCACCGATGTCGATGATGGCGGCCCCCTCCGACACCGCCTGCTCGACGCGGTCGAGCGCGGGCTCGTCGCGGAACGTCGCGCCCTGGTCGTAGAAGGAGTCCGGAGTCCGGTTCACGATCGCCATGATCACCGGCTCGTGCGCACCGAATTCGCGCCGGCCCAGCCGCAGAGTTCCGCTGCGCATCCCGTGTTTCCTCCTCGCGTTCCGTCGCCTGCGACCCTAACTGCCGGTGGCGCATGGCACGATCGGCAGCGACGGTTTCCTGCTCCGGGGAGAGGCACGCTGTGTTCTGGTTCTTGCTGATCGCGATGGTCGTCGTGGTCGCCGCGGTCACGCTCGCGGTGGTGGGCGGCGGTGAGACCGCGGTCCTTCCGGAGGCGGCGCCCGAGCAGCTCGTGGACCCGCTGCCGCAGACGCGCCCCGTGGACCGCGCGGACATCGAGGCGCTGCGGCTTCCGGTGGCGCCGCGGGGCTACCGGATGGCGGATGTGGACGAGGTCCTCGACCGGCTGGGTGCGGAGCTCGCCGAGCGGGACGCCAGGATCGCCGAGCTGGAGTCGGCGCCGGCCGGGCGCCAGGCGCCGCGGGCGGGGGCGACCGAGCCGTTCGACGAGCCTGGGGAGCGGCGCGGCGGCATGTTCGACAAGCGGCCCGACGCGGGGGAGGACGAGCGGACCGACGACGAGCCGTACCAGCGGCCCACCCGTCGGCCCGGCGAGGAGCAGGGGCGATGAGCAGCGGCGCGATCGCGGGCCCGGACGGGCGGCTGCGCTGCCCCTGGGGCCTGTCCACCGATGACTATGTGACGTACCACGACGAGGAGTGGGGCCGCCCGGTCCACGGGGACGACGCCCTGTTCGAGCGGCTCTGTCTGGAGGCGTTCCAGTCCGGGCTGTCCTGGATCACGATCCTGCGCCGCCGTGAGACCTTCCGGGCGGCCTTCGACGGTTTCGGGATCGCGTCGGTGGCGGCCTTCACCGACGCCGACAAGGAGCGGTTGCTCGCGGACCCTGGAATCATCCGCAACCGCGCCAAGATCGAGGCGACCCTCGCCAACGCCCGCGTGCTGGCCGACTGGCCGGCCGGGGAGCTCGACAAGCTGATCTGGTCGTACGCACCGGACCCGGGGGGCCGCCCGGCGCCGCGCACCACCGCGGACATCCCGGCGGTCACGGACGAGTCGACGGCCCTGTCCAAGGACCTCAAGAAGCGCGGCCTGCGCTTTGTCGGCCCCACGACCGCCTACGCACTGATGCAGGCCTGCGGTCTGGTCGACGACCACCTTGCGGACTGTGTCGCCCGCGGGGGTGCGCCTCTGGCGGCGTGAGCCGGCCCGGCGTCGACCGGCAGGCCTGCCCCTACCGGCAGGCCTGCCCGCGGACGGACCGGCCTGCCCCGGGAACGCCGGCGTTCCCGGGGCCCGCCTCCTGGGGACCGGCCGGCCCGGCAAGTTCCGAACGAGAGGCCCTAGCGGCCCAGGTACCTGGGCTTCTCCTTGGCGACGAACGCCTGGACCGCGATCGCATGGTCCTCTGAGGCGCCCGCCCTGGTCTGCAGCTCGTCCTCCTTGGCCAGCGTCTCGGCGAGCGAGTGTGCAGCCCCGTACGCCAGGGACTCCTTGATCGCCGCGTACGCCACGGTCGGGCCGTCGGCCAGGGCACGGGCGACCGCGGCCGCCTCGGCGGCGAGATCCTCCGCCGGTACGAGCTTGTTCGCGATGCCCAGGTCGTAGGCCTCCTGAGCGGAGATCGAGCGGGGGAAGAGCAGCAGGTCGGCGGCGCGGCTCGCCCCGATCAGCCGGGGCAGCGTCCAGGAGACGCCCGAGTCCGCGGTCAGCGCGACCCCGGCGAAGGAGGTCGTGAACTTCGCCGAGTCGGCGACGACCCGGTAGTCCGCGGCCAGCGCGAAGCCGAGACCTGCGCCCGCCGTGACCCCGTTCACCCCGGCGACCACCGGCTTCGGCATCTCGGTCAGCGCCCGCACGATGGGGTTGTAGTGATCACGCACGGTGTTCATCGTGTGGCTCGTGCCTGCCTCGCGGTCGGAGACGAGCAGCGAGATGTGCTCCTTGAGGTCCTGGCCCACACAGAACGCGCGTCCCGTGGCGGTCAGGAGCACCGCCCGTACGCTCTCGTCCGCCGCGGCGGCCAGGGCGCTGTCCCGTAGGGCTTCCTTGGCCTCGACGTTCATCGCGTTCATGGCCTCGGGCCGGTTGATCGTGATGGTCGCGAGTCCGTCCTTCACCTCGTACAGCACGGTGTCGGCCATGGCGGTGTCCCCTTTGCGGCTCGGTCGATGCGATCGTGTGGAGCCCAGCATGGCGGAGATCGCGAAGGCCGGACATACGCACCGGTATGTGACCTGCGTCAAAGAAATGCGGGCCCTCTGTGTCGGTGCGGTGGCGAAGTATCGCAGGCGGATCGCCGAATTGGGTGGTTTTGCGAAAGCGCGTTGCGCAAGCGATGCAGACCGATGTTGGTCATCGGGTCCCGCCATGCGGGATAATGGCTGGGAAGCAATGTGTTCGATGCCGGTGACGTGTGCCCACCCAGGGGGCCGTCGGCTGACGATGAGCTGGTTTCAGGAAGGGGAACGAGCATGGCGGCCATGAAGCCGCGGACGGGCGACGGCCCGCTCGAGGTGACCAAGGAGGGGCGGGGCATCGTCATGCGCGTTCCGCTCGAAGGCGGCGGTCGGCTCGTCGTCGAGCTGACTCCTGACGAGGCCGACGCCCTCGGCGACGCCCTCAAGAAGGTCGTCGGCTGACGCGGAAAGCGCCCTCACCTTTCGACACTGCCCCGGTACGGTACGACCGTGCCGGGGCACTGTCGTACCGGGGGCGGGGGCCGGGGGCCGGGGGCAGCGAACAGCAGACAGTGAGGCGCCGGATCAGCCGCGGCGGACCGCGCAGAGCAGCCCGTCACCCACCGGCAGCAGTGACGGCAGCAGCTCCTGGCTCTCGCGCACCGCCCGCAGCAGTTCCCGCATCCGCAGCACCTCGGCCGGCTGAGCCGCAGAATCGACCGTGCGGCCGTCCGCGAAGACGCCCTCGAAGCAGACAAGACCGCCAGGCCGCAGCAGGCGCAACGATTCAGCGAGATAGTCCAGCGACTCCATCGGGTCGCCGTCGCAGAAGACGAGGTCGTATCCGCCGTCCGCGAGTCGCGGCAGTACGTCCAGGGCGCGGCCGGGGATGAAACGTGCCCGGTTCCCCGTGAAGCCCGCGGCGCGGAACGCCTGCCGTGCGAACTGCTGGCGCTCGGGCTCGGGGTCCACGGTCGTCAGTACGCCGTCGGGCCGCATGCCCTGGAGCAGATAGATCCCGGAGACGCCCGTGCCGGTACCGATCTCCGCCACGGCCTTGGCGTCCGCCGTCGCGGCCAGCAGTCGCAGCGCGGCGCCGGTGCCTGGCGACACCGAGGGCAGCGCTGACTCCCGGGACCGCTCACGGGCCCAGCGCAGTGCTTCGTCCTCGGCGACAAAGGCGTCGGCGAACGCCCAGCTCGTCTGCCGGTTGGCGGTGATGACCCTCTCCTGTCCCCGTAGTTGGCGCAACGGTGACTGTATCCGCTGAGCCCGGGAACCCGCAGATGGGACCGGGCGTTATCAAGAGGCGGGAAGGAATTCGCGGGTGACCGTGGACCGGCCCTAAATTCGCGTAAAGATTCTTATCCGGAGCTAACGGGCGAGGTGGCTATGGTAGGGGCTCCACTGGACACCACCAGAGCCGACAGGGGAGGTGCGGCTGCGCCTGTGGATCGGAGAGGGGTGCTGAGGCGCCTTCTTGGATCGTCGGGTGAGCCGAAATCCGTGACCGACACCGCTGACGCCCATTCCCTGCCCCACAGCTCTTCGAGCACGGGAGGCGCCCCCAGCGACTCCGTAGCCACCGCGAGGTTCGCATCGGATGCGGAATCCCAGGCGTGGACTCCTCCTTCCTGGGAGGACATCGTCAGCACGCACAGCGGTCGGGTCTACCGTCTCGCTTACCGTCTGACCGGCAACCAGCACGATGCGGAGGACCTCACCCAGGAGGTCTTCGTCCGCGTCTTCCGCTCCCTGTCGACGTACACGCCGGGGACGTTCGAGGGCTGGCTGCACCGCATCACGACGAACCTCTTCCTGGACATGGTCCGCCGCAAGCAGCGGATCCGCTTCGACGCGCTCGGCGACGACGCGGCCGAGCGGCTGCCCAGCCGGGAGCCGTCACCCCAGCAGGTCTTCCACGACACGCATTTCGACGCCGATGTGCAGCAGGCCCTGGACACCCTGGCGCCCGAGTTCCGTGCCGCCGTGGTGCTCTGTGACATCGAGGGACTGTCGTACGAGGAGATCGCGGCCACGCTCGGCGTCAAGCTGGGCACGGTCCGCAGCCGTATCCACCGCGGCCGCTCCCATCTGCGCAAGGCCCTCCAGCACCGTTCTCCCGAGGCGCGTGCGGAGCAGCGCGCGCTTGCGGGCGTGGCCGGGGAGGGCGGTACGGCGTGAGCGGCATCGGCCCCACCCCCGCGGAGCAGCACCTGGGGGACCGGCTCGCTGCCCTGATCGACGGCGAGCTGAAACATGACGCGCGCGAGCGGGTGCTCGCGCACCTTGCGACCTGTCCCAAATGCAAGGCCGAGGCGGACGCACAGCGCCGGCTGAAGAGCGTGTTCGCGGCGACCGCCCCTCCACCGCCCTCCGAAGGGTTCCTCGCGCGCCTGCAGGGCTTGCCCGGCGGGCCGCCCGCAGGGCCGCCCGCCGGTGACGACGACGGACAGAGACCGCTCGGCGGGCGGCCTCTCGGCCAGGGCGTCTTCGGCGTGACCCCGGACGACTTCGGGTACGGACCCGGTCCCGGGTTCCGTATCCACGACGTGGGACGGCAGGAGGCCGAGCGCTCCGTGTGGCGCGGCCGCAGGTTCGCGCTGACCGCGGCAAGCGCGGTCTCCTTCGCGGCGATCGCCCTGAGCGGGACGCTGCCGCTGGCCACACCGGGCGACGGTTCCGCCCGCGCCGACCAGCGGGGGAACAGCGTGACACCCCAGCGCAGCATGAGCACGTCGGTCGGATCGGGCACGGAGACGGGACGACGCCGCGGCGTTGCGAGCAACGGCGAGCAGGTGGTCGGCCCGCTCTCCCGGAGCGTGACGCAGATGCAGGCGCCGGCCCACCCGTTCTCCGCCCCGGGTCTGCTCACCGGAGCCCCGCCGGCGTTGATACGCCCCACGGGCTCGGCGTTCCAGTTCGCCACCGCCTCCACCCCGACTCCCACGGCCACCCCGTATCCCAGCGAGCTCACGGCCCCGAACCGGCGATGACGCCGGGAAGCCGCCGCCGCGCTGTGTGACGCCACACGTAAACCTGATTGAATCCAGGGAAGAGTGCCCGGCGGGGTGCGCGCGGAACGGCAGTTGCGGGGAGAGCATGGAGAACGGGAAGCAGACGGGTCCCAGGCCGAAGTGGTGGAGCCGTCCGCGCCACACGTCCGCGGAGCACCACCTCCTGGGCATGGCTCAGGCCCCCGCTTCCCTTTCCGCCGACCCGGAACCGACGGAACCGGCCACGCGCACCGACATCGCGGACGACCGGTCCGAGTACACGCTGGCGGCACCGGCACCGGCACCGGCACCGGCACCGGCACCGGCACCGGCACCGCAAGCACAGGCACCGGCGGACGCGCCCCGGCCGTCCTCCGAGGCGGCTCCCGCCCCTGCGCCCGCAGGCACCTCTGTGCCTGAACCGTCCATCGCGCCCGAGCCCGTACCCGCCACGGCGCAGGGCTCCGGTGCACAGCCGCTCCACCAGCCCGACGAGTACCGGACGCCGCCCTACGGCGGTCCGGGGCCATGGGCTCCCGCGCCGCCGGTGCAGCGGCCCATGGGGACTCCGGCGCACGGGACGGCCGTCCCCCCGCAGCAGCAACCGGTGGGCGGCGCGTACGCCACGCCCGCCCCCGCCGGCCCGCTGCCGGCCCCCGCGCCGCAGCCGACGGCTCCCGCCCAGTGGACCCAGTACGACCCCTGGAGCGCACCCGGAGCCACCGTTCTGAGCCATGCCGGTGAGCCGACGAAGAAGAAGTCCCGGCGCGGCGCCGCCTTCGCGGGAGCCCTGGTCTTCGCGCTGCTCGCCGGGGCGCTGGGCGGCGGCGTCGGCGCCTATCTCGAACGGAACGGCGGAATCACCACGGTCGAGCTGCCGCAGGCCGGTCCCGAGGACTCCGGCCGCGCCCCGGAAAGCATCGCGGGCATCGCAGCCAGCGCCCTCCCCAGCGTCGTGACGCTGCATGTGAGCGGAAGCGGCGAGCAGGGCACAGGCACCGGCTTCGTCCTCGACAAGCAGGGCCACATCCTCACCAACAACCACGTCGTCGACCCTGCCGGCAGTTCCGGCGACATCTCCGTCACCTTCAGCGGCGGCGAGACCGCCCCCGCCAAGCTGGTCGGCAAGGACAGCGGCTACGACCTCGCCGTCGTCAAAGTCACCGGCGTCTCCGGGCTCAAGCCGCTGCCCCTCGGCAACTCCGACAACGTCCGCGTCGGTGACCCCGTCGTCGCCATCGGCGCCCCCTTCGACCTGCAGAACACCGTCACCGCCGGAATCATCAGCGCCAAGGAGCGCCCCATCACGGCGGGCGGCGAGAAGGGCGACGGCAGCGACGTCAGCTATGTCGACGCACTTCAGACCGACGCCCCGATAAACCCCGGCAACTCCGGCGGTCCCCTCGTCGACTCGAAGGCCCGGGTCATCGGCATCAACAGCGCCATCCGTGCCGCGGACAGCGGCGCGGGCCCCGAGGGCGGCGGCGGCCAGGCCGGTTCCATCGGACTCGGCTTCGCCATCCCCATAAACCAGGGCAGGCGTGTCGCCGAGGAGCTCATCAACACGGGCAAGGCCACACACCCGGTCATCGGGGTCAGCCTCGACATGAAGTACACCGGCGACGGCGCCAGGGTCGGTGAGAAGGACAAGGCAGGCGCTCCGACCGTCACCGCCGGAGGCCCGGCCGCCAAGGCCGGCATCCGCCCGGGTGACGTGATCACCAAGGTCGACGGCCAGCGGGTGCACAGCGGCGAGGAGCTCATCGTCAAGATCCGCTCCCACCGGCCCGGCGACAGGTTGGAACTGACCGTGGTCCGGGGCGGCAAGGAGCAGACGAAGGCGCTGACGCTGGGCTCGGCGAGCGGCACGTAACGGACACCTGGAGGTACCGCACCGACAGATCGGCCGGGTACCGTGGAGCCCGGTTCCATCCCGTCGACCGGCGGCACGCGGTGATCCAGCAGCGGGCACGGAGAACACGAACACGAGGAGCAGCAAGGTGTTCAATGACATAGGCGCACTCGAGCTCGTCACGCTCGTGGTCCTCGCCGTGCTCGTTTTCGGCCCGGACAAGCTGCCGAAGGTCATCCAGGACGTCTCGCGCTTCATCCGCAAGATCCGCGAGTTCTCCGACAACGCGAAGCACGACATCCGCAGCGAACTGGGCCCGGAATTCAAGGACTTCGATTTCGAGGACCTGAATCCCAAGACGTTCATCCGCAAGCAGCTCGGTGAGAACGGCGATCTCAAGGAGCTCCGCAGCAGCTTCGATCTGCGCAAGGACCTGAACGAGGTCGCGGACGCGGTCAACGGCAAGGAGCCCGACACCTCCGCCACGGCCACCGTCGGGGGGACCGCGGACCTGCTCAAGAAGCGCGAAACCGTCGATCAGGGCGAGCGTCCGCCCTTCGACGCAGACGCCACCTGAGCCACCCGAGTGGCATCAATCCCTACGAGTCGGTGCGAGGTGGCTATCCTCCATCTGTCCGGAACCGAGGACGCCCGCGGGGGGCGGGCCGCTCCGGACCTTGATCGAGGAGGCGGCCGGATAGATGGAGACGACGAGTCGGGTAGGGGCGGCGCAGAGCACGCCCAGCACGTCCGCAGCTGAGGAGGTGCCCGCGGCCCGGCGCACGGTCGACGGCTATCTGCGCGCACCGTTCCCCTGGTACGGACTGGACGAGGCCTTCACGGGGCCGCGCTGGCTGATGCAGGTCGGCGCCACCGCGGACGGCACGGTGCAGCACGGCTCCATGGGCCATGGCGAGGAGCCGTCGATAAAGTCCGACGCCTCGGGGACCGAGAAGGAACGCTTCGCGGTGGTGGTGACCGTCGCCGCGAGCCCCGTACGCGGCAGCGGTGACGGTACGGGCGTCCTGGACGCCACGACGGTGTCCTCCGCGGCCTGGCTGGCAGGTTCGGGGCTGCTTGCCTACACCTGGCCCGCGCTGCTCGACCACGCGCTGCGGGACGACTGGCTGGACCAGCAGACCGAGACCGCCTTCGAGCTGGCGGACGACCTGGCCGGTCCGGCGTGGTCCGAGCTGTCGCTGCCGGTGGACGGGGTGCCTGTGCCGTTCCACTACCGCGAGTCCGAGTTCGGCTGGGTGCTGGCCGGGTCTGCGGGCAGCGCGGGGGTCCACATCGGAGCCTACGGACGAGGGATGAGCGCCTACGGGCTGGGCTTCTCGGTGGTGCAGGACCTCGGCGTCTACGCCTGAGAGAGGGCCGCGCGCCGGCCCGCGGCCGTATCCCGATCCGCGCCCGCGGCCGTATCCCGATCCGCGCCCGCGGCCGGACGGTTCGGCCTCGGCACGGCAGTGCCGGACCTTTCGTGGCACCGTACGGCCATGCATGTGCGCCCGGGCCTCCGTACGTGAGGTGGCCATGGCGAAGGGGGCACCGCTCACCATGAGCGGTGCCCCCTTCGGGCACGGAGCAACGACGCGGTGCGCCGCCGCCCCGTCAGAACTTGTTGCGCGGGGTGATGCCCAGCGACATGCCGGAGAGCCCGCGCTGGCGACCGCCGAGCTTGCCGGCGATCGCGCGGAGGGCCGAGCCCGCCGGGGACTCGGGGTCGGTCAGCACGACCGGCTTGCCCTCGTCGCCGCCTTCGCGCAGCCGGACGTCGATCGGGATCTGGCCCAGCACCGGTACCGTCGCGCCGGTCGTCCTCGTCAGACCGTCGGCCACCGCCTGGCCGCCGCCGGTGCCGAAGACGTCCACCATCTCGTCGCAGTGCGGGCAGGGAAGGCCCGACATGTTCTCGACGACGCCGACGATCTTCTGATGGGTCTGTACGGCGATGGAGCCGGCCCGCTCCGCGACCTCGGCCGCCGCCTGCTGCGGGGTGGTGACGACCAGGATCTCCGCGTTCGGCACCAGCTGGGCCACGGAGATCGCGATGTCACCGGTGCCCGGGGGCAGGTCGAGCAGGAGGACGTCCAGATCGCCCCAGTAGACATCCGCGAGGAACTGCTGGAGCGCGCGGTGCAGCATCGGGCCGCGCCACACGACCGGGGCGTTGCCCGGGGTGAACATACCGATCGAGATGACCTTCACGCCGTTCGCCGACGGCGGCATGATCATGTTCTCGACCTGGGTGGGGCGGCCGTCGGCCCCCAGCATGCGCGGCACGCTGTGGCCGTAGATGTCGGCGTCGACGACACCCACCTTCAGCCCGTCGGCGGCCATCGCGGCCGCCACGTTCACGGTCACGGAGGACTTTCCGACGCCACCCTTGCCGGAGGCCACCGCGTAGACCCGGGTCAGCGAGCCGGGCTTGGCGAAGGGCACCTCGCGCTCGGCGGTCGTGCCGCGCAGCGAGGCTGCGAGCTCGCGCCGCTGCTCGTCGCTCATCACGTCCAGCGACACATCGACCCGGGTGACGCCCTCGACGCGGGAGACGGCGTCGGTGACCCGCTGGGTGATGGTGTCGCGCATCGGGCAGCCGGAGACGGTGAGATAGATCGTGACGGCGACCGCGCCGTCGTCCCCGAACTCGACCGACTTGACCATGCCGAGGTCGGTGATCGGCTTGTTGATCTCGGGGTCGTTCACCGTCGCCAGTGCTTCGCGCACCGCGTCTTCCGTAACCATACGGACGATGGTACGGCGCCTGGTCCCGGCCCGGGGGCCCCTGTCAGCGGTCGCCTTCGTCACGTCGGCGGGAGGCCTCGGGAGGGAATACGCCGTGCCGGTCCACCAGGTCTTTGCGGATGTCCTCGAACTCGGAGCGGATCCAGTCGCGGGTCGCCACCTCGCCCAGACCCATACGCAGCGCCGCGATCTCCCGGGTCAGGTACTCCGTGTCGGCGATGGACCGCTCGTTCTGTGCCCGGTCCTGCTCCAGGTTGACGCGGTCGCGGTCGTCCTGACGGTTCTGTGCGAGCAGGATCAGCGGGGCCGCGTACGACGCCTGCAGCGACAGCGCGAGCGTCAGGAAGATGAACGGGTACTCGTCGAAGCGCAGCCCCGGTGGCGCGAAGATGTTCCACAGCACCCAGACGATGATCGTCAGGGTCATCCAGACGATGAATCGCCCCGTCCCCAGGAAGCGGGCGATCTTCTCCGAGAGCCGTCCGAAGGCCTCCGGGTCGTACTCAGGGAGCATCCTCCGCCGCGGGGCCCGCGGGATGTCCAGGCGGACCCGCGGCCGCTGGCCGGTGGCGCGCTCTCGTTCCCGTTCGCGTTCCCGTTCCCGTTCCCGTTCCCGCTCTCGTTCTCGCTCGCGTGCCCGGTCCCTTCCCTCCCCGCGTCCGTCCCCCCGTCCGGGCAGTCCGTGTTCACTCGACATCGACTGCTCCCGCTCCCGACACCGCCCCGTCGAACTCCGCCTCGCGCCAGTCGTCCGGCAGCAGGTGGTCGAGCACGTCGTCCACTGTCACGGCTCCGAGGAGCGCCCCGCTCGCGTCCACGACGGGCGCGGCCACCATGTTGTACGCGGCGAGATAGCTGGTGATCGCGGGCAGCTGGGTGTCCGGGCCGAGCGGCGGCAGATCGCTCTCGATGATCGAGCTGACCAGCGTGAACGGAGGGTCCCGCAGCAGCCGCTGGAAGTGCACCGTGCCCAGGTACTTGCCCGTCGGTGTCTCGTCGGGCGGCCGGCAGACGTACACCTGCGCGGCGAGGGCGGGGGAGAGGTCCTGCTGACGCACCCGCGCCAGCGCGTCGGCCACCGTGGCGTCCGGGCGCAGCACGATCGGCTCGGTCGTCATCAGTCCGCCGGCCGTCCGCTCCTCGTACGCCATCAGCCTGCGCACATCGGCCGCGTCGTCGGGGCGCATCAGCCTCAGCAGCCGCTCCTTGTCCTCCTCCGGAAGCTCCGAGAGCAGATCGGCGGCGTCGTCCGGGTCCATGGCCTCCAGGACGTCCGCGGCCCGCTCCTCCTTGAGCTTCCCGAGGATCTCCACCTGTTCGTCCTCCGGCAGTTCCTCCAGCACGTCGGCGAGCCGGTCGTCGTCGAGGGCCGCCGCGACCTCGGCACGCCGCTTGGGGGAGAGGTGGTGCAAGGCGTTGGCGAGGTCCGCGGGCCGCAGCCGCTCGAAGGTGGCGACCAGGCTCTCGGCGCCCTGCCCGTGCTCCTCCAGCGAGAAGCCGGTGACCGCGGACCATTCGACGGTGAGTGCCTCGCCCTTGCGGCGCAGGGCCCCGCCCTTTCCCTTCCGTACGAAGACCTTGTGGATCTCCCAGTCCCGGCGGGCCGGGAGCTGCTGGACGGCGACGTCCAGGACGGTGACCTCCTCGCCCGTCTCGACGAGGCGGACGCGCCGGTCGAGCAGTTCGCCGAGGACGAGGCGCTCGGTGGGCCGCTGCTCGAAGCGGCGCATGTTCACGACGCCGGTGGTGATGACCTGCCCGGACTCGACGCCGGTGATCCGGGTCATGGGAAGGAAGATCCGGCGGCGGCTGTGCACCTCCACGACCATGCCGAGCAGCCGTGGCGGGCGGCCGCCGACGCGGAGCATGGCAACGAGGTCGCGTACCCGCCCCACCTGGTCGCCGTTGGGGTCGAAGACCGGGACTCCGGCAAGGTGCGATACGAAGATCCGGGGGGCGCTTGCCGCCATGCTCCGCGCCTCCTCCGTGCCGGCCATTGCCCTGAGATGCCGCTTTTCATCGGCTTCAGGCTAGCCCGTGCCGGTCCATGCCGCCCCTGAGATCGGACCGTACGGCTCCCCTCTCGACGGTGCGATGACCACGGGTACGCTGCCGTCTTGCCACCCCCCACCTGTACGAGAGGCAGTGCGCACGTGACCGCTCTCCCCCCGGCCGCCGTGGCCCGGGCCCGCCGGGCCGGGCTCCCCGTCGCACTCTGCGTGGGGCTGGCCGCGGTCCTCACGGGCTGCGGCGGTGAGGACCCGGACGCAGGGACGAACGGCGTCGGCAAGCTGGAGCCGAGCGCGATCGAGGAGAAGGCCCGGACGGCGGCGAACGGGGCCGAGGCGGTACGGCTCGCCGGGACGCTGGTCTCCAAGGGGGGCACGTACAAGCTGAACATGCGGCTCAAGAAGAGCGGCGGGATCGGCTCGGTCACCACGAAGAACTCGACCTTCGAGCTGCTGCGGGTCGGTGACGCGCTCTATCTGAAGGCCGACGCGGGCTTCTGGAGCCACGGGGACTCCGACGGCGACGGTACGTCCGAGCCGCCCGGCAAGGAGGACGGGTCCGCCGCGGACAAGCTCGACGACATGTACGTCAAGGTCCCGGACGACGATCCCTCGTACAAGCAGCTCCGCGGATTCACCGAGATGGACGTGCTGCTGGACGGCCTTCTCGGGCTGCACGGGAAACTCAGCAAGGGCGACCGCGACGAGGTCGGCGGGGTACGCACCGTCAAGGTGCTCGGCGGTGAGGGCGGCGGCGGCACCCTCGATGTGTCCCTCGAGGGCAAGCCTTACCCGCTTCGGTTCGCCCGGGCGGGAGGCGCGGGCGTGCTGACCCTTGCCGAATGGAACACCGACTTCGCGCTGAAGGCTCCGACCAAGGAGGAGACGGTCGACTACGGCCGCGAGCTGCCGCGCACGAGCGACTGAGGCGTACGCGCCCGCGGCCGGCGGGCGGCCTGACGGGCCGGGTGGTCCCTGGCCCGCCGGTCCAGGGCGCTGCCCGCGCGGAAGCCGGCCCGCCCTCGGCCACGTGAGTGGGCCCGGCGGGCGTCAGCCGGACTTCTTGCGCCCGCGCCGCAGCAGGCGCGGCAGAGCCGCCGGGATCGGGTGGCGGGTCGTCGCCGGCGTGGGCAGTGGGGCGGCGGCCAGGGAGTCGTGAGGATGCTCGGTGGTCGACCCGCACGGTTCGAGCCGCAGCACCCGGCACTCGCTCGCCCAGCGCTCCGTCATCCGCTCGCCGTCCGGCGCGTTCAGCCGCTTGCCCTTCAGCTCGGCGACCGCGGCCTGCCACGCCTCCGTGTCCGGCGCCAGTTCGCTCACCACGGCCTTCCACGCCACCAGGCGGCCGCCCTTGTCCTTGCTTCGTACGGTCACCTCTGCGGTGGAGCCGTCCGTCAGCCCGGGCAGCGGCTGTTCGCCCGGCCCGTCACCGACGACGTACGCCGCGCCGTCGTGCCATACGTGCCAAAGGGCCCGCGCATGGCCGGTGCCCCGGACCCAGATGAGGCCGGACTTCTTGGTGGCCTCCTCGACGAGGGCCTGGCCGAGCAGAGCGTCGTTCATGCCCGCAGCCTATTAGAGCCAGCCGTTGCGCTTCAGCGTGCGGTGGATGGTGAGACAGATCCCGACGATGCCGACGAGCACCATCGGGTACCCGTACCGCCAGTGCAGCTCGGGCATGTGGTCGAAGTTCATGCCGTAGATGCCGCAGACCGCCGTGGGTACGGCGATGATCGCGGCCCAGGAGGTGATCTTGCGCATGTCTTCGTTCTGCGCGACCGTCGCCTGCGCCAGATTCGCCTGGAGGATCGAGTTCAGGAGCTCGTCGAAGCCGATGACCTGCTCCTGCACCCGCGCCAGGTGGTCGGCGACGTCGCGGAAGTACTTCTGGATGTCCGGGTCGACCAGCCGCATCGGCCGCTCGCTCAGCAGCTGCATGGGCCGCAGCAGTGGCATGACCGCCCGCTTGAACTCGAGCACCTCGCGCTTGAGCTGGTAGATGCGCCCGGTGTCCGCACCGCGCGTGCTGCCCTTCGAGGGCGCCGAGAAGACATCGATCTCGATCTCGTCGATGTCGACCTGGACCGCGTCCGCGACGGCGATGTACCCGTCCACGACATGGTCCGCGATGGCGTGCAGCACCGCAGAGGGGCCCTTGGCGAGCAGCTCCGGGTCGTCCTGCAGCCGGTGCCGGAGGTTGCGCAGCGAGCCCTGACCGCCGTGCCGCACGGTGATGACGAAGTCGGGCCCGGTGAAGCACATCACCTCGCCGGTCTCGACGACCTCGCTGGTCGCCGTCAGCTCCGCGTGCTCGACGTAGTGGATGGTCTTGAAGACGGTGAAGAGCGTGTCGTCGTACCGCTCGAGCTTGGGACGCTGGTGGGCGTGGACGGCGTCCTCCACGGCCAGCGGGTGGAGTCCGAACTCGGCGGCGATACCGGAGAACTCCTCCTCGGTCGGCTCGTGCAGCCCGATCCATGCGAAGCCGCCGCCCTCGCGCACCCGCAGCATCGCCTCGTGCGGAGTGAGGCAGGGCTCGTCCTCCACGCGCTTGCCGTCGCGGTAGACGGCGCAGTCGACGACGGCGCTGGAGGCGGACGGGTCACGGGTGGCGTCGTACGTGCTGTACGGACTGATGCTCTTGCGCAGCGCGGGGCGGACCGCTTCGCGCAGGTCACGGATCATCGACATGGCAGGCTCCTTCACGGAGAGGCCGCCGGTGCGAGGCGTGGCACAGCCCGGAACGAGGACGTTTTCTGGATACGTCCGCAAAGCGGGCGGCACCGCGGGACGCGGTGACGGCGTTCGCTACAGACAGTCAGGCAAGGACGAAGTGCTCTTCCGTCGTGCGCGGTGCCATGAAGCGATGCGGAAAGCCCTCAGCTCTGACGGGCCGGACGGCGCGTTTCAGAAACTGAGAGATCGCGCGGAAGAGCGGTTGGTACTGCACGGTCGACTTCGATCCACCGCAGCCCCACCTCCTCCGGCCGGTCCCCCGTGGGGGATGACGTGTCGTCGGGATCCGAGAGCGACGCTTTGCGTGCTGTCCCGAACAGGCGGCCAAGCCTATCAGCCGACTGAGGGTCAATCCCTTTCTTTGCCCCTTCCTGATGCGATCTATGCTCGCGGAATGGGAGAAGTTCTTGCTCTGGTCGAGGCCCGGCTGTTCACGGCTCTGGGGGAGCCGGACGCGCGCGCCGCTGTGACCTTCCTCGGTACGGACCGGATCGAGGTGCTCCGTTTCATCGACGGGGACATCGTCCGGTACGCCACGCTGGGCATGTCCGCCCAGCCCATGAACGACCCGAAGGACGTGCTCGCCGACCCCGTGAAGGGGCCTCGCGCCGAGCTGATCCTGTCGGTACGTGCCGGGCTCGCCGACACCGACAAGGTGCTGCGCCCGCTCGCCGTCTTCGGGTCGTCACCGCAGGTGGAGGGTGTGATCGTGGCGCCCGGCAACTCGATGGACACCGGTGAACCGCTGTGGCCGGAGGCGCCGTTCTCGTCCGTCCTGGTCGCTGAGCCGGGCGGTCTGGTCGAGGACCTCGAGCTGGACGGCCCCATGGACCCGGTGCGCTTCCTGCCGCTGCTGCCGATGACGCCGAACGAGGCCGCGTGGAAGCGGGTGCACGGAGCGGCGGAGCTCCAGGCGCGATGGCTGAAGCACGGAACGGATCTGCGTGATCCGCTGCGCAGGTCCGTCCCGCTGACGTGATGTCAGTGGCCGTGAAGTGACGTATCTCATGGCACAGTTGGGGCGCGGGTCGGCCTGACGGAGGCTCAGTCGGCGACGGGTGCGCGGAGGCGCCGCCCCCTGCCCCGGGTCGGCAGTCCGGGCGCCCGGTGCCGTGCGGCGAGAATGCCTGATGAATGTACGGTGCAGTCACTTTCTTCTGCTGAACCCGGGTGAAACCGCCGTACCGGACGGGTGATCGTCCTTGACGCGGCGCCGAGCGGGTAGGACCGTTGGGCGCTATGAGGGGCGAACCCAGTTGCCCGAAGTGCGGTGGCCGGGTCAGGGCGCCCGGTCTCTTCGCCGACACATGGCAGTGCGACGTACACGGTTCCGTGTACCCGCTGCAGCCGGTGATCCCGCCGAGCGTCGAGGCCCTGAGCGTCGTCGTGGCCCGTGCACAGGTCCCGGTGTGGATGCCCTGGCCGCTCCCGGTCGGCTGGCTCTTCACCGGCGTGGCGTACGCGGGGGACGACCGCAGCGGCGGGCGTGCCACCGCGGTCGCCTGCTCGGGTCCGGGACCGCTCGGCGGCGTGGGGGAGTTGCTGCTGGTCGCGGAGGAGCTCGGCGTCGGCCTCGGTGCCCGCTTCGCCGGGATCGACGGACCGGACCCCGGCCCGCACATGACCGTCGACAAGTCCCCCCAGGCCAAGGTCCTCGCCGCGGGCAGACCGACACCGCTGTGGCACGTCAACGACGCGCCGGAGGACCGCGCGGTCTTCGCCGGCGAGGCGCGGGGGCTGTGGCTGTGGGCGATCGTCTGGCCCGAGTCGACGGGGCTGCTGATGTACGACGAGCTGATACTCACCGATCTGCGGGACGCGGGCTCGGAGGTGGATCTGCTGCCGTGCGGAGCGCTGTCGCCGCGGCTGCTGTCGTGACGGCCTTCACGTGATGCGGCGGTCCGGGGGATGTTCGATTCCCCGTTACGATTGAGCGTCCCCTGCCCACCCCGAGCCCTGGAGCCACGCGTCGTGCGCATCGATCTGCACACCCACTCCACGGCCTCGGACGGTACGGACACCCCGGCCGAGCTGGTCCACAACGCCTTCGCCGCGGGACTCGACGTCGTCGCGCTGACCGATCACGACACCGTCGGCGGCCACGCCGAGGCGATCGCGGCCCTCGCCGGGCTCCCGGCGTCCTTCGCCCTCGTCACCGGCGCCGAACTCTCCTGCCGCCTGGGCGGCGTGAGCCTGCACATGCTGGCGTACCTCTTCGACCCCGGGGAGCCGGAGCTGGCTCGCGAGCGCGAGCTGGTCCGGGACGACCGGGTTCCGCGAGCCCAGGGCATGGTCGCCAAGCTCCAGGAGCTCGGCGTGCCGGTCACCTGGGACCAGGTGGCCCGTATCGCGGGCGACGGTGCCGTGGGCCGGCCGCATGTCGCGTCCGCCCTCGTCGAACTCGGCGTCGTCCCGGACGTCTCCGCCGCCTTCACGCCCGAGTGGCTCGCGAACGGCGGTCGCGCGTACGTCGAGAAGCACGAGCTCGACCCCTTCGACGCCATCCGCCTGGTCAAGGCGGCCGGTGGCGTCACCGTCTTCGCCCATCCGCTCGCGGTCAAGCGCGGCGAGGTCGTCCCCGAGGACGCCATCGCCCGACTGGCCGCGGCAGGCCTCGACGGCATAGAGGCCGACCACATGGACCACGACGAGCCGACGCGCGCACGGCTGCGCGCACTCGCCGCCGAGCTCGGCCTCCTGGCCACCGGGTCCAGCGACTACCACGGCAGCCGCAAGACGTGCCGGCTCGGCGAATTCACGACCGACCCGGAGATCTACGGCGAGATCACCCGTCGCGCGACCGGCGCGTTCCCGGTCCCCGGCACCGGCGGAGCGCCCCGCCGCTGACGCGGCCGTCCCCGCACCGGCTCATCCGGGCCGCACGCGCGGGGCGACATTCGCGTCGCGCTCGGCGGCACCACCCCAACTTCCCCCTTCACACCCCCGACACCACCTTCAAGGCTCCACTGTGTTCGACGTCGCCGTCTTCGGCTCCCTCTTCCTCACCCTCTTCGTGATCATGGATCCCCCGGGGATCACACCGATCTTCCTCGCCCTCACCTCCGGCCGTCCCGCCAAGGTCCAGCGCAGGATGGCCTGGCAGGCGGTGACAGTCGCCCTGGGCGTCATCACCGTCTTCGGCATCCTCGGGCAGCAGATCCTCGCGTATCTCCATGTCTCCGTCCCCGCCCTGATGATCGCGGGCGGTCTGCTCCTGCTGCTCATCGCGCTCGACCTGCTGACGGGCAAGACCGACGAACCCAAGCAGACGAAGGACGTCAATGTCGCGCTCGTGCCGCTCGGTATGCCGCTGCTGGCCGGTCCGGGTGCGATCGTCTCGGTGATCCTCGCCGTGCAGCACGCCGACGGGGTCGGGCAGCAGATCTCGGTGTGGGCCGCGATCGTCGCGATGCACGTCGTGCTGTGGCTGACGATGCGCTACTCGCTGCTGATCATCCGCCTCATCAAGGACGGCGGCGTCGTCCTGGTGACCAGGCTCGCGGGCATGATGCTGTCGGCGATCGCCGTGCAGCAGATCATCAACGGTGTCACCCAGGTGATCCAGAGCTCCTGATCCGTCGGCGCGTCGGCGCATCGGCGGTGCAGCACCATCGGCACGGCAGCACGTCGCCCCCGTACGCATTCGCTGCATACGGGGGCGACGTGCTGCTCTGGGCTGCCAGGTGTTACGAGGCCGGGGTCCCGGCCGGGCGGATGTAGATACGCTGGCCGGTTGCCGCGGCCTGCAGAACCATCCGGTTGACGGAGGCGGCGTCCACAACGGTGCTGTCCACGGCTGAGCCGTTGACATCGTCCAGTCGCATGATCTCGAAGCGCATAAGGGCCTCTCCCTTCTGTCCGTCTCTGTTCCGTCCGTTCCAACGGGATGCAGAGGGCAAACATTCCCTACGCTAAGGAAATTTTTTGGATGGCTAACTACTGGCGGGTGTCGCCGGGCCTGCACACAATGAGGTCCATATGAAAGACGACGATGAGCTCATACGCATCAGCGCCCGCCTGGAGCGCACCAACGAGCTGCTCCAGCGCATGCTCGCCGAGGTCGCGAAGACCCCGTCCACGCATGCCATCTTCGTCGACGCCGGTTACGTCTATGCTGCGGCCGGGTTGCTTGTAACGGGAACCGAAGACCGGCGCTCCTTCGATCTCGACGCCGAAGGGCTCATCGAGGCCCTGATCGACAAGGCCCGCACGATCTTCGCGGACAGCCGTCTGCTGCGCGTCTACTGGTACGACGGCGCCAGGCGCCGCATCCACACCGCCGAGCAGCAGGCGATAGCCGAGCTCCCGGACGTCAAGGTCCGGCTGGGCAACCTCAACGCCAACAACCAGCAGAAGGGCGTCGACTCCCTCATCCGCTCGGACCTGGAGTCACTCGCCCGGCACCGCTCGATCTCCGACGCGGCGCTCATCGGCGGCGACGAGGACCTGGTCTCGGCGGTGGAGGCCGCGCAGGGTTACGGCGCGCGGGTGCATCTGTGGGGTATCGAGGCCGCCGAGGGCCGAAACCAGGCGGAGCCACTGCTCTGGGAGGTCGACAGCCAGCGCACCTTCGACCTCGACTTCTGCCGCCCGTATGTGACGCGGCGGCCCGTGACCACCTACGAGGACGACACCCCGACGCCTTCCCGCGAGGACGTGCGTTTCGTGGGCGCCCAGATCGCGGCGACCTGGCTCTCCGAGCGCGGCAGAGCCACCATGGCGGAGCTGCTGCCGGGACACCCGTACCTGCCCGGGCCGGTGGACCAGGACCTGCTCATAGAGGCGGAGAAGCTGCTCCAGCACTCACTGCGCGGCTACGCGCACCTCAGGCGCGCCCTGCGCGACGGTTTCTGGCAGCACCTGCAGAGTCAGTACTGACGCCAGAACCCGGTCAGCGCACCGGCCGTCTCTGCCGGCCGGTCGGTGTTGGGTGAATGCTCGGCTCCGTCGATGACCGTGCGACGCGCGCCGAGCCGTACCGCCATCTCGTCGAGCAGCGGCACGGGCCAGGTGTCGTCCAGTGCGCCGGACAGCACGTGCTTGGGCAGCGGCACGGTGGCGAGCTCGTCGACGCGGTCCGGCTCGACCGTCAACTGGCGCCCGGTGGCGAGCAGCTGGGAGGGGTTGTGGCGCAACCAGCGGCGCCGCAGGTCCTCCCTGCCCTGCCCGTTGGGCCCGGCCTCCTCCGGCGGCTCCATCGCCCGCATCGCCTCCCAGATCTCGGCCATGTCCATGACGGCGAGAGCGTCGCTCAGCAGCTTGACCTTGCTCTGCTGACTCGGTGTGATCCGGGCGGGCCCTGACGAGATGAGGGTCAGCGTGACGAACGGGTCCGCGTCGAGGAGCACCGCCGCACGGGCGATCTGCCCGCCGAGCGAGTGACCGACAAGGTGAAGCCGACCACCGACCGCCTCCGCCTGCGCAAGCACGTCCAGGGCCAGCTCGCTCTGCGCGTACGCCTCCTGGGCCGCAGGGCCTTCGCTCTCGTACTGTCCACGGCCGTCGACCGCGACGGCGCGGTACCCGGCGGAGGCCAGGGGCTCGAGCATGGCGATGAAGTCCTCCTTGCTCCCGGTGTACCCGGGCAGGAGCATCGCGGTGCCCTTGGCCGCTCCGCCGGGCTCGGCGTCCAGCACGGCGAACGGGCCGCGCGAGGTCTCGAGCATCCGGGAACGGGCGCAGGCGGGGGGCACGAAGGTGGGCGGCCGACTCATGCGTCGAGGCTACCGATGATGAAGCGAGGGTCCGTACCCCAGGGGTACGGACCCTCGCTTCATCATCCAGGTGACAGCCGCCCGGCCGAACTCAGGCCTCCGGCTGCGTCACGGCCTTCGCCCGCGTACGCCGGCGGCGCGGCTTCGTGGGCTCTTCCGCCCCGGCCTCGGCCGGGGCAGCGGTGACGGCAGCGGCCTCGGCCGGGACGGACGCGTCGGCCTTGGAGGCAACGGAACGGGTCCGCCGGCGGCGCGGCTTGGCGGGCTCGTCCGTGAGGGCCTCGCCGGTTTCGGCCTCGGCAGCGACGGCCACCGCAGCGGCGGACTCGACGGCGGAGGTCTCCACCGCGGCCGGATCCCCGGCGGCCACGCGGGTACGCCGGCGACGGCGCGGCGTGCGCGACGCCTCGGAAGTCTCCGACACCGCGTCGGACGCGGCGGGCTCCACGGCCTCGGCCTGTGTGGCAGCCGTGGCCTCGTCCAGCGGCGAGCCACCGCGGGTACGGCGGCGCTGGCGCGGCGTACGCGTACGGGCCGGATGCTCGGCGTGCTCAGCGGGCTTGGTGCGCCCCGCGGAACGCGCCCCGCGGCCACCGGTCTCGCCGAGGTCCTCCAGCTCCTCCGCCCCGAGGCCGGCGCGGGTGCGTTCGGCGCGGGGGAGGACGCCCTTCGTGCCGGCGGGGATGCCGAGCTCCTCGAAGAGGTGCGCGGAGGTGGAGTACGTCTCGACCGGGTCGTTGAAGTTCAGGTCCAGCGCCTTGTTGATCAGCTGCCAGCGCGGGATGTCGTCCCAGTCGACCAGCGTCACGGCGGTGCCGGACGCGCCCGCGCGGCCGGTGCGGCCGATGCGGTGGAGGTACGTCTTCTCGTCCTCCGGCGTCTGGTAATTGATCACGTGCGTGACGCCTTCGACGTCGATGCCGCGCGCGGCGACATCGGTGCACACGAGGACATCGACCTTGCCGTTGCGAAACGCACGGAGCGCCTGCTCACGCGCGCCCTGGCCCAGGTCGCCGTGAACGGCGCCGGACGCGAAGCCACGCTGGGCGAGCTGGTCCGCGATGTCCGCGGCCGTGCGCTTCGTACGGCAGAAGATCATCGCGAGACCGCGGCCGTCGGCCTGCAGGATGCGCGAGACCATCTCCGGCTTGTCCATCGAGTGCGCGCGGTAGACGCGCTGTGTGATGTTCGCTACGGTCGCGCCCTCGTCGTCCGGCGAGGTCGCGCGGATGTGCGTGGGCTGGGACATGTAGCGGCGGGCGAGCCCGATCACCGCGCCCGGCATCGTGGCCGAGAACAGCATGGTCTGGCGCTTGGCCGGCAGCAGCTGGATGATCTTCTCGACGTCGGGCAGGAAGCCCAGGTCGAGCATCTCGTCGGCCTCGTCGAGGACGAGAGCCCTGACGTGCGACAGGTTCAGCTTCTTCTGGCCGGCCAGGTCGAGGAGGCGTCCGGGCGTGCCGACGATGACGTCGACGCCCTTCTTGAGCGCCTCGACCTGCGGCTCGTACGCACGGCCGCCGTAGATCGCGAGAACGCGGACGTTGCGCACCTTGCCCGCGGTCAGCAGGTCGTTGGTGACCTGCGTGCACAGCTCGCGGGTGGGGACGACCACAAGCGCCTGCGGGGTGTCGGTCAGCTGCTCGGGCTTGGCCCGGCCCGCCTCGACGTCCGCGGGGACGGTGACGCGCTCCAGGATCGGAAGGCCGAAACCGAGGGTCTTGCCCGTGCCGGTCTTGGCCTGGCCGATGACGTCCGTACCGGAAAGGGCGACGGGGAGGGTCATCTCCTGGATGGGGAAGGGGGACGTGATGCCGACGGCCTCGAGGGCCTCGGCGGTCTCGGGAAGGATCCCGAGCTCTCGGAAAGTCTTGATCTGCGTAGTCAGGGTGTTGCCTCTTCTGTGAGACGCGGCGCGAGGCGAACGCATGGGGGTCTTACCGCACCTGTGGTACTGGCGGCCGACCGTGGATTGGCCGGAAGGCGCGGGACCACTGCCGTCGCTCGAGCGCTCGTGCCGCTGAGGTCCCCTCGTGTGGCGAAATGCGCACAGAGGGCTGTCGGGTCGGAGCCGATCGGGCCACCGACCGGGCATCCTCATTCATTTGGCCCGTCGAAATATTCGACAGGCTCAATACCACTGTACCCCGGAATCGCGCATGTGTGTTGGGCGAATTCCTCGGAGCCGTGTCGCGGCGGGTGCTGACCAGGCCCTTCGGCCGCCCGGGTGGCGGGCTATTGTGCGCTTCATGGAGACGCCTGACAACGCCACCGCGCCGGTGACCGACACTGCCGAAGAACTGACCGGAATCGCCGCCCAGGACTGGGCCGCGGCTTCCGCCGACCCCCAGTACCGCGCCGCTGTCGTGGATCTGCTGGGGGCGCTCGCGTACGGCGAACTGGCGGCCTTCGAGCGGCTCGCCGAGGACGCGAAACTGGCGCCGACGCTGGCCGACAAGGCGGAACTGGCGAAGATGGCCTCCGCCGAGTTCCACCACTTCGAGCAGCTGCGGAACCGGCTGGCCGCAATCGAGACGGAGCCGACCGCGGCGATGGAGCCGTTCGCCGCCGCGCTCGACGAGTTCCATCGCCAGACCGCCCCTTCGGACTGGCTGGAGGGCCTGGTCAAGGCCTACGTCGGCGACTCGATCGCCAGTGACTTCTACCGCGAGGTCGCGGTACGGCTGGACTCCGACACCCGCAAGCTGGTGCTGGCCGTGCTCGACGACACCGGGCACGGCAACTTCGCGGTCGAGAAGGTGCGCGCCGCCATCGATGCCGACCCGCGGGTCGGCGGCCGGCTCGCGCTCTGGGCGCGCCGACTGATGGGCGAGGCGCTGTCGCAGGCGCAGCGGGTCGTCGCGGAGCGGGACGCGCTGTCGACGATGCTCGTCGGCGGGGTCGCGGGCGGGTTCGACCTGGCAGCGGTGGGCGAGATGTTCACCCGCATCACGAAGGCGCACACCAAACGGATGGCCGCGCTGGGCCTGGCGGCCTGAGCCGGGTTCTCGGCGAGCCGGTACGTGTCCGGGGGCCCGCGTCAGACGGCGGCTGATCGTCGCAGTCGGCGGGCTTCCGGGCGGATCAGCAGCGAGATCGTCACACCTCCGACGAACAAGGCGCCCAGCAGCGTCCCGAGCACATGGCCGGGACCGAGCGCTGCGTGCGTCAGATACGCCCCGAAGAGCGCGCCGAGGGTGCCCGTCGCGTAGACCGTGCGCGAGGCCGGAAGCCGGTGGGCGAGCCGTCGTACGGCTGCCCAGGAGAGAACGATTCCGAGCAGGGCGGAGCCGAGAGCTTCCAGGATCACCACGGATCACCTCACGTGCGCCGGCCGGGCATATCGGGTCGTAGCCCGTCCTACCCGAACCCACCACAGCGCAACCCTCCGCGCAACTCGAGGGTCCGATGTCCGCGGACGGCCCGGCGGAGCCCGTGAAAGGGCTGGTGGGAACCCTCCGGGGAGCCTGTCCGTGGAGCCCGACGAAGGCCGGTGCACCTGTGAAGGGCCCCGCGTCCGTGAAGGGCCGTGAACGTGAGGGGCCCGGCGGGATCGTCCCGCCGGGCCCCTCATGTGCGGCTCGGGTCCTAGAGCGCGCCGAATCCGACGCGGCGCGTGGCCGGCTCGCCGATTTCGACATACGCGACCCTGTCGGCCGGTACGAGCACCTTGCGGCCCTTGTCGTCCGTCAGGCTGAGCAGCTGCGCCTTGCCGGCCAGCGCGTCGGCGACGGCCTGCTCGACCTCCTCGGCGGTCTGGCCGCTCTCCAGAACGATCTCCCGGGGCGCGTGCTGCACGCCGATCTTGACCTCCACGGCTATGTCCCTCCGAACGGTCAGCGATGCGCGGTCAGCCGCGCCGTACGCTGCACACATTAGCCCGGTGAGGGGACGCTGCACGGCCCGGCCGCGCACGCCCGCAGCGAACAGCGGCCCGGGAGTCCCGTCAGTTGCCGTCGCTCCCGTGCAGCGGGAACCCGGCGACACCCCGCCAGGTCAGCGACGTCAGCAGCTGCACCGCCGTGTCCCGTGGAATCGCGGACCCGCTCGACAGCCAGTACCGCGCCACCACCTGCGCCACGCCGCCCAGTCCTACGGCCAGCAGCATGGACTCGTCCTCCGACAGCGCGGTGTCCTCTGCGATGACCTCCGAGATCGCCTCCGCGCACTGCAGCGACACCCGCTCCACGCGCTCACGCACGGCCGGCTCGTTGGTCAGGTCCGACTCGAAGACCAGACGGAACGCGCCGCCCTCGTCCTCCACGTACGCGAAGTACGCGTCCATCGTCGCGGCGACCCGCTGCTTGTTGTCCGTCGTCGACGCCAGCGCACCACGTACGGCCTGCAGCAGTGACTCGCAGTGCTGGTCCAGCAGCGCCAGGTAGAGCTCGAGCTTCCCGGGGAAGTGCTGGTACAGCACCGGCTTGCTCACGCCGGCCCGCTCCGCGATGTCGTCCATCGCCGCGGAGTGGTAGCCCTGCGCGACGAACACCTCCTGGGCCGCGCCCAGGAGCTGGTTGCGTCGGGCCCGGCGCGGCAGACGGGTGCCTCGCGGGCGCGCCGCCTCTGTCTGCTCGATGGCTGTCACGCGGCCTCCCACGTTCGATGTCACATGCACAGTGTCCCGTGCCGCGGTTTGTGCGCCGCGCCCGCCATCGTACTTTTGGGTAACCCTGGTGTGCGCGGTGCGAGCGCAGAATTTCACGTACCGGACGCGCGCGATAGCCGAAGCCCACCGATTCCCCGTTGAATCAGCGGTATCAGCGGTATCAGCGGTATCAGCGGTCTCGTCGGTATCAGCGGTAGTCGTCCTCGTCGAGGCTGACCACCCGCGCCTGTTCGGCGGCATCGGCCTCGTTCGCGGCCCCGATGTCGATCCCCGTCGGCGGATCGTCCTGCTGCTGTCGCAGCTCGGTGTGCTGTTCCGCGGCGTCGGCCTCCGGGACCTCCTGGTCCAGTTCCACCAGCTCGGCGAGCTCTTCGAGAGCGACTGCCTGGCCCTGATCGTCTTCCGTCAAGGTTTCCGGGTCCGTCGGATCGACAGCCATCTGGATCCCTCTCCTGTGCGTTTGCGGGCAGCAGGGGCCGGGGTGCATGCCCATGTACTACGAGCCTAGGAGTTCCGCCTCCCCGGCGCTATGCGGTGAGCTGTACTGTTTCGGGTGCCCAGCCGGGCGCGGGCCATGCGGTGAGCTGTGCGGTGTGTGACCGCGAACACAGGATTCGCCGCGTGATCGTCTCGTAACATTGCCCGCATGTCTTCGACCGAGCTGCCGGAAGCCCGCGCCGCCGAGTCGCCCCCGCGGGTCCGCGCCGTACGGGTAGCGGCAGGGGAGGAGCTGCGTTCGGTCGCGCTGCCCGGGCTGACGCTCACCGTGCGCGCCCGGCCGCCGGCCCGTCCCGGACTGCCGCCCGCGCTGTACGTCCACGGCCTCGGCGGCTCCTCGCTGAACTGGTCCGCGATGATGCGGCTGCTCGAGGACCGGGTGGACGGTCAGGCCGTCGACCTGCCCGGCTTCGGGGACTCCGCGCCACCGGACGACGGCAACTACTCGGTGACGGGACACGCCCGGGCGGTCATCCGGATGCTCGACGCCGGCCGCCGCGGTCCCGTCCATCTGATCGGGAACTCCCTGGGCGGCGCGGTCTGCACCCGCGTCGCGGCCGTACGCCCCGATCTCGTCCGCACCCTCACGCTCGTCTCACCGGCCCTGCCCGAGCTCCGCGCACAGCGCTCGGCCTGGCCCACCGTGCTGCTCGCGGTGCCCGGTGCGGCGCGGCTGTTCAACCGTCTGACGAAGGACTGGACGGCGGAGATGCGGGTCCGCGGAGTGCTGGCACTCTGTTACGGGGACCCGGGCCGGGTGTCCGACGAGGGGCTGCGCCACGCCGTCGAGGAGATGGAGCGGCGACTGGAACTGCCGTACTTCTGGGATGTGATGTCCCGCAGCTCCCGGGGCATCGTCGACGCCTATACCCTCGGCGGGCAGCACGGGCTGTGGCGACAGGCCGAGCGGGTGCTGGCGCCGACTCTGCTCGTGTACGGCTGCCGGGACCAGCTCGTCTCGTACCGTATGGCACGCAGGGCGGCCGCGGCGTTCCGCGACTCACGTCTGCTGACGCTCCCGGACGCCGGGCACGTCGCCATGATGGAGTATCCGGAGACGGTCGCCCAGGCCGTGAGGGAACTTCTCGACGACAGCGGTAGGAGCTGATCCGGGGCGTGGGACGACACAGCCGCAAGGGCCCCGCACCCAAGGCCGACAACGGCGGGGCGACGGGCGCGAAGGGAGCGACGGCTGCGACGTCGTCCACCACGGCGACCTCGGCGGGCAACGGCCGGCGCAGGCGGTCCGCATCCACAGACCCCGAGCAGCACTCCGGTGGCGCGGCGTACGGCACCCCGGCCCACGGCACTCCCGCGTACGGCACCCCGGCCCACGGGACTCCCCAGGTGCGGGGCGGTCATCCGGAGCAGCGGGAGCCGGGCGGCGGCTGGGGCGCACCCGGGAGTGGCGGCGCACCCCAGAGTGGCGGCCGGTACGGGGACTGGCAGGGTGTCCCGCGCGGACAGACCACGTCGACGACCGGCCGGCACCCGGTCGCGTCCCCGTCCGGGGCTCAGCGGCAGGGGCCGCCGCCGGTCGGCGCGGGCGCGCGCATCCCGGGCCCGCGGCGGGAGTTCGTCGAGGCATTCGACGAGACCGGGCCGCAGGAGGCGGTGTCCCGGCCCGGTGGCCCCCGGAAGGGGTCGCCCGTCCCGGGGAACTCCGGGGCCTTGTCGGTTTCGCCCGGCGAACCTCTCGAGGCGGACGCACCGTCCAAGCCCGCCAAGGGCCGTACGTTCACCGGAATCGCGGCAGCGGCCGTCACCACCGTCCTCGCCGTCGTCGTCGCCGGACAGGTCACCGACACAGGTGCGGACGCGGCCGGTTCACGGGCCGCGGGCGGCGCGGACCGGGGCAGCGACGAGGGCGCGTCCCGCTCGGACAACAGGCTCGGCCCGCAGCAGGCCGCCCCGCGCGCGCCGGCCGCTCCGCCCACCTACGCCCAGCTGATGGCACAACAGTTCCCGCTCGACGCCAAGCTCAAGGGCCCGGGGGGCTTCGAGGCGTTGCCGGGCTTCGACAAGGCGCCGGGCAAGGGCCGCAAGGTCCGCTACCGGATCGACGTCGAGAAGGGGCTCGGCCTGGACGGCAAGCTGTTCGCCCAGGCCGTCCAGCAGACCCTCAACGACGACCGGAGCTGGGCGCACGACGGAGCCATGAGCTTCGAACGGGTCTCGTCCGGGAAGCCGGAGTTCGTGATCACCCTGGCCAGCCCGGGGACCACGGCGGTCTGGTGCGCCAAGTCGGGTCTGGACACCAGCGTCGACAACGTCTCGTGCGACTCCGCGTCCACCGACCGCGTGATGATCAACGCCTATCGCTGGGCGCAGGGCTCGGAGACCTACGGAGCCAAGGCGATGCTCACGTACCGTCAGATGCTGATCAACCATGAGGTCGGCCACCGGCTCGGAAACGGCCATGTGAACTGCAGCACGCCCGGCGCCCTCGCGCCCGTGATGCAGCAGCAGACGAAGTCGCTCGACGTCGACGGGGTCAAGTGCCGTCCCAACCCCTGGGTGTATCCCGGCGCCTGACGGCGTGTGATCGACCAGAACCGTAGCGCGACCGAACGCTACGACGCCGGGAAAGTTACGTGCATTCACCCCTTCCGGTGGCGGGGGGGGGCCCACCCCCGCCCCGCCCCCCCCACAAACCCCAAAACACCCGGCCCCCCCGCCCGCCCCCCCCCCCCCGGGCCCCCCCCCCCCCCCACCC
>NZ_JBHVDH010000003.1:0-35675 GCF_042802855.1 Streptomyces sp. NPDC057445 | reverse complement strand
TTACACACAAAACCATCCCGCCCACCAACACGCCCTCGGTTTTAATTTTTATTTCATAACCGCCCTGGGGGGGGCCCCCCCCCCCCCCCCCCCCCCCGCCACCGTCATATCCGCATAACGTCGTGCCGCCGCGAGCCGCCGGACCAACGGTGGCCGCCCACAAGGGAGATCGGGGGTGCGTTCGTGCGGATCGGACTGCTTACGGATGGTGGTTATCCGTATGCGACGGGTGAGTCCAGGCTGTGGTGCGACCGGCTCGTGCGCGGGCTCGCGCACCACGACTTCGACATCTACGCGCTCAGCCGCAGCGCCCAGCAGGAGGACCAGGGCTGGATCGAGCTGCCGCCACAGGTGCAGCGGGTGCGCAGCGCGCCCCTCTGGGCACCGGAGGACGACGGGCGCAGCCATGCGCGGCGTGAGCGCAAACGGTTCGCCGGCCACTTCAAGGAGCTGGCCGCGGCGGTCTGCGGCAGCGACGGCAGCGGCTTCGCCGACGGGCTCTACGGACTCGCCGAGCTGGCGAGGGAGCACGGCGGGCTGTACGCGGCCCTCCGTTCCGAACTCGCCGTACGCATCCTGGAATCCGCCTGCCGCGCTCCCGGTACCCGCAGGGCCCTGCACACGGCGACCGTGCCCGACTACCTGGCCTTCACGGACCAGCTGGAGCGGGCGCTCAGGCCGCTGTCACTCGACTGGTACGGCAGCGACTCGCTGGGCGCCGTGGACCTCTGCCACGCCACGTCCGGCGGTTCCGCGGCGCTGCCCGGGCTTCTGGCCAAACGCTTCTTCGGAGTCCCCCTGCTGGTCACGGAGTACGGCGTGCAGCTGCGGGCGCACTATCTGGCGGCGTCCGAGGAGGCAGGTTCTGCCAGCGCGCCCGTACGCGCCCTGCTGGCGACGTTCCACGGGCTGCTGGCCGCCGAGGTCTACCGGCAGGCCTCCGTCATCACCCCCGGCAACGCCCACGCCCGCCGGTGGCAGGAGCGGTGCGGGGCCGAGCCGGCCCGGCTGCGCACGGTGTATCCCGGAATGGAGGCCGCGCGCTTCACGGAAGTGGGAGAGAGGGAGTTCGACGGCGACCCGCACACCCTCGTCTGGGTCGGCAGGATCGAACCCGCCAAGGATCTGATCGCCCTGCTCCACGCCTTCGCCGAGGTGCGCAGGGAGGAGCCGGACGCCCGGCTGAGGATCCTCGGCGCCCCCGCGCGGGGCCCGGAGGCCACCACCTATCTCGCGCACTGCAGGGCGCTGGCCGCCCAGCTCTTTCCCGACGAGGCCGCCAGCGCGCACGCGGTGGGGGACAATCCCGTCTCCTTCGAGGAGATCGGCGGACCCGAGGCGCCGGAGCTCGCCGACGCCTACGCGGCAGGAGCCGTGATCGTCCTGTCGAGCGTCGTCGAAGGCTTCCCGATCAGCCTGGTCGAAGCCATGTTCTGCGGACGCGCCACGGTCTCCACCGATGTGGGAGCGGTCGTCGAAGTCATCGGCGGCACGGGCCTCGTGGTGCCCCCGCGCAACCCGCGTGCGCTCGCCGACGCCTGTCTCGCGCTGATGCGCGACCCCGAGCGCCGTGAACGGCTCGGCGCGGCGGCGCGGGCGAGGGCACTCGAACTCTTCACCGTCGAGCAGAACCTGGCGGCATTTCACGGCATTTACCTGGAGCTTCTCTCCCACAGCTCCCCGTCCCGCGACACCGACGCCGACCCCCTCCCGTTCGCCACCCCCGCGGAGGCCCACGTCCCCGGCCACTGGACCGGCCCCCGCGCCCGTCCCGCGTGGGCGGACACCGCCGCCCTGGCCGTTACGGCCACCCCAGGAGCCCCCGATGCCTGACACCACGTCCGAAAGATCCGAAAGAACCGCCGCGGCGAGCGGCCCGTCGTCCGCTCCGGAGGGAGAGGCGGTGGCGGCACGCGAGCGGACCGCGCCCCGCAGGCCGCACGGCTCCCGGCGAGGCCCCGCCGACCCCGTGAAGGCGCTCATGCACCGGCACCGGGAGCTGTGCGAGAGAGCCGTCGATCCGCTGGAGATCGCCGCCGGCCTGGAAGCGCACGGGGTGACCGACCGGACGGCGGCGCGGTTCCGGCACCGGGACGTGTTCTCGCTGGCCGACGAGATGTACGCGCGGGTACCGCGCGGAGAGGCGGGTTCCCGGCCCGCGCCGGAGGAAGAGCCCGGGGAGCGCGCCGCCACGCAGGCGCCGCCCGCGTTGCCGGTGCTGCCCGCGCTCCTGCCGGGCGCCGTCGCCCTCGCCGCCGTGGCCGGGCTGCACTTCACGAGCGGCGCGGCACGAATCGGCGCCGCGGTCGCCGGAGGTGTGGCGCTCGCCTGCGCGCTCGCCTACAGCCTCAGGCACGGCCCCTTACGGGCGCCCGGCCGCACGGTGCGCTTCGGACGCCTGTGGGTGGGCTGGCTGCTCGCGTACGCCATGGCCGGCGGGGGTCTGCTGGAGCAGCTCGTCGCGGGCGGCCCGGCGATCCCGGCGACCCCAGGGGAAGGCGGCCCCTGGCCGCCGGCGCCCGGTCTGCTCGTGGGCCTCGCCCTCGCGGTCGCTCCCGCGGCCTGGAGCGCCCGGCTGTTCTCCGTACTGGCGCGCCGCAGGCTCGACGGCAGCCGTGGTCTGGAGGAGTTCGCCGCGGGGGTACGGCCGCTGCTGCTGGCGACCGTCGCGCTCCACGCCACCGCACTCACCGGCCTCCTGGTCCTCACCGGTCTGGTCGTGGCCGTGGAGCCCGTGTCCGCGGTCGCCCTCGGAATCCTGCTCTTCGTCGCGCGGCTGCTCACCGTCCACGGATTCGCCCGGTCCGCCGCCTGCGGCCTCGGCGTCGCCGCCGCGGTCGAGGCACTCGCCACGGCAACCGTCCTCGCCGCCCGCCTGCCCGGCTGCGCCTTCCTGGCCGGGCCGGCCGAGGCCGTCGTCACCGCCTGGGGTCCCGGAGCCGTGGCAACCGTCGCCTGTGGAGCCGCAGCCCTGGGCCTGCTGGTCCACGCGTGCGCCGCCCTGTCCCGGGCCTCTGCACACACCGCATGACCCCCCCCATGGATGCCCCCCACATCCCCCCACGCGCCCCCGCGGAGCCGACGCCGCGGGCGTACCGGAACGACCACACCGAGCAACACCCTGAGGAGACGTACGACATGAACCCGTACCACCGAGCACCGGCCCAGGCCGGCGCGGCCCGTCGGCGCCGAGGAGCCGCGCTATGAGAGTGCTGCTGCTCGGAGCCAATGGATTCCTCGGCCGCTTCGTCGCGGACCGGCTGCTGGCCGACCCGGCCGTGCACCTCACCGCCCTGGGGCGAGGCGACGACGCCGACGTACGGTTCGACCTCGCGGGCGGCAGCCCGGGGGCTCTCACCCGCTTCCTGGACGCCGTCCACCCCGGAGTGGTGATCAACTGCGCCGGGGCGACCCGCGGGGGCGCACGCGACCTCACCCGGCACAACACCGTGGCGGTCGCCACCGTCTGTGAGGCACTGCGCCGCAGCGGTTGCGGGGCCCGTCTGGTCCAGCTCGGCTGCGCCTCCGAGTACGGGCCCTCTCAGCCCGGCTCGTCCACGGCCGAGGACGCGGTTCCACGGCCGGGCGGCCCCTACGGCGTGTCCAAGCTCGCCGCGTCCGAGCTGGTGCTCGGCTCGGGCCTGGACGCCGTCGTGCTGCGGGTCTTCTCGCCCGTGGGACCGGGCACCCCCGCCGGATCGCCCCTCGGCAGACTCGCCGAGGCGATGCGCCGTGCGATGCAGTCGGGCGACGGCGAGCTGAAGCTCAGCGGCCTGGGCGTGCAGCGCGACTTCGTCGACGTACGGGACGTGGCGCGCGCCGTCCACGCCGCCTCCCTGTCCGCCGCGCAGGGCGTCGTCAACATCGGCACCGGCCGAGCGGTGCGGCTCCGCGACGCCGCGGCCGTACTCGCCAGGGTCGCCGGATACGCGGGCGCGCTCCATGAGCTGGACACGCCTCCCATGCGCCCCGGCCATGCCGCGATCGGAGCGCCTCGCGGCCCGGAGTCCCTCACGGAGCAGCTGGGCGCGACCCCGTTCCCGTACCCCGACGGCTGCGGCAGCTGGCAGCAGGCCGACGTGCGCACGGCCCGCGACCGGCTCGGCTGGAGGCCGCGGATCAATCTGGAGGAGTCCCTCGCGGACATCTGGATGGAGGCGGCATGCCGCATCTGACCCCCACCGAACCCGACACCGATTCCGGTCTTCCGGCCACCTGCGCCACGGAGGTCTCCCCCGACGGGAGCTGGGGCAGGCTCGGCTTCGGTGTCCCGGGCTATGCCCACCCGCTGCTCGCCCCGGTCGAGTGGGCCGAGCTGACCCGCCCCGGCACCCCGCTGCACTGGGCCGTGCTGAATGTCGCGAACGGCGGTCCCGGCACCCGGCCCGACCCGCACTGCCTGGAGGCCGCGGGCAGGCTCACCAACGCCGGGATCCAGGTGCTCGGCCATCTCGATCTGGCTCATGGCACCCGCCCGTTCGCCGATGTCGTCTGCGACGCCCATCGCTACGTCGAGTGGTACCGGGTCGGGGGCTTCCTCCTGGACCGCTGCCCGGTCGAGCGGGCGGACCTGCCCGCAGTGCGGCGTACGACGGCCACGCTGGAGGCGGTGCTCGACGGCGGACATCTCGTCCTGGGCCACGGCACCCACCCGTATCCGGGCTATGCCGAGGTGGCCGACCAACTGGTCACCTTCTCCGGGACCTGGACCGACTACCGCTGGTCGCAGGTCGCGGAGTGGACCGCGAGCCATCCGCCCGAGCGATTCGCGCACTTCGTGCACGGCGTGCCGCGGACGCACCTGGAGGAGGCGATGCGGATCGCCCGCTGGCAGGGCGCGGGCACGGTCTTCTTCACCGATCGCACGGGACGAAGCGGGGCATTTGACGCCTTGCCCGGCTACTGGGACGAAATCGTCTCGCGGATTGGACGAGGTGTCTCGGAATGAGAGGGCGCGTGGCAGTGTTACAGCGAGAACAACCGTACTGACGTCATGATCACCAGCTGTATTGATGAGGTCTCCGTGTCGCTGCCACCCTTGGTCGAGCCGGCTGCCGAGCTCACCGTGGACGAGGTCCGCAGGTACTCCCGCCACCTGATCATTCCGGATGTCGGGATGGACGGGCAGAAGCGGCTGAAGAACGCCAAGGTGCTCTGTGTGGGCGCCGGCGGCCTCGGCTCGCCGGCCCTGATGTACCTGGCCGCGGCCGGTGTCGGCACGCTCGGCATCGTGGAGTTCGACGAGGTCGACGAGTCGAATCTGCAGCGCCAGATCATCCACAGCCAGGCGGACATCGGCCGCTCCAAGGCCGAGTCGGCGCGTGACAGCGTCAAGGGCATCAACCCGTACGTCGACGTGGTCCTTCACGAGGAGCGGCTCGAAGCCGAGAACGTGATGGACATCTTCAGCCAGTACGACCTGATCGTCGACGGCACGGACAACTTCGCGACCCGCTATCTGGTGAACGACGCATGCGTGCTCCTCAACAAGCCGTATGTGTGGGGTTCGATCTACCGCTTCGACGGTCAGGCCTCCGTCTTCTGGTCCGAGCACGGTCCCTGCTACCGCTGCCTCTACCCGGAGCCGCCGCCGCCGGGCATGGTCCCGTCCTGCGCCGAAGGCGGCGTGCTGGGCGTGCTCTGCGCGTCCATCGGCTCGATCCAGGTCAACGAGGCCATCAAGCTGCTCGCCGGCATCGGTGACCCGCTGGTCGGCCGACTGATGATCTACGACGCCCTGGAGATGCAGTACCGCCAGGTCAAGGTCCGCAAGGACCCGAACTGCGCGGTCTGCGGCGAGAACCCGACCGTCACCGAACTCATCGACTACGAGGCCTTCTGCGGCGTCGTCTCCGAAGAGGCGCAGGAGGCGGCGATGGGCTCGACGATCACTCCGAAGCAGCTCAAGGAGTGGATCGACGACGGCCAGAACATCGACATCATCGACGTTCGCGAGCCGAACGAGTTCGAGATCGTCTCCATCCCCGGAGCGCGGCTGATCCCGAAGAACGAGTTCCTGATGGGCGACGCCCTGCAGGACCTGCCGCAGGACAAGAAGATCGTCCTGCACTGCAAGACGGGTGTCCGCAGTGCGGAAGTCCTCGCCGTGCTCAAGTCGGCGGGCTTCGCGGACGCGGTGCACGTCGGCGGCGGGGTCATCGGCTGGGTCAACCAGATCGAGCCCCAGAAGCCGATCTACTAGGGCAGCAGTTCCCGGGAGGCTCCGCCCTCCCGGGACCGGGCACCCGGGCAGAGACGACCCGAGCGTGGGCCGGGCGGAGCCGCGGCGACCGGGTGAAGGGGCCGGCCGGAAGGCCGGCCCCTTTCCGCGCTATCCGCAGGTCCTGCCGTCCTCCGGGACCGTGCCGTCCAGCAGATAGGCGTCGACGGTCTCCGTCACGCACCCGTTCCGGGGGCTGTAACCGCCGTGTCCCTCACCCTTGTTGGTGAGCAGCACTCCGACACCCTCGCCCAGCTCGTCGGCCATCCGCCGCGCGCCCTCGTAGGGCGTCGCCGGATCGCCGGTCGTGCCGACGACCAGGATCGGGGCCGCTCCCCTCGCGCTCGCATCCGGTGTCGCGCGCTCACCCGGGACCGGCCACTTGGCGCACCAGCCCGCCGTGTCCCACGCCAGGAACTCGCCGAACACCGGGGATATCCGGCGGAATTCCGGCAACAGCGCCTTGGCCTCCGCCGCAGTGGGGCGCTGCTTGTCGTCCGCGCAGGAGATCGCCCGCTGCGAGTGGCTCTGCGTGCTGTAATGCCCGTTCTTGTCACGGTCGTTGTAGAAGTCGGCGAGCGCCAGAAGCTTTGTGCCGCCGCCGCGCTGCTCGGCCTCCTCCAGGCCCCGGGTCAGATCGGGCCACAGGCTCTTCGAGTAGAGCGACATGACGATGCCGGTGAGAGCGAGGCTCTGGGTCAGCTCACGGCCGTGGGCCGCCGGCAGTGGCCGCTGGTCGATGCGCTCCAGCAGTCCGGCTATGCGCCGGGATCCGGCCTCCGGGTTCTCCCCTCTGCTGGTGAGGTAGTTGTCCAGCGCGCGCTGGAAGCCGGTGGCTTGATTGCGGGCATGGCCGATCGCATCGGCGGTCGGGTCCACGACCGCGTCCAGCACCGTCCGTCCCACGTTCCGCGGGAAGAGGTGGGCGTAGGTGCCGCCGAGCTCCGTGCCGTACGAGATGCCGAAGTAGTTGAGCCTGCGGTCGCCCAGCACATGACGGATGAGGTCCATGTCCCGGGCGGCGTCCGCCGTGCCGACGTGCGGGAGGATCTTGCCCGAGTGCGCGGCGCAGCCCGCTCCGAAACTCTCGGCGTCCTTGAAGAAGGCCGCCTCCTCGGCGGGGGTGTCGGGGGTGAGGTCGACGCGGGCCGCCTCCTCCTGCTCCTTGTCGCTGCGGCACACCACTCCGGAGCTGTCCGCGACCCCGCGCGGATCGAAACTCACCAGGTCGTAGCGGGCATTGAGCTTTCCGTACTCGTCGGCGAAGCCCGGCAGGCTGTCCACGCCCGAGCCGCCGGGTCCGCCGAAGTTGAAGAGCAGCGAGCCGAGGCGTCGCTCCTGGTCGCGGGCCTCACGGCGGATCAGCGCGATGGAGACCGTCGCGCCGTCCGGGTCGTCGTAGTCGAGGGGGGCCCTCACCTCGGCACAGGTCCAGTCGCCGCCCTCGCACGGCTGCCAGTCGGGCCGCTGCTTCCTGAGCGCATCGGGCAGTCCGCGCGCGGCATCGCCCTCCCGCACCGGGCCGGGCGCCGCCTGTCTGCCGCCGCCGTTGCGCGCGTCGTCGCCTTCGCCGCCGACGACGTCACAGGCCGTCAGTGCCCCGCAGGCCAACGCCAGCGCGACAGCCGTCGCGCCCGCTTTCGTACGCCATGACATTGCGGCCCCCCGTGAACCATGAGTCTGATCCCGACTGCTCCGCCATCCTAGGTGCCGTCACTGACAGTGACATCGGGTGTGGTGGGTGTGGCGGGTGTGACTCTGGCACGGGGTGTACCGCCGGCGGCATCCGTCCGCGGTCACTCGCAGTCGGTCATTCGCAGACGGTCCCGGCCGCCGGGACCTTCCCGTCCAGAAGGTACTTGTCCACAGCGGACTCGACACAGGTGCTGCCGCTGCCGTAGGCGCCGTGCCCCTGGCCCCGGTAGGTCATCTCGACGCCGACGCCCTTGCCGAGTTCCCCGGCCATCGCCTTGGCACCCGCGTAAGGCGTCGCAGGATCACCGGTGTTGCCGATGACGAGGATCGGGGCCGCCCCCGGTGCGCTCACGTCGGGGTCGTCCCACTGACCCGGGACCGGCCACTCCGAGCAGCCCATCAGGCCCCAGCCGAGATAGTCGCCGAAGACAGGGGAGGCCTGGCGGAACTGCGGGAGAGCCGCCTTCGTCTCCTGCAGCGAGTACCGCTCCTTGAAGTCCACGCAGTTGATCGCGGCGTTGGCTGACTGGATGTTGCTGTAGTGGCCCTGTCTGTCGCGTCCGTTCATCGCGTCGGACAGAGCGAGCAGCAGCGCGCCGTCGCCGCCGTCCGCCTCGTCGAGTCCCTGCTCCAGCAGCGGCCAGTACTCCTTGGAGTACAGCGCCTGGGCGATACCGTTCGTCGCCTGGGTCTGGGTGAGTTCACGGTCGCCGACAGCCGGGATCGGCTTCTTCTCGAGGCGGGCGAGCAGATCGACGATGAACTGCTGGATCTCCTGCGGGGTGCTGCCCGGCAACTGGCAGGCGTCGCCGCGCGCGACACAGTCCGCGCTGAAGTTGTCGAGCGCCAGCTGGAAGCCCTTGGTCTGGCCGAGTGAGCCCTCTTTGCCGCCGGCCGTCGGATCGACCACGGCGTCGAAGACGGCCCGGCCGACCTTCTTGGGGAACAGGTGCGCGTATACGCCGCCCAGTTCAGTGCCGTAGGAGAAGCCCATGTAGTGGAGCTTGTCGTCACCGAGCACCTGCCGCATCAGGTCCATGTCCCGTGCGGCGTTCGTGGTGCCGACGTACGGCAGATCCTCCCCGGAGTTCTTCTCGCAGCCGGACGCGAACGAGCGGAGTCGGTCCTCGTACTCGGCCTCCTCCGTGGGGTCGTCCGGGGTGAAGTCCTGCGCGTAGTACTCGTCGAGCTGCCGGTTGTCGAGGCATTCGACGGCCTGGCTGCGGCCCACGCCGCGGGGGTCGAAGCTGACCAGGTCGTAGCGCTCGCGCAGCTTCTCGTAGTCCTTCGCCGCGGCGGGCAGCGCGCTGACCCCGGAGCCGCCGGGGCCTCCGAAGTTGAAGATCAGTGAACCGATCCGCCGGGACTGGTCGCGCGCCTTCGCCCGGATGAGGGCCAGCTCGATCGTGTCGCCGCCCGGGTCGGCGTAGTCGCGCGGGACCTGCATGAACGCGCACTCCCACTGCGCACCCCCGGGCAGCGGTGAAGGCGCCTCACCGCCGCCTTCCGCCTCCGAGGGGGGCGGGCACGGCTGCCAGTCCAGCTTCTGGGCGCCGAGCTCGCGGCCCTGGTCCTTCTTGCCCCCACCGCTGTCGCCGGTGTCCGAACAGCCGGCGGTGACGAGGAGTACGGCGGCGGTCGCGGCGGCCAGAACCGTGCCGGCGCCCCGGGCGGCCGAGGAGCCGGAGGAGCCGCGGCAGTCGGCGGACGATGTCGGCATGAGCCCATCGTGCGGCGTCCCCGGGCGGTCCGCCTGTTGGCGGCGGTCCGTGCGGCCGCGCGCCCGGGGGGCGGTAACGGCCCCCCTCGGCGCGTGGGACGAGGCCCGGACACCGCAGCTACAGGTAGCCCTTACGTGTGAGCTGGTTGAAGGCCACCCAGCCCGGCAGCACCGGCAGCCACAGGGTCAGCAGCCGGTACAGCAGCACGGCCGGGGCCGCGACCTCGGCCGGCAGGCCCACCGCGATCAGACCGAAGGTCAGGGCGCCCTCGACGGCGCCCACACCACCCGGTGTCGGGGCCGCGGACCCCAGCGCGTTGCCCGCCAGGAAGACCACGGCGATGCTCGCGTAGCTGAGTTGCTGATGGCCGTTGTCGAAGGCCCGGATCGAAGCGTCCAGGCACATCACGAACGCACCGGTCAGCAGCAGCATCCCGCCGATGCCCGTGACCAGCTTCACCGGCCGCTGCAGCACGTCCAGCATGCGCGGCACGACTCCGACGAACAGCGATTTCAGCCGCGTCGCCACGAACTTCCGCAGGAACGGGATCGCGGTCACCACCAGCACCAGCACCGCCACGGTCAGCAGCCCGGCGATGACCGTCCTGGACGGGGTGAGCGACGACGTCTTCTCCGTCCCCGTCAGATAGCCGAAGGACAGCAGCAGCAGAATGTGTGCGCCGAGCCCGAAGAGCTGAGAGGCGCCCACGCTCGCCACGGCGAGCCCGGGCCGCACGCCGGAGCGCTGGAGGAAGCGCGTGTTGAGCGCGACACCGCCGACGGCGGCCGGTGCGACGATCTTCACGAACGAGCCCGCGACCTGCGCCACGACCGTCCGCAGGAACGTCACCCGCTCCGGTACGAATCCCAGCAGGCTCATCGCGGCCGCGACGTAGCTCACCGCCGAGAAGAGGACCGCGGCAGCGACCCAGCCCCAGTGGGCGTCGCCGACCACCGTGAGATCGGTCCTGGTGAGCTGAGAAAGGAGGAAGTAGGCGGCGATGGCCCCGGCGATCAGACTGACGAGAGTGCGCGGCCTGATCCGCTCCAGTCTGGCCGGCTCCACGGGCGCCTGCGGCCGGATCAGCAGCACCTGATGGCGGATCTGGGCGAGCAGGTCCTCGTCCCGTGCCTCGTCCAGTGCCTCGTCCATGGCCCGCTTCTCGGCCTGTTTCTCCGCCCGCTGCGACTTGCGCACGGCCTTCCGGTCACCGCTCCCGGCGCCCTCTCCCGCCGCGAGGGCCTCCTCGGCCCTGGCCTGCTTGGCCGACTCGGCCGCCGCCAGCACCGCCTCGCGCTCGCGCTGCGAACGCTCCCGGGCAAGGCGCCGCAGCGTCGCCCGTGTGGAACGGCTCAGCGCGATCGGCTGGAGGAGCGGCAGACAGTCCGCGACCGCGTCCGGGCCGAGGACCTCCACCGCCGCCGCCACCGCACGCTCGGCGCCCACCCGCAGACCCAGGGTGGCCAGCAGCTGCGCGATGTCCATGCGCAGCACCACGTCGCCGGCCGCGATCTCACCGCCGCGCAGATCGGTCAGCACCACATTGCCGGAACGATCCACCAGAATCGCGTCGCCGGTGAGCCTGCGGTGCGCGATGCGCCGCGACTGCAGCGCCCGCATCTGCCGGAAAGCGCCCCTGACCAGGTCGTCCGTGATCTCCTCTTCGGCCAGCGAGTCCAGCGAGCGGCCGCCGAGGTGCTCGTACACGAGCATCACCGCGTCCGGGCCGAGCTCGGACGTGGCGATCAGCTTGGGCGCGTTGGCCCCGGCGGCGATCGCGGCGTAGGCGAGCAGCGCCTCCTGCTCCAGCGCCTGGCGCAGCGACTGGATGGAGCGGCGGGTGGTGATGCCGCGCAGCGTGAGCCGGCGCCAGACCCGGTAGAAGTAGCCCTGCGCCTGCTGCTCCCGGTCGACGACCGTGACATCGAGCGGCGGCCCGTCCTCCAGGGTGACGAGGTAGCGCCGGCCACGGTCCCCGTTGTCGTGGGAGTTGCCCCCGCCGGAGCGGGGATGAGCGTCCGGTACGTCCTCGGCCCGCATCGCCGTGACGGGCCGGAAACCGACGTGGCGCAGACCCGCCAGCAGGGTCTGTCCGGTGGGCCGTACGTTCGGAGAGCCGACCGCGTACAGCGTCCCGTAAGCGACCGTCCAGCCGATCAGCACGGTGAGGATGATCGAGAACGGGGTGGTGTAGCCCGCGACCAGCATCGCGAAGGCGTCGAGCAGCAGCACGCCCCAGAGCGCCACGCGCCAGCGCGGGCGGCGGGCCATGCCGACGGCCGTCATATAGGCGATGACGGGGGCGAGATACCCGTGGACGGGGTCGGTGAGCCCGCCGCCTGTCTGCGGCTGGGTCAGCGCGTCCTGGATCTGGCCGGGCGCGGCATCGGCGACCCAGAGATCGGTGGCCAGTGTCACACCGTGTGCGAGTACGGCGGCGAGGACGCCGTCCGCGATCCGCAGTCCGTCGCGTTTGATCAGTCGCTCGATCGCGAAGGCGACCGGGACCAGGAGCACGGCGATGCTGGAGACCAGTCCGGCGAGCTTGACCAGCAGGTCGGGGGCCTGGCCGGTGCCCTTGGAGATGTCCGATTCAAGGCCGGTCGTGGTGCCGTGGGCGAAGGCGGCGACGCCGAGCACGAGGATGATCGCGAGAACGCCGGTGAGCAGCCGTGTCAGGTCGGAGGGGCGGTGCACACGGGCGGGGAGGAGCGGCTCGTCCACGGAGACGCGTTCGGTGGGGGCTGCGGCGTCGCCGCATTCGCTGCCCTGCGGTTGATCGGTGGTGTCCGTGTCCAGGGCGGCCTCGGGGCGCTCGACGGTGGTCCCCGGGTCCTGGGGGCCCTGCGGGTCCTCCCCGGCGGGTGCCCCGGACGCACCGGAGGGAGGCTCGACACCTTCGCCGGGGCCCCGGTCACGAGTTTCCGGGCTCGACTCGGAGGCGGAGGTGCCTGCCGCCGTCGCTGGCTGCACGCCCCGCTCCTTCGCCGTATCGGACTCTTCTTGATCTCGTATCACCGGTCACCGCCCGGATGATGGTGGCATGCCGCACCGGCAGAGGGGGGCATCAGGGTGTCTGCCCGCTGTCGGTGCCATGGTGCAGGATGGGCCGGATGAGCGATGACGTGCCGGACCGGACGAGCGATGACGCGCCGGAACTGCCGGAACTGCCGGATTACGCGGAGCGTGTGCTCGACGCCGCAGAGCGTATCCCGCCGGGCCGTGTCATGACCTACGGAGATGTCGCCGAGTGGCTGGGCGAGAGCGGACCGCGCCAGGTCGGCCGTGTCATGGCGCTGTACGGAAGCGCGGTGCCGTGGTGGCGCGTGGTGCGTGCGGACGGGGTGCTGCTGCCCGGCCACGAGCTGAGCGCGCTGGAGCACTACCGTGCCGAGGGCACCCCGCTGCGGGAGGCACCCCGCGGCGCGGAGAGCCATGTGCCCCGTCTGGACATACGGCGGGCGCGCTGGGACGGCGTCGCGGACGCGACGGACGCAGGAGCTCACAACTGACAGCTTCCGCCATCCGGCGGTCCGATGAGTCGTACGGACCTCGTACGAGCTACCCGGCGCCGTCCGGACCGGACTCCCCGCGACCTCGACGGCACCTGGCGTAACGTCGTCGCAGCCGTCTTCGGCACCTTGGTACCCACACGGCCCGCGCCCCCGCGACGGCCCCGGGCACCTCACCACCAGCACACCCACCAGGACCGGCGATCCACGTGAGCTCCTCCTCCTCCACCGGGCGTACACCGCACCGTCGGGTACGGCAGGGGATCCCCCCACGCCCGCAGGGGCTCAGGGGGAGGACCCCGGGCGCGTACCGACTGGTGCGTACCACGCCGGTCCCGGTGGATCCCCCTCTCCTGGACGCGTCCCAGCGCGCAGTGGTTGACCATGAGCGAGGACCGCTGCTCGTCCTCGCGGGGCCCGGCACGGGTAAGTCCACGACGCTGGTCGAGGCGGTGGCGGCGCGGATCGAAGGGGGTGCCGATCCCGAGCGGCTGCTGGTGCTCACCTTCAGCCGCAAGGCCGCGGTCGAACTGCGTGACCGGATGGCGCTGCGCATCGAAGCGGGCGGGGGAGGAGCTCTCACCGGCAAGGACGCCGGCGGGCGACGGACGGGAGCGCCGCGGGCGCCGCAGGCGACCACCTTCCACTCGTTCTGCTACGCGCTGGTCCGCGCCCATCAGGAGGCGGAGCTGTTCGCCGAGCCGCTGCGGCTGCTCTCGGGGCCGGAGCAGGACGTGGCGGTACGGGACCTGCTGGCCGGGCAGCTGGACCTGGAGCGCCATGGCCTGCCGGGGCGGGTGCGCTGGCCCGACGATCTGCGCGCCTGTCTTACCACGCGCGGCTTCGCCGACGAGGTACGCGCGGTGCTCGCCCGCACCCGGGAACTGGGCCTGGGACCGCGCTCCCTGGCGGCCTTCGCGGAGCGCACGGGCCGGCCCGACTGGGGGGCTGCGGCCGCGTTCCTCGCCGAGTACCTGGACGTCCTCGACATGCAGGGCGTGCTCGACTACGCGGAACTCGTCCACCGGGCCGTGCTGCTGGCCGGGACCGTCACCCTTCCGGAGTACGACGCGGTCTTCGTGGACGAGTACCAGGACACCGACCCGGCACAGGTTCGGCTGCTGCGGGCGCTCGCCGGTGGCGGCCGGACGCTGGTCGCCTTCGGTGACCCGGACCAGTCGATCTACGCGTTCCGGGGCGCGGACGTGAACGGCATCCTCGACTTCCCGGCCGCGTTCCCACGCGCGGACGGCCGCCCGGCGCCGGTCGCGGTTCTCACCACGTCCCGACGGTCGGGCGCGGCACTCCTGTCCGCGACCCGCCTGCTCCTGCGGCGCTTGCCGCTGACCCGGCTGCCCGCGGACAAGGTCCGCGCCCATCGCGAGCCGGCGGCGGTCCGCGAGGGAGGCCATGTCGAGGTCCACACCTACCCCACGGCATCCACCGAGCTGGACAACATCGCGGACATCCTGCGTCGCGCCCATCTCGAGGACGGCGTCCCCTGGAACGACATGGCCGTCCTCGTCCGCGCCGGAGCCCGCACCCTCCCCGCCGTTCGCCGGGCCCTCACCGCCGCGGGCGTCCCCGTCGAAACGGACGGCGACGACATCCCTCTGCGGCACGAGCCCGCGGTGGCCCCTCTCCTGACGGCCCTGCGCATAGCGGCGGCAGCGGCCGTGCCCGTCCCGGCGGCCGGTGGCGCGGCATCCACAGACGCGCCGTCCCCCGCTTCCGCCCGGACAGCAGACGCCGGCGGTGCCGCCGCGGGCGAGGCGGCCGGCGCTGTCGATGCCCCCGGCGAGGTGTCCGGGCAGGCTTCGCCCGCCGCGGGCGGCGGCGCTGCCGACAGGTCGGCAGCCGAGGACGAGCGCCCCGCTGCGACACCCGACCGCGTCCCCGCGCCGCCGGAGCCCGGGGCGCAGACGGACGAGCACCGGGACGCGTACGACGAGCAAGGCGAAGAGTTCGACGACCACCGGGACCCGTACGATGATCACCCTGACCCGTACGACGACCACCGGGACCCGTTCGACGACCACCCTGACGCGTACGACGACCACCGGGACCCGTACGAGGACGTGTCCGGTGGCGGCATCGGCCTGCCCGGTGAGGCCGGAGAACCGGTCCAGGACATCGCCCCCGGGGCTCCGGACCAGGCTCCCAGGACAGCGCCCCCCCTCGACCCAGAAACCGCCATCGCCCTCCTCACCTCCCCCCTGGGCAGCATGGACACGGCCGACCTCCGCCGCCTCGGCCGCGCCCTCCGCGACGAGGAGCGGACGGCGGGCAACCGTGTGCCGCCGCCGTCCGACACGCTCATCGCCCGGGCTCTCGCCGAGCCCGAGCGGCTCACCGCCCACGACCCCGCCTACGCCCGCGGTGCACAGCGCCTCGGCGCGCTCCTGCGCAAGGCGCGCGAGCTCCTCGACGGCGGCGGCACCGCAGAAGAGGCCCTCTGGGAGCTCTGGAACGGCACCTCCTGGCCGCAGCGCCTCCAGCGCACCTCCCTCCGGGGCGGAGCCGCCGGCCGCAACGCCGACCGCGATCTCGACGCCGTCTGCGCCCTCTTCGAGACCGCCGCCCGCGCCGAGGAACGCAGCGGAGGCCGCGGCGCCCTCAACTTCCTGGAGGAGCTGGAGGCGCAGGACATCGCCGCCGACACCCTCACCCGGCGCGCCGTCCGCCCCGCGGCCGTTCGTCTGATGACCGCACACCGCTCCAAGGGCCTCGAATGGGGCCTCGTCGTCGTGGCCGGCGTACAGGAAGGTCTCTGGCCGGACCTCCGCCGCCGTGGCTCCCTCCTCGAGGCCGACCGCATCGGCCGGGACGGCCTTGCCGAACCCCTCACCCCCGGTGCCCTCCTCTCCGAGGAGCGCCGTCTCTTCTATGTCGCCGCCACCCGCGCCCGTGACCGCCTCGTCGTCACGGCCGTCAAGGCACCGGCCGACGACGGCGACCAGCCCTCCCGTTTCCTGGGCGAACTGGGCACCGAGCCACGGGACATCACCGGCCGCCCCCGCCGCCCCCTCGCCGTCGCACCGCTCGTCGCCGAACTGCGCGCCGTCACCGTCGATCCGGACGTCTCCGGAGAGCTGCGCGACGCCGCCGCCCGACGTCTTGCCCGACTGGCCGCGCTCACCGACGACGAGGGACAGCCGCTCGTCCCCGCAGCGCACCCGTACCGCTGGTGGGGCCTCAATGAACCGACCCACAGCAGCGTGCCCCTCCGCGACCGCGATCAGCCGGTCGCGCTGTCTCCCAGCTCCCTGGAGAAGCTCGCCAACACCTGCGCCCTGCAGTGGTTCCTCGGTCGCGAGGTCAGGGCCGACACCCCCGCCACCGCCGCCCAGGGCTTCGGAAACGTCGTCCACGTACTCGCCGACGAGGTCGCCTCCGGCCGTACACCGGCCGATCTCGCCGTGCTCATGGAGCGCCTCGACTCGGTCTGGGACGCACTCGCCTTCGACGCCCCGTGGAAGTCGGACCAGGAGAAGGAGCACGCGCGGACCGCCCTCGAACGCTTCCTGCGCTGGCATGTGTCGGACCGCGGCGGCCGTACCCCCGCCGCCACCGAGCAGGACTTCGACGTCACCCTCGAAGCCGGCGGCTACGAGGTACGGATCCGCGGGTCCATGGACCGCGTCGAACGGGACGACCAGGGCCGCGCCTATGTGGTCGACTTCAAGACCGGCAAGCAGGCACCCACCAGGGACGAGGCCGCCCACCACCCGCAGCTCGCCGTGTACCAGCTCGCGGTCCGCGAAGGGGCGGTCGACGAAGCCTTCGACGGCCGGCGTCCCGAGCCCGGCGGCGCCGAACTCGTCCAGCTCCGCCAGCCCGCCCCCCGGAAGGAGGGCGGGGAAGCCCTGCCGAGGATCCAGGCCCAGGAACCCCTCTCCGGTGAATGGGTCGGCGAACTGCTCGCCACCGCGGCCGGACGTGTCCTCGACGAACGCTTCACCCCCACCACCGGCACGCACTGCGCCGGGTGCGCCTTCCGCAGCTCGTGCAGCGCGCGGCCCGAGGGGCGTCACGTCGTGGAGTGAGCCGGCGGGACGGGCCTGTCGGCGGCGCCGGTTAGCCTCTCCGGTGTGTCCGCACGTATCACCGACCCGGAGCAGCTCAAGGAGCTTCTCGGCATCCCGTTCACCCCGGAGCAGACGGCCTGCATCACGGCTGCCCCTGCCCCGCAGGTCGTCGTGGCCGGAGCCGGGTCGGGGAAGACGACGGTGATGGCCGCGCGTGTGGTGTGGCTCGTGGGCACGGGTCAGGTCGCGCCCGAGCAGGTCCTCGGCCTGACGTTCACCAACAAAGCGGCCGGTGAGCTCGCCGAGCGGGTCCGTACGGCGCTGGTACGCGCCGGGGTCACCGACCCGGACACGATCGACCCGGACAACCCGCCGGGCGAGCCGCGCATCTCCACCTACCACGCGTTCGCCGGGCAGCTCCTCACCGACCACGGTCTGCGCATCGGCCTGGAGCCGACGTCACGGCTTCTCGCGGACGCCACCCGCTTTCAGCTCGCCGCGCGGGTCCTGCGCGAGGCGCCGGGACCGTACCCCGCGCTGGCCAAGTCCTTCCCCGCCCTGGTCAGCGATCTGCTCGCGCTCGACGCGGAGCTCGCAGAGCATCTGGTGCGCCCCGAGGAACTGCTCGCCCACGACTCCGCGCTGCTGCGGGACCTGGAGTCCGCGAGGCTCACCAACGCCGATCTGCGCAAGATCCCCGAGGCGGCCGCCGCCCGCCGTGAGCTGCTCGACCTGGTCGTGCGCTACCGCGCCGCGAAGCAGTCCCGCGACCTGCTGGACTTCGGTGACCAGATCGCGCTCTCCGCGGAGCTCGCGCGCACCCGCCCAGAGGTGAGCCGCATCCTGCGGGAGGAGTTCCGCGTGGTCCTGCTCGACGAGTACCAGGACACGTCCGTCGCCCAGCGGCTGCTGCTCTCGGGCCTGTTCGGCGGGGGCACGGGTCATGCCGTCACCGCGGTCGGCGACCCCTGCCAGGCGATCTACGGCTGGCGCGGCGCGTCCGTGGCCAACCTGGACGACTTCCCGGAGCACTTCCCCTACGCGGACGGCAGTCACGCCACCCGCTTCTCCCTCAGCGAGAACCGCCGCAGCGGCGGGCGCCTGCTCGATCTCGCCAACGGCCTCGCCGAACCGCTGCGGGCGATGCACGAAGGCGTCGAGGCCCTGCGCCCGGCGCCCGGTGCCGAGCGCGACGGTTCCGTACGGATCGCCCTGCTGCCCACCCACGCGGAGGAGATCGAGTGGCTCGCCGACTCGATCGCCCACCTCGTCCGCACGGGCAAGGAGCCGGGCGAGATCGCGGTCCTGTGCCGCACTGCGGGGGACTTCGCCTCGATCCAGGGCGCGCTCGTCGCCCGTGACGTCCCCGTGGAGGTCGTCGGGCTCTCCGGGCTGCTGCATCTGCCCGAGGTCGCCGACCTCGTCGCCGTCTGCGAGGTCCTTCAGGACCCGGGAGCGAACGCCTCGCTCGTACGGCTGCTCACGGGCCCGCGGTGGCGCATCGGCCCCCGCGACCTCGCCCTGCTGGGCCGCCGTGCGCGCATCCTGGTCCACCGTGCGCAGGAGGACGACGGCGACGACCCCGACCGTCGCCTGGCCACTGCCGTCGAGGGCACGGACCCCGCCGAGGTGATCTCGCTCGCCGACGCGCTCGACACCTTCCTCGAGTCCGGCGGAGTGGACGACGGCCTTCCGTTCTCCGCGGAGGCGCGCGTCCGGTTCGCCCGTCTCGCCCAGGAGCTCCGCGACCTGCGCCGCTCCCTGGCCGACCCCCTCATGGACGTCCTGCACCGGGTCCTCGCGACCACCGGACTCGAGGTCGAGCTGTCCGCGTCCCCGCACGCCCTGGCGGCCCGCCGCCGCGAGACCCTCGCCAACTTCCTGGACACGGCGGCGTCCTTCGCCTCCCTGGACGGCGAGGCGACCCTGCTCGCCTTCCTGGGCTTCCTGCGCACCGCCGAGCAGTACGAGAAGGGCCTGGACAACGCGCTGCCCGGCGGCGAGAACACGGTGAAGGTCCTCACCGCCCACAAGTCCAAGGGGCTGGAGTGGGACGTGGTCGCCGTCCCCGGGCTGGTCTCCGACCAGTTCCCGAGCACCCGCGCCCGGGAGTCCTGGACCGCCCAGGCGAAGGTCCTGCCCCACGCGCTGCGCGGCGACGCCGACACCCTGCCGGATGTCGCGTCCTGGGACGCGAAGGGCCTCAGGGCCTTCAAGGAGGAGATGAAGGCCCACCAGCACACCGAGGAACTCCGCCTGGGCTATGTGACCTTCACCCGGCCCCGCTCCCTGCTCCTCGGCTCGGCCCACTGGTGGGGGCCCACCCAGAAGCGCCGCCGCGGGCCGTCCGACTTCCTGAGCGCCCTGTACGACCACTGCGCCGCCGGCTTCGGCGAGATCGAGGCATGGGCCGAAGAGCCGGACGAGGACGCGGAGAACCCGGCGCTCCACGGGGCGACGGCGGAGTATGCGTGGCCGCTGCCCCTCGACCCCACGGCGATGGCGCGCCGCCGGGCGGCCGCGGACACGGTGCTGGCCCACCTCGCCGCTCTCGGCGGGCCCGCCTCCGGAGAACCCGCTTCCGCGGAACCTGCCGTCATGGCGCACACCGCCACGGCGCTCCCGCTCACGGAGTCCGGAACCGCTCCCGTGCCTCCCGGGGACGACCTCTGGCCGGAGGAGCTCACCGACCCGGACGAGGAGCCCTGGCCGGACGATCCATGGCCACCCGAGGACGCCGACCCGGAACCGGTAGCCGCACCGGAACCGGAACCAGAACCAGAACCAGAACCAGAACCCGCACCCGAACCAGAACCGAGGTACGCCCCGGGCCCGGCCGTTCACGCCGACCGGCCCCGCCTCCCCGCGCAACGGCGCGCCTCCGCGTCCCTCACCCCCGAGGACGCCCGCACCATCGCCTCCTGGGACCGCGATCTCGACGCCCTCACCGGTGAGCTCCGCCGCGCACGTGCCTCCGTACGCGACGTTCCCGTACCCCCGTCGCTCTCCGCCTCCCAGTTGCTGCGCCTCGCCGCCGACCCCGACGGCTTCGCCCAGGAGCTGGCCCGTCCGATGCCCCGCCCGCCGCAGCGGGCGGCCCGCCGGGGCACCCGGTTCCACGCGTGGGTCGAGTCGCGGTTCGAGGAACTGCCGCTGCCCATGCTGGGGCCCGACGAACTGCCGGGACGTGATCCGGACGACCCGGACGAGGCGGACATCACCGACGAGCGCGACCTCGCCGCACTCAAGGAGGCCTTCGAGCGCACCCCGTACGCCCGCCGCACCCCCTACCGGGTGGAGGTGCCCATCCAGCTCACCCTCGCGGGACGCGTCGTCCGGGGCCGTATCGACGCGGTCTACCGCGACGCGGCCACCGGGGCGTTCGAGATCGTGGACTGGAAGACCGGCCGGCTGCGGGACGCCGATCCGCTCCAGCTCGCCGTCTACCGGCTCGCCTGGGCCGAGCAGCACGGCCTCCCGCCGGAATCCGTCGACGCCGTCTTCCTCTACGTACGCACGGGGGAGATCGTCCGCCCCGAAGGCCTACCGGGCCGGGCCGCTCTGGAGCGCATCCTCCTCGAGGACCCTGCCCACGGCGACGATCCCGTCCCGGAGCCCGCTCAGGACCGGGCGGGCGGACCCGCCCCCGGCGCCGGATAGGCTCAGGAGCATGAGCGAGACCCCGGACAGCGCCGTCCGTACGTACATAGAACAGCACCGCGCCGCCTTCCTCGACGACCTCGCCGAGTGGCTGCGCATCCCGTCCGTCTCGGCCCGGCCGGACCACGACGCGGACGTACGGCGCAGCGCCGAATGGCTCGCGGCCAAGCTCAAGGAGACCGGCTTCCCGACCACCGAGATCTGGGAGACGGACGGTGCTCCCGCGGTCTTCGCCGAGTGGCCCTCCGGACTCCCGGACGCCCCGACCGTGCTCGTATACGGTCACCACGATGTGCAGCCCGCGGCCCGCGAGGACGGCTGGCACACCGACCCGTTCGAGCCGGTCGTCAAGGACGGCCGGATGTACGCACGCGGAGCGGCCGACGACAAGGGCCAGGTCTTCTTCCACACCCTGGGAGTGCGGGCCCACCTCGCCGCCACCGGCCGCACGGCCCCCGCCGTCAACCTGAAGCTCCTCGTCGAGGGTGAGGAGGAGTCCGGCTCGCCCCACTTCCGCGCCCTCGTGGAGCGGCACCGGGACCGACTCGCCGCCGATGCCGTGATCGTCTCCGACACCGGCATGTGGTCCGAGACCACGCCCACCGTCTGCACGGGCATGCGGGGCGTGGCCGACTGCGAGATCGCGCTGTACGGCCCCGACCAGGACATCCACTCCGGTTCCTTCGGCGGCGCGGTGCCCAACCCGGCCACGGCCGCCGCCCGCCTGGTCGCGGCGCTGCACGACGAGAACGAGCACATCGCGATCCCCGGCTTCCACGACGGCATCGCGGAGCTGACCGGGACGGAGCGCGAGCTGCTCTCCGAGCTGCCCTTCGACGAGGCCGAGTGGCTTCGTACCGCCAAGTCGTACGCGACGTCCGGCGAGGCCGGCTACTCCACCCTGGAGCGCATCTGGGCGCGGCCGACCGCCGAGGTCAACGGCATCGGCGGCGGCTACCAGGGGCCCGGCGGAAAGACGATCATTCCGTCGTCCGCCCGGCTGAAGCTCTCCTTCCGCCTGGTCGCCGGCCAGGACCCGGACCGTGTCGAGGAGGCGGTCCGCAACTGGGTCGCGTCCCTGATCCCCGCGGGAATCCGGCACGAGATCACCTTCGGCGCCGCGACCCGTCCCTGCCTGACACCGCTGGACCACCCTGCTCTGCAGTCCGTCGCCCGGTCCATGAGCCGTGCCTTCGACGGCGCGAAGATCCGCTTCACCCGCGAGGGTGGTTCCGGCCCTGCCGCGGATCTTCAGGACGTGCTCGGTGCGCCGGTGCTGTTCCTGGGTATCTCCGTACCGTCCGACGGGTGGCACGCGCCCAACGAGAAGGTCGAACTGGACCTGCTGCTCAAGGGCGTCGAGACCGCCGCGTACCTGTGGGGCGACCTGGCCGTCGCCCTCCGCTGACAGAACACCGTAAACCCCGGGGGAGTGGGAAGTACTTGTGAGCACCTTCAATCACGTCGCCGACGGCCGTCCGATCGGCCTCACGGCGCCCAGCGGCATCGACCGCGCGGCGCACCACCGACTCGACGAGGCCTGGCTGGCGGCGGCGTGGAGCCACCCGACGACCCGTGTGTTCGTGGTCTCCGGCGGGCAGGTGCTCATCGACGACACCCCCGACGGCGGTACCGAGCTCGTCATGACCCCGGCCTTCGAGGCCCCTGTCACCGAGACCCACCGCTACTTCCTGGGCACCGACGAGGACGGCGTCAGCTACTTCGCACTGCAGAAGGACGCCCTGCCGGGGCGCATGGACCAGTCCGCGCGACCCGCAGGGCTGCGCGAGGCCGGCCTGCTCCTCTCGCCGCGCGACGCGGGCCTGATGGTGCACGCGGTCGCCCTGGAGAACTGGCAGCGGCTCCACCGTTTCTGCTCCCGCTGCGGCGAGCGCACGATCATCGCCGCCGCGGGCCACATCCGCCGCTGCCCCGCCTGTGGCGCCGAGCACTATCCGCGTACCGACCCCGCCGTGATCATGCTGGTCACGGACGAGGAGGACCGCGCACTGCTGGGCCGTCAGGTGCACTGGCCGGAGGGCCGCTTCTCGACGCTCGCCGGTTTCGTCGAGCCGGGCGAGTCGATCGAGCAGTCGGTGATCCGCGAGGTGTACGAGGAGGCCGGTGTCACGGTCGGCGAGGTCGAGTACGTGGCCAGCCAGCCCTGGCCCTTCCCCTCCAGCCTGATGCTCGGCTTCATGGCCCGTGCCACGTCGTCGGAGATCCACGTGGACGGCGAGGAGATCCAGGAGGCCCGCTGGTTCTCGCGGGAGGACCTGCGGGGCGCCTTCGAGTCGGGGGAGGTGCTGCCTCCCTACGGGATCTCCATCGCGGCCCGACTCATCGAGCTCTGGTACGGCAAGCCCCTGCCCAGGCCCGGCACGGCCGGGTAGGGCTTTCCGCCGGGCCGGGGCCGTCAGGCTTTCGCCTTGTGGTCGACGTGGAGGACGACCTTTCCGCGCGGGTGTTCCGTCGCGAGCGCCTCGTACGCCGACCGGGTCTCGTTGAGCGGCACCACGCGGTCCACCACGGGCGCCAGCCTGCCCTCGTCGATCAGCTCGGTGATGGCCACGAGGCCGGCCCGGTCGGGCCGGACGATGAAGAACAGCGCGCGTACGCCGCGGGCCGCGGCCGTCTCCTGGTCCGGCGGCTGCACGACGCTGACCAGGATTCCTCCCGGACGCAGCGTCGCCCAGGAACGGTCCAGCGTCTCGCCGCCGACGAGGTCGAGCACCACGTCGGCGTCCCGCACCAGATCCTCGAAGCGTTCGGACCTGTAGTCGACGACCCGCTCCGCGCCGAGGCCGGTGACGAAGTCCTGGTCACGCGCCGAGGCGGTGGCGGTCACCCGCCCGCCGAGGGCCACGGCGATCTGTACCGCGAAGGTGCCGACCCCTCCGGCCCCGCCGTGGACGAGCACGTGCTGTCCCGGCTGCAGGGCGGCATGATCGACGAGCGCCTGCCATGCGGTGAGGGCGGCGAGCGGTACGGCCGCCGTGCTGTCGTGGTCCAGCACGCCCGGCTTGGAGGCCAGCAGATTCGCGGGGACGGAGACATACTCGGCCGCCGCACCGTCGCGGGTGAACGGGATGAGCCCGTAGACCTCGTCGCCGGTCGCGAGGTCGGTCACCCCGGTGCCGACCTGGGCCACCACGCCCGAGAGCTCGTGCGAGGGAACGGTCGGCGTACGGTCCTGGCCCGTCCCGTCGAAACTGTCCGTCCAGGTCGCGTCCCAGTCGAGCTCACCGGCGGTGATGGAGGCGGCGCGTACCGCGACGAGCACTTCGCCCGGCCCTGGTTCGGGACGCGGCGCCGATTCGTAGACGAACTGTTCAGGGCCGCCGCGCCTGTGGGCGCGCACGGCGCGCATCGTGGTGGTCATGAGGAGATCACTCCCATGAACCGGCCGGCCTCAGTCCGGCCGGCCGGGCCGGTCACTCCTTGGGCGGGCCCGCTCTCCCCTGTTGGGGCCCGCACGGACGGGATGGCGCATCCGCCCGCTGGGCCCGTACTGCGTTCCCGGAGGTGTGGCCCGGCCCCGAACAGCGCCGCCCCCACCGGTACTCCGACCGGAGGGGGCGCAGCGCAGAGGTGGGCGGTGCGACGTCAGACTGCGAGAGCCTGCTTCACCTGGGCCAGGCTCGGGTTGGTCATGACGATGTTCTCGCCGCCGTCGGGCGGGACGACCAGAACCGTGGGAACCGTCTGGTTGCCGCCGTTGGCCTGCTCCACGAACGCCGCGGACTGCGGGTCGTTCTCGATGTTGATCTCGACGTACGAGATGCCTTCCCGGTCCAGCTGGCTCTTCAGCCGACGGCAGTAGCCGCACCAGGTCGTGCTGTACATCGTCAGAGATCCCTGCATCTTCTTCTCCCGCTCTCCGGCTCGTGGGGTTGTCCGCGTAGTCGAACGTACGCGATGCCGCCCTCATTCCCGTATCCGTACGACCGGAGTATTGGTACGACCGGGCCCGTTCCCCTGTGGACAACCGTCCCGGTGATCTCATGGAACCTGGCAGCATGGCGGGGTGACAGCAGCAACGCACTCCTCTCTCTTCCCTCAGGTCCCCGATTCGGCGGACGCGGTGCTCGACGGGCTCGACCCCGAGCAGCGCGAGGTCGCGACCGCCCTGACCGGTCCGGTGTGCGTCCTGGCGGGCGCCGGTACCGGCAAGACGCGGGCGATCACCCATCGCATCGCGTACGGGGTGCGGGCGGGCATACTCCAGCCCGCGAGTGTGCTGGCCGTCACCTTCACCAACCGTGCCGCGGGGGAGATGCGCGGCCGGCTGCGACAGCTCGGTGCCGGCGGAGTGCAGGCCCGCACCTTCCACTCCGCGGCCCTGCGCCAGCTCCAGTACTTCTGGCCGAAAGTCGTGGGCGGCGAGCTGCCGAGACTGCTGGAGCGGAAGATCCAGCTGGTCGCCGAGGCCGCGGCGCGCTGCCGGATCCGGCTCGACCGCAATGAGCTCAGGGACGTGACCAGCGAGATCGAGTGGGCCAAGGTCACCCAGACCGTGCCCGCCGACTATCCCGCCGCTGTTGCCAAGGCGCTGAGGGACGCCCCGCGCGACCCGGCCGAGATCGGCCAGATCTATGCGCTGTACGAGCAGTTGAAGCGCGACCGTTCGGTCATCGACTTCGAGGACGTTCTGCTGCTCACGGTCGGCATCCTCCAGGACCGCCACGACATCGCCGATCAGATCCGCCGCCAGTACCAGCACTTCGTGGTGGACGAGTACCAGGACGTGTCGCCGCTTCAGCAGCGTCTGCTGGAGCTGTGGCTCGGCGACCGGGAGAGCCTGTGCGTCGTCGGGGACGCCAGCCAGACGATCTACTCCTTCACCGGGGCCACGCCGGACCATCTGCTGAACTTCCGCACCCGCCACCCGAACGCCACGGTGGTGAAGCTCGTCCGGGACTACCGCTCGACCCCGCAGGTGGTGCACCTGGCCAACGGCCTGCTGCGCCAGGCCCGCGGCAGAGCGGCCGAGCACCGGCTCGAGCTGGTCTCGCAGCGCGACCCGGGCCCCGAGCCCGCCTACACGGAGTACGCGGACGAGCCCGCCGAGGCCGAGGGCACCGCCCGCCGCATCCGCGATCTGATCGCCGCGGGTGTCCCGGCGGGCGAGATCGCGGTGCTCTACCGGGTCAACGCCCAGTCCGAGGTCTATGAGCAGGCCCTTGCCGACGCGGGAGTGCCGTACCAGCTGCGTGGCGCCGAGCGGTTCTTCGAGCGCGCCGAGGTCCGCGAGGCCGGGGTCGCGCTGCGCGGCGCCGCCCGTGCCGGCGGGAACGACGCGCTGCTGGACGACGTCGAGGATCTGCCCTCACAGGTGCGTGCGGTGCTGTCCACCAAGGGCTGGACCACCGAGCCCCCGGCCGGTTCGGGCGCGGTGAGGGACCGCTGGGAGTCCCTGGCCTCGCTGGTGCGGCTCGCCGAGGACTTCGCGCGCGCCAAGCCCGGGGCGACCCTCGCCGATCTCGTCGCCGAGCTCGACGAGCGGGCGGCCGCCCAGCACGCTCCGACCATCCAGGGTGTGACGCTCGCCTCGCTCCACTCCGCGAAGGGCCTGGAATGGGACGCCGTCTTCCTGGTGGGCCTGACCGAAGGCATGATGCCGATCACCTACGCCAAGACCGATGAGCAGGTGGAGGAGGAGCGTCGGCTGCTCTACGTCGGGGTCACCCGCGCCCGGCTCCATCTGTCCTTGTCCTGGGCGCTGTCCCGTTCGCCGGGCGGCCGGGCCTCCCGCCGCCCCACCCGTTTCCTGGCCGGGCTGCGACCGGGCTCTGCGGCGCCCGGCGCCGGCGGCGCGGGCGGCGCCGGTGGCATCGAGCGCGCGGGGGGATCCTCCGGACGGCGCAAGCGGCGGGGGCCGGTGCTGTGCCGGGTGTGCGGCAAAACGCTCACCGACGCGGGTGAGATGAAACTGATGCGCTGTGAGGACTGTCCTTCCGACATGGACGAGGCGCTGTACGAGCGGCTGCGTGAGTGGCGCAGCGAGCAGGCCAGGGAGCTGGGCCAGCCCGCGTACTGCGTCTTCACCGACAAGACGCTGATGGCGATCGCCGAAGCCGTGCCGGCCGACGAGGGTGAGCTGTCCGCCATCCCGGGAGTCGGCGGACGCAAGCTGGAGCGTTTCGGAGCCGATGTCCTGTCCATCTGTACAGGTCAGGAGGTTGGAGGGGGCGACGAGGAGGACTGATACAAACTCGTCGAAAAAATAGTTTGCGCCCGCACCAGTCATCCCCATAGGTTCTTAACCACGGGAACGGCGGCTTCTCCGAAGCCCTGTCCTCGTGCTGTACTTATCCGAATAGCGCGATCGGCCCCGGCCGGTCCCAGAGACGCCGAGAGGAGGCGATTCCAGTGATCAGCATCAACACCAGCTTCAACTGCACCACCGTCAAAATGACCGATCGCTCGGTCGTCTCCGCCTGCTCGCTCGGCCTCTCCGGTTCGGCGTTCATTGGCACCGGTATGTCCGGCTTCTCGGCCGTGCTTCCGGTCTCTCTCCCTGCGGGTCTGCCCGTCCGGGAGCGCAATGAGCGACCGACCAAGGCACTGGAAGCAGGAGTAGCAGCGGCAGAGGCCAAGGCCTATGCCTTTGCGGCGGCCAGTGCCGGCAGCACCAAGAAGCAGACGACGCAGCACCACACGATGTGGGCCTTCCGTGGGCTCGAACCCTGGAGTGATCCAGCCTGATCCAGGATCAGGCCGGCGCCTTCAGGGCCGCGGAACCCCACCCGGGATCCGCGGCCCTTCTGTTTTCCCCGATGAGGAAACAGAGCGAAGGGGCCTCGGGACCAGCAAGACCCGGTACCAGCTGAAGCCCGGTCAACAGACCGGAACGACCAGACGAGGAAAACACCACCGTGCAACTCGAAGCGCACGCCCCGTCCGTACCGCCTTCCGAAACGATCCCCCCGCCCGGCCTCACGGAGGACTCCACCTTGACCCCGCTCACCGCGCTGACCGCGCTGGACGACGCCATCGAGAACCTCGGCGTGCCCGTCCCCTGCCGTTCCTACGACCCGGAGGTCTTCTTCGCCGAGTCGCCGGCCGATGTCGAGTACGCCAAGTCCCTGTGCCGGACCTGCCCGCTGATGGAGGCCTGCCTTGCAGGCGCCAAGGAGCGGCGTGAGCCGTGGGGTGTCTGGGGCGGAGAGCTCTTCGTCCAGGGCGTCGTCGTTGCCCGGAAGCGGCCGCGTGGTCGCCCGCGCAAGAACCCGGTTGCCGCATGAACATCACCGGAACCATCGACCGCCCCCTCACGCACGATCCCCAGAAGCTGGCCCCGATGACCTCTTCCGCGAGCGAGCCGTCAGGCTCCGCCACCCCAGCCGTCACCACCATCGGCGCGAACGCCTCGCGTCAGAACAGGACCCGCGAAATGCAACTCATCCCAGAAGCCCTGGCGCGTGCTCATATGCATCAGCGCCAGCGGGAAGCCGAGGCGGGACGCCAGGCCGCGCGCCTGGTCGCCGCCCGGCGTATGCAGCAGCGCGCCGAGCGCGTGTCGCTGCGTGCCCGCCGCGCGCTGGCCATGGCCGTCATGTCCTGAGGTCTTTCGTCTGGATCAGGCCGGGCAGCGAGCCAAGGCACGCGAGCCCGGCAAGATCCGAACGAGAGGCCCTGGCCGACAGCCGGGCCCACTCGCCACGTACAACTCCCACCGCGGGGGCCGGTCCGAACGGGCCGGCCCCCGCGGTGCGTCATCCTCACCGGTGCGTTGTCCTGCCGGCCGCCCCGCATGGGGTTATCGTCACGAGGTGGACCAGCAGACTCATCACCCTGTCCGCCCGGGTGCCGAGAACGTCGTGTGTTCCCGGTGCGGCAAGGTCGCCGACGGAAACCCACCGACCTGGACCTGCTCCGTGGAAAACGGCCGACGCCACTACTTCTGCGACACCTGTGCCCGCGCCAACATCAGGGCCATCGAGGGACGGCTCGACTCCGCCTGGTGGTAGCGGACCACCGGTGAGGGCCGGCCGGACCGTCAGCCCTACCGGACCGGCCCCGATACCGGGCGGCCGTGACGCAACGGCGCTGAGGATCCTGCGCTGACGGAGCGCCAGTGCGACACCCGCAGCGCCCGTTGACGCCGCCGTCGGCTCAGGCCTCGGCGACCAGTTCCTCCCCGTCTGTCGCCAGGGCCGCCTCCGCCGCCTCCGGAAGGAAGCCCGGCAGCCATGCCTCCAGCTCGTCGCGGAGCCGCACCGTCGCGTTCAGCTGACAAAGCACCCCTATGGTGCTCAGCGTCACTCGATGGATCAGCAGATACGCGGGCGGCAGGTTGAGCTGCTTGCCCAGCTGGTGCGCGGGAGAACGGGGATCGGCGATCCGCGCCGCCTGGTTCCGCATCCAGCCACGGGTGAAGGTGAAGGAGTCGGCCTCGGCCGGTTCGATGATCGGCAGCAGATACTCGAGCACGGTGTCAGGGTCGAGATCGATCGAATCCTTGACGAAACCCTCTTCGCACAGCAGCACATAGACCGCCTCGGCCTCGCCCTCCAGGGTCATCCGCAGCGACTCGCCTATGGTCCCCGGCAGGCCGCCCGGGAGCCGGTCGACGGTGCCGAAGTCCAGCACCCCCAGCCGCCAGGCACCGGAGTCCTCGCCGTCGTCCCCGTCGTCCGCGGGGAGCAGCCGGAAGTTGCCCGGGTGGGGATCGGCGTGCAGCAGCCCCGTGCGGGCGGGGCCGGAGAAGAGGAAGCGAGCCAGCAGCTGGCCGGCGCGGTCCCGCTGCTGCTGTGTGCCTTCGTTGATGACCTCGGCGAGCGGTATCCCGTCGAGCCACTCGGTCACCAGCACCTGGTCGCCCTGGTGGACCACGTCCGGCACCACCACATCCGGATCGTCCGCGAACTCAGCCGCGTGCTCCCGCTGGGCCCGCGCCTCCAGCCCGTAGTCCAGTTCCTCCGAGACCCGGTCCCGGAGCTCGGTGATCAGCGGCTTGATGTCCATACCCGGAATCAGCGGACCCAACAGCCGGGCGAACCGGCTCAACTGCGACAGGTCCGAGAGCAGGGCCTCGCCGGCCCCCGGGTACTGCACCTTCACCGCGACATCGCGTCCGTCGTGCCAGACGGCGCGGTGAACCTGGCCGATCGACGCGGCGGCGGCGGGTTTGTCGTCGAACTCCAGGAAAAGCTCGCGCCAGTTCTCGCCCAGCCGCTGCACCAGCACCTCATGGATCGTGCTCGTCGGCATCGGGGGAGCCGCGTCCTGGAGCCTGGTCAGCGCGGCGCGGTAGGGGCCGGCGATCTCCTCGGGCAGCGCCGACTCGAAGACGGACATGGCCTGTCCGAACTTCATCGCCCCGCCCTTGAGCTCACCGAGCACCTTGAACAGCTGCTCAGCCGTCCGCTGTTGCAGCTCCCTGGCCACGATCTCCGCGGACTTGCCGCCTATCCGCTTGCCCAGGCCCCAGGTGGCGCGGCCGGCGAAGCCGAGCGGCAGCGCGGCCAACTTGGCGGTACGGGTGACCGCCTTCCGGGGAAGATCAGACATTGCGCCCCTCCAAATCCCAGACTGCCGTGCCGCGTGCGGCGGTTACCCGGCCATTGTGTCCTGCGGCGTCCCGGCCCCCGAGGCGCGCTCCCCCTCAGTCTGCCCAACCGCACCGCAGCTACAGTCGCGATGGCCCTTGAACTGCTCGGATCTCCACTCCAGCAGTGGCAGCGACGCCTCCCAGCGCGCGCCGGTGCTCGTTGGCAGATCCCCGTCCAGGAATGCCAGGGCATGTGCCGCCGCCAGCCCCGCCACCGCGGTCGCGAGTGACAGGTCGCAGGGGCCGGCCACCGTGTCCCGGCGGCCCGAGCGCCACTGCGCCAGCATCCGGGGCCATGCCGGATCCCGCTCGGCACGGGTCAGCTCCAGACACCCTGCGCAGGCGCTGCCTCCCGGCAGTACGAGCGGCCCCACCACACCGGTGGCCTCGAGAACCCCCGCATAGAGATGAGGAGTTCCGGTGGCGATCCACTCGCCGGACGCCGCACGGTCGGGTGCGTACGCCGCGAGACCGTCCCGCGGGGCGACGACGATCAGCGAGAGTGCGGGCTCGTCCAGCGGGGGAGCACCGGGCGGGCGGCGCACCCGGCGCGGAAGCTTCCCCGGGGCCGACCCTCGCACGAGCCGGCCTGCCGCCGCGTCCCTGCGCTCACCCACCGCCTCCTTCGGCAGCCCGCCGGGCGCCACGTCCCAGGGTTCCGCACGTCCCCCGTCCAGCACCTCGACCTGACCGACACCCGAGGCGGACAGCACCGCCGCCACCGCCGCCCCCACTCTGCCCGCGCCCCGGACCTGAACGCGCATCGCACCCCGCGCGGCCAACCGGGCCATGGCGCCGCCCGGTTCCGGATGGACGACCGAGAGCGAGGAGAGGTCGGGGCGCAACCGGTCGAGCGTGGCGCCGGCCCCTTGCCGTAACGCCTCGGCCTGCGGTCCGCCGCCCGTCGCGTCGTCGACGAGACCCGCCTGGGTCAGTCGGGACAGCAGCAGGTCCACCTGCCCGTCGGGCAGGCCGGCCGCCCTGGCCTCCTCCCGCAGCCGCGGCAGTCCGCGCGTCCCGTCGAGGAGCGAGAGGAGAGTCCCGCTCGCCGTGTCCACCGGACCGACCACCACCGCGTGCGCCTGCGACGCACCGAACTGCACATATCGAAGATCCCGCCAGGCACGCCGAAGCGCCGGCTTCACCATCGGATGCATATCCGCCCCGTCCTGGTCCTGTTCGTCCGGACCACGTTCCGTTGCCGTTCCGCCCGTGATCTTTCCGGCGGATCTTTCCCGCATCAGAATGCAGGTCCCCGGCAGCAGGCGCGGAAAGTTGTCCACAGGCATCGGGTATTAGTCGTTCAAATGGTGCACGCCGTCGAGTGGATCAAGTTCGAACCGACCCGGAGGCGGGACTTCCCCCACTGGCAGCAGGTAAGTTTCGGGGCGTGTCCGCCGACCGACCGCTCAGTGCCGAAAGCCAGCAGCACCGCATGACCCGACATGCGCCCTGCTCCTCCGCGACAAGCGCCGTCGAGGTCCGCAGGAGCGCCAGGCGCAGCAGGACGGTCTCCGCCTACCGTGAGGGCGACCGGACGATCGTGCTCATCCCCGCGCGCATGTCGGAGGCGGAAGAGCGGCGCTGGGTGACGGTGATGCTCGACAAACTCGCGGCGCAGGAGAGCAAGCGCACTCTCGGTGACGCGGAACTGGCCGAGCGCGCCGAGCGGCTGTCCGAGCAGTACTTCGGCGGACGCGCCCGGCCCACCTCGGTGCGCTGGGTGACCAACCAGAACACCCGCTGGGGGTCCTGCACTCCGGCGGAGGGCAGCATCCGGCTGTCGCACCGTCTGCAGGGCATGCCGGAGTACGTGGTCGACTACGTGCTCGTCCATGAACTCGCGCACCTGCTCGTGCCGGGGCACGGGCCGCGCTTCTGGCGGCTCCTCGAGGCCTATCCGCGTACCGAGCGGGCGCGCGGCTATCTCGAAGGTGTGGTCGCCGCGGACCGTCTCCCGCATCTGCCCGTCGCACGCGGAGAGTGACGTCCGTCGATCCTGTACCGAAAGTGTCCCGACTTGGCTCAATGTCGTTCGTAGCGGTTAGCCTGGCGCGACGTATTCACATTTCGTCGGGATGGGGGACGGTCGTTACGCATGGCCAGGGAATTCCAACGAGGCCACAAGGCCAAGATCAGTGATCTGACACCGGGGACCGATCTGTACGTAGGTGTGCAGATCGCCGCGCCCGGGCTGACCTTCGACATCAGCTGCTTCGGCCTCGATGCCAATGAGCAGCTTTCCGACGACCGGTATTTCATCTTCTTCAACCAGCCGAAGTCGCCAGAGGAGTCGATCCAGCTGCTCGGTGCGCAGGCCGGTGACACCGAGTCGTTCCGGGTCACCCTGGACCGCGTCCCGGCGGACATCCACAAACTCTCGTTCACCGCGACGATCGACGGCGCCGGGCAGATGTCGCAGATCGGCCCCGGGTACATCCGGATCGTGGCGGGTGGCGAGGAGGTGGTCAGGTACGCCTTCACCGGCTCGGAGTTCTCCACCGAACGTGCCGTGATGCTGGGCGACTTCTATCTCAAGGACGTGTGGCGGTTCGCCGCTGTCGGTCAGGGCTTCGACGGCGGTCTCGACGCGCTGCTGAAGAACTTCGGCGGCGAGGTCGCCGAGGAGCAGCCGGCGGCGCAGCAGCCGCAGCAGGCCGCGCCCGGGTTCGCCCCGCCGGCGCCTGCCCCTGCCCCGGCTCCGTCGTTCGGCGCCCCACCGGCCCCGGCCCCGCATCCCGCACCGGTGAATCCGCAGATCCATTCGGCTCCGACGATCGTCGCGCCGATGACGCCGCCCGCCGGTACGGTTCCGCCGCAGGCACCGCCGGCCCCGTACGCTGCCCCGCAGCAGCCGCAGTTCGGGCAGGTTCCCGGGCACGCCCCTGGCCAGATGCCCGGTCAGGGCCCCGGCGCTCCCGCTCCCTTCGGCCAGCAGCCCGCTCCTTACGGCGGCCAGCAGGGAGTCCCGCAAGGAGTTCCGCAGGGTGGAGGCGGACTCCAGGCGGCCCTGCAGCCGTACAAGGAGCTGCCGACCGGCCAGCGCTGGACTCCGCAGAACCAGCAGCTCATGCGGGTCGACCTGGCGATGGGCGGCACGCCCGTGCTCGCCCGCCAGGGCAGCATGGTCATGTACCAGGGCAAGGTCGAATTCGGCTACAAGAGTGCCGGTTTCGCCGGTCGCGTGGTCGGCAACGCCACGGGCCAGGAGATGCAGCTGATGCGCTGCTCGGGCCGCGGGCAGGTCTTCCTCGCCGAGGAGGCCGCGCATCTGCACCCGATCGAGCTGCAGGGCGACGGAATCTGCGTCTCCGCGGAGAACGTCCTCGCGTTCGACGAATCGCTGCAGTACGAGGTCCGCCGTATCGAGGGCCACGGCATCCCCGGTGGCGCCCTGTTCACCATGCAGTTCCAGGGCTCCGGCACCGTCATCGTGAAGACCCACGGCATCCCCGTGGTCCTTCCGGTCACGCCCACCACGTTCGCGGACTCCAACGCCGTCGTGGCCTGGTCGTCCGCCTCCCAGGTGATCCTCTCCAGCCAGGTCAGGCTCCGCCGCAACGCGTACCCCGGCCACAGCGGAGAGACCGTGAACCTGCAGTTCCGGGGCGCCCCCGGCAACTTCATCGTCGTCCAGCCGTACGAGGTCTGAGGGAGCCCGAAGAATGAACCAGCAACTCGCGGGCTACGCCCCGACGCCCGTCGTGGCCCGGATGGAGAACCACGGCCGCGCGATGCTCAAGGTCGCCATGGCATCCGGCCAGGACCTGTACGCGCGCGCCGGCTCGATGGTCGCCTACGAAGGCTTCATCCAGTACGAGCCCAACCCGCCCGCGGTCCGGCAGGCCGCCTCCCAGTGGGTGACCGGTGAGGGCGCGCCCATCATGAAGTGCTCCGGCGACGGTCTGCTGTACCTCGCCGACTACGGCGCGGATGTCGTCGTCGTCAATCTCAACAACGACTCGATCTCCGTCAACGGCACCAATCTCCTCGCCTTCGACGCACACCTCCAGTGGGGTGTCGAGCGGGTGAAGGGCCTTGCCAAGTTCACCGGCCAGGGCCTGTGGAACGTCTCGGTCGCGGGCACCGGCTGGGTCGCCATGACCTCGCGCGGTACGCCGATCGTCGTCGACTGCGGACGCGGCGAGGACGAGACGTACGTCGACCCGGACGCGCTGGTCGCCTGGTCACCGAACCTGAAGGTGAAGGGCAAGCGCAGCTTCAAGGCCTCGTCACTCATCGGGCGGGGCAGCGGAGAGGCGTACCAGATGGCCTTCTCCGGCCAGGGCATCGTCGTCGTACAGCCAAGTGAGGACAGCACCGACCGTCTGCGGATCCGGGGCTGAGGGGGAGCGAGAACACACCATGCAGAGCCCGCTTTTCAGCTACGCGGAACAGCAGTCCCAGGAGCGGTACCTCGTCCAGAACCCGCAGCTCCTACGGGTCGCGCTCACCGGGCATGACGACGTCCTCGCCCGCAAGGGCGCGATGGTCGCCTACCAGGGCCTGATCGACTTCGACGGTGAGTACCAGTCGCAGGGCCAGCGGCGCGCCCGTGCCCGCACGGGCGAGGGTCTCGATCTGATGCGCTGTTCCGGACAGGGCACGGTCTACTTCGCCAACCTCGCGCAGTACATCCACGTGGTGGATGTCGATCAGGAAGGGATGACCGTCGACAGCGCCTATGTGCTGGCGCTCGACTCCACCCTGCACACCGAAGTCATCGCGGTGGACAGCCAGTACGGCATCTCCGGCTCGGGCAAGTACCAGCTCAACATCTCCGGGCGCGGCAAGGTCGCACTGATGACCTCCGGACAGCCCCTGATGCTGCAGGTGACCCCGGACAAGTACGTCAACGCGGACGCCGACGCGATCGTCGCCTGGTCGTCCTCGCTGCGGGTGCAGATGCAGTCCCAGACGCACTCCACGGGCGTCTGGCGCCGCCGTGGCAACACCGGAGAGGGCTGGGAGCTCAGCTTCCTCGGACAGGGCTTCGCCCTCGTCCAGCCCAGTGAGGTCCTCCCGCCGCAGAACGCGCAGATCGGACAGGGTGCGCCGGCCCAGTTCGGCATGGGCCAGCACGGCTCCCACGCGCAGAACCAGGGCAACGTCTGGAGCTGAACGCGGGAATCAGCCCGTAGCCGGGGGCGGTCCGTCGTGGCGGACCGCCCCCGACACCTGCACTAGCTGTTCTGTCCCGGGAGGTTGTGGACGGGTGAGGCAGGTCTCGGCTGAGGGATCTTGAAATGGGTGAGGGCCTTCTGGCCTGGTGTGGATTGCGAC